>DAOLIO010000073.1:0-12487 GCA_035328505.1 Azonexus sp.
GCCGGGCATTCATCGAAACCAACGCATTGAGCGCGCGCGTCGACATCTGACAATTATTGTTTGTAGGTGACCTCATAACCTGAGAAAAAAGACCCATAAGTTGAGAAATTTATGGGTTTTTTTCTCAATAGTTGATTTTTATGAAGCCACTGGAACGCAGTCAGAAGTGGAAAACGCTCGAGCGCCTCAAACTATCTGCCTGTTAGCGCTATCCGGAAAAGCTTCTTGAGAATGCATAAAGGTGAATATCTGGCCGATTCCATCATGGTTGAAACCCGCGGTCAGCAGTTGATTACAACTGCCTGATGCCCCCTGCTTCTTGTTACGAGGGACGGCACTCGACCCTATGAGGCCATACGAGCGTCACTCTTTCCTCGGGCAGCTTCCGGACATTATCCGGCTGCTAGAAGCTTTGATAGCCTGCTCCTGCACGGCTCTTGCCAGCCGCCTCCTTCCGGAAGAAGCCAACCCATCACGGATTTGCTACATGTCCGCTAGCCGCGGAGGAGTACGCTCAGAACAATTCAAAGCGAAAAACGGAGGAAGGCGTTACATATGGGACACGCTGTAGGTAAGAACTCCTTTCGCAACCTCCGGCGAGAGAGCATCCTCAAGCCATACGCTAGTACGGCTCTCGAATCACAGTTTTCTTCATCAGCTGAATTTGATGACTTGTATTCTCAGCTAAGTGATGTGCAAAAAGACGAGTTCCTGCGAGTTGCCTCGAGCTACCTTTTCCTTGTCAAGAAAGGGGATTGGCACGTCAACATTGAAGACTGCAATCCTGTCGTTGATTACCTCACGAACTCATTTAAGCTGGTATCGCTCTTTTCGCTCATCGAATCGCTGTCTAGTGCAAAGCATCAGGACTTTTACGCATGGCTAACCAAGCGCAATACCGACACCTTTCCAATTGAAGACAAGGAAAAACTACGAAAGCTGCACGAGGAATACAAGGCCACGTTTGGCTCCATTAAGCGTTGTGTCGCTTTTTTTGAAAGGCTGCCTTCTCATCGGCAATCAGAACTTTGCAAGGGATTTCGCGTCCAGGGGCAACCGGCTGACGACATTAAAGAGGTAGCCCGCTTCCTCTACGACCTTCGCAGCAAATTCGCCCATGAAGGGGAGTTTGCGCTGGACATCTCTACGGTGCCAATTCTGTCCACGCATAAGAACAAAACCACCCTGACAACACTGTCTATGCCTACCTTGCTTCGCGCATTTGAAGAAGGATTTGTCGCCTATTTCCGCTGCCAGGCGGTACTCCAGCCTAGCTAAGTGAGTTCATCGTGCCGCCTATTGCCAATACTCTCCAGAATTGGGAACAGTCTCTATGTTCCAAGGTAGAACTCGCAGCACTCCTCAGCAGAAATCCCGTGGCATACAAATGGAAATCCATGACACGGAATTTTATTCTCAGGGAGACTATATTCTGGCGCCTCCACGACTTGCTCACTCAATCCTATGAGCTGCATTGCTCACACAGGACGCTCGGTGCCCGCATACTGTTGCGAAGTGCCTTTGAAACGCTCGCCACTTTGATTCACCTGAACCAGTTGATGGCGCAGGTGCTGGGCGAAAAACTGAGCTTTCAGGACTTCTCCGATAAATCGGCACGCCTTCTCCTTGGCTCCAGAAATAAGACTACAAGGCAAGAATCGATAAATATCCTCACAATATTGACGCACTGCGATAAGAAATACACGGGCATCGTTGAACTTTACTCGGACTTGTCTGAGAGCGCACATCCAAACTTTGAAGGAATGTGCTTTGGATACTCTAGTATCAATTTTGATGAGTATTCGACGGTGTTCTCGAACAATATTCGTTCGATGTATGAAGAACGCCACGAACCCTCCATCTGGATGTGCATGACTACGTTCGAGCATGAGTACAACGAGGTGTGGCCCGAGAGCACTAGAAGACTTGAAGCGTGGGTTGAGAAGAATGATGAACAGTTAGAAGCTTCGAAAGTGGATTGAAAGCAGCCGGCAGCGCACCAAGCGGCGGAATTTCAGCATCGGTAAGGCAATTACCGGCTCCCTTGGTTGGTACTCCGCTACAAGGGAGATAGGGGTACGTCGGCAAAGGCCGAACTACGGTCTCATGCCGGTGACAACAGGCCGGACCTCAATGCGCAATGACAGAGGTCGTGAAAGCAGCGCAAAGTTTGTGAGTAAGCTCCAAACGAAGCCATTTTTTGGTTCGTTGTACCTTCAGCCGCCAACCGAGACACCAAACAGATGACCGATGCCGAAGGTGATGCCGGCGGCGGCCATGCCGATCAGTAGTTGGCGCAGGCCGGAAAATGCGGGGTGCTTTCCGGTGAACACGGCGATGGCGGCGCCCAGCGCGAAAAGGCCGATGGCCGATGAGAGGGCACTGGCTTGTACGACGTTTGTCTGGGCGACCAGGAACATGGGCAGCGCCGGGATCAATGCGCCGATGAGGAAAACCAGAAAAGACGAGACGGCGGCGCCCATGGCCGAACCGCCCAGATCATCCGGATTGACGCCCAGTTCTTCGCGCACCAGGGTGTCGAGCGCCGAATCCTTGTCACCGATGACGCGGGCGGCAATCTGCTTTGCTTCCGTTTCAGTAAATCCTTTGGCTTGATAGATCAACGCCAGTTCTTCCTGCTCTTCTGCGGGTGATTGCGTCAGTTCTTCGGCTTCGCTGGCGATCTGCTTTTCTTGCAGCTCGCGGGCGCTCTGGACGGATATCCACTCGCCCATGGCCATTGAGCAGGCGCCGGCCAGCGTGCCGGCGACAGCGGTTGCCAGCAGGGTGCTGGTGCTGGCCGATGTGCCGGCAACGCCCATGATCAGGCAAAAGGTGGAGACCAGGCCATCATTGGCGCCCAACACCATGGCCCGCAGGTTGTTGGCGGCCCCGGCGCCGTGTCGCCCTTCAAGGCGGGAATAGGCGGGCCCGTTCCAGCCCGTGCTTGAACGCGCTGCGAGCAGGGATAGCATGCGGGCGTGCGAGCGCTCCTGCGCCGGCATGGCGGTTCCGTGCGTTTCTTGCTGATCGTCGTAAACCTTGCGATTTCGCGCTTCTTCGTCGGCCATCAGGGGGAGCACGGCCGGCGCTCCGAAGCGGCCGGCGGCCCAGATGAGCAGTTGGGTTCGCCAGCCGGGTCGGCCTTCGGGGGGCTTCACTCCCGCATTTTCGATGCGGCGGCGCCAGAATTCGGCGTGGGTTTCTTCAACGGTGGCGAGGCGCCGATACAGTTCTGCAACTTCGCTTTTGCTTTCGCTCGCAGCCATTGAGCGATAGAGGGCTGCGCCGTCAATCTCGCTGCGATAGTTGGCGATAAATCGTGCAATATCCTGCCGTGCTGTCATTTTGTGTTCTCCAACGTCGATTTCGCTGCCCGGTATAATCTTCGACGGCCCTACAGGAAGGTGCTTCCGGGCTGCTTTCAGTCTATACCGAGCGCTCTGCCAATTGCTGAACGAATTATTTCCCGCTTTTTCCTTGACGCAGCTGGTCAGCGATTACGGCTACCTGGCGCTGGCGGTCGGCTGTCTGCTGGAAGGAGAAACCATTGTGCTGCTGGCGGGTTTTGCCGTGCATCGCGGTCAGCTGTCGTGGGGCCACGTCGTGTTGATCGCCACCGTCTTCAGTTTTGTCGGGGACCAGTTCTGGTTTCAGATCGGGCGACACTTCGGCGATCGCTTGATGGTGCGATTTCCGTCCATCGCAAGTCGTCGTCCCTGGCTGCAAAAGCGGGTGTTTGCGCATCCGGATCTGATCGTGCTGGGGGTCAGATTCATGGTCGGCTTGCGCACGGTCGGGCCTATCCTGATGGGCACGGGCTTTGTCCGGCCGTTGCGTTTTTTCTGGCTCAATCTGCTGGGTGCGGTGATCTGGGTGCAGACGATTGTGAGCGCCGGCTATTTCTTCGGTGAGCTGGCGCAGCGTCTGCTGCCCGAGTTGAAAGCGGTCGAGGAGGGGGCTTTTCTCATCCTGCTGGTGTTGGGAGTGCTGGTCCACGTGCTGCGCCGAAAGCAGGGCGGTATTCAGGATGACTAAACCGTGAGCGGCGGTCTTTTTGCTCAGTTCGGGAGGTGGTATTTCGTGCGCGTGGTGATTCAGCGTGTTAGCCAGGCTTCCGTTGCGGTCGACGGGAAAATTTGCGGAAAAATCGAATCCGGTTTGCTGGTGCTGGCGGGCTTCGAGGCTGCCGATGATGAGTCGGATCTGGCATGGATGGCGGGCAAGATCGTGCGTACGCGGATTTTTGCCGATGAGGCCGGCGTCATGAACCGTGATGTCGTGGCGGCGGGTGGCGAGATTCTGGCGGTCTCGCAATTTACGCTTTATGCGTCGGTGAAGAAGGGCAACCGGCCATCATGGAGCCGGGCGGCGCGCGGGGATGTGTCGCAGCCTTTGTTCGCGCGATTTGTCGACATGCTGTCCGCGGCGCTGGGCAAGCCGGTGGCGACCGGGGTTTTTGGAGCGGATATGCAGGTCAGCCTGATCAATGACGGGCCGGTGACGCTGACGATTGATTCAAAAATGCCGGAGTAGTTGTTTCAGGCCCGGTTGACCGCTTGCTGCGGTCAACCGGAAAAAACGGCGAAATTTGAAATGTTCTAATCCAGGTTGCTGTCGGTATTGGACAGCACGGAGGGGTATCCGCCCGGGGCGTCCTTGTGGTCGTAGATTTCCTGAATATGAAATTCAAGGTCGGTGAGCGAGCCGTTTTCGTCGGCGTAGATGTCCTTGATGCGCAGGATTTCCGGCAGGGCGCGCTTGAAGGCTTCAATCAGTGTCGGATCGAAGTGCTTGCCCGCCTGGTCCGTCATATAGTTCAGCGCTTCGTCGATCGGGATGGCGCGTTTGTAGGGGCGAACGGAGACCAGTGCGTCGAACACATCGGCAATGGCGACGATACGGCCCTCCAGCGGAATCGCTTCGCCTTTCAGCTGTTGCGGATAGCCGCTCCCATCCCATTTTTCATGGTGGGTCAGGGCAATGATGCGGGCAGTTTCCAGGAGTTCGTTGGTGTGTTTGCCAATGATTTCGGCGCCCATCAGCGGATGCTGGTGCATCACGGCCCACTCTTCTGCATTGAGTTTTCCCGGCTTGAGGAGAATCGCGTCGGGAATGCCGATTTTGCCGATGTCGTGCATTGGCGAGGTGTTGAAGATGATGTTGGCGGCCTCATTCCCCAATCCGTGCGAGGTTGCAATGACGCGGGCGTAATGGCTCATGCGCAGGACGTGGTTGCCGGTTTCGTTGTCCTTGAATTCGGCGGCCCGACCCAATCGGCGGATGATCTGCTGGCGGGTGGTGAGCAGTTCCTGCGTACGCTGGCGAACCATGCGTTCAAGTTCGCGTGACTGGTCGTAGAGCGCCAGATGGGTGCGGACGCGGGCCTGGACAATGGGCGGGCTGATCGGCTTGGTGATGTAATCGACGGCCCCAATGTCGAGTCCGCGTTTCTCATCGTCGACGCTGCTCATGGCCGTCACGAAAATAATCGGGATGCGCCGGCGATCCGGATTGGCCTTGAGTCGGCGACAGATCTCCAGACCACTGAGGCCCGGCATCATGATGTCGAGCAAAATGAGATCGGGCGGCTCGTCGGAATAAACGATTTTCAGTGCCTTTTCGCCGGAGGTGGCGACGCGAATCCGATACTCGTCGCGCAGGACTTCGCTGAGCAGATCGATGTTTTCAGGGCTGTCATCGACGACCAGGACACATTGTTTGGGGATCAGGGGCTGCATGATCAATCAGCTTTCTTCAAAGAGAATCATGTGTTGCGCCGTGCGATAACGATTTTTTGCAGTGTGGCGGTCGCCTCTTCAAAATCATACTGGCTGACTTGTCGGGCAAGTTGTTCGACCAGAGTGGATTCGGCTGTTTGCCGAAGCCAGGCCGCCAGTTCATTGAAGTAACTGACCGCGACTGCGTCATCATTATCAAGCAGCTGTTGCAGGTAAGAAAGGGCTTCTTCCGGGGCTTCCGGTTCATGGATCTGTGGTGCCTGCGGTTTCGCCGGGGTGACTGGTCTATCCGGAATCGCCAGCGCCATGGCCATCGCGTTATCCAGTTGGTTCACTAGCTGGTCAATGGCCGGATCGGCTACCTGCATGCCGTCCCGGAGCCTTTGTTCGAGCTCTCCAGCCAGACGGGACAGGGCGAGTGCGCCGATGTTGCCGGCCAGGCCGCGCAAGGTGTGGGCGCGCAGCAGCATGGTGGCGGCATCGCCTTGGGATTGTGCGTGGCGCAGGCGCTCGATGGCATCGCCTTGATTTTCGCGAAAGCGGCCCAGCAAACGGTTGTACATCGCCTGGTCGCCACCCATGCGGTCGAGCGCAGCGCGGATGTCGAGATCGGCAGACGAGGCCGCCAGCGTTGAACCCACCGGGGTGGGCAACTGTGGTGTGCCGTCGGCGGATCCCAGCCATAGCGCCAGCGTGTTGTTGAGCACGCCAACATCGATCGGTTTGGGAATGTGGTCATCCATGCCGACCGCCAGGCAGCGCTCGCGGTCGGCAGGCAGCGCGTTGGCGGTCATCGCGATGATGGGCAACTGGCGCATCTGCAGGTCATGACGAATACGAACGGTGGCCTCGTAGCCATCCATCACCGGCATGTGGCAGTCCATCAGCACCAGGTCGTAGGGAACGTGTTGCACCCGTTCAACAGCCTGCAGGCCGTTTTCAGCCAGGTCGACACTCAGACCCATGTTGCTCAGCATTTCCTGCGCCAGTTCACGATTGACCTCATTGTCCTCAACCAGCAGTACCCGCTTTCCAAAGAACTGGCGGGCAATTTTGCCCGGCGTGACGGCGGAGGCGACGAGTGAACCCGATTCACGATGCAGCGCGACCATGATGCTGTCGAACAATGATGATGGCGTGGCGGGTTTGCTGAGGATGGCACCAATCGACAATTGGCCGAGTGCCGCTTGCAGTTCTTCGTGGTCAAAGGCGGTCGCCATGACGATGGCGGCCTGACCGGCGTGGGGACTCTGGTTGATCCGGGAGACGAGTTCGACACCATCCATGCCCGGCATTTTCCAGTCGATGATCAGCAGGCCGTAGGGTTGGCCGGCACCATTGGCAGCGGCCAATTCATCGAAGGCGGCAGCGGCGCCAGAGACCGCGTGGCAGTCGATGCCGAGTGTCGTGAGCATTTGCGTGAAGATTTCGCAGGCACCCGGACTGTCATCGACCACCAGCGCCCGCAGATCGTTCGGCAGCCCGATGCGGCGCGGCACCACTTCGTCGCCCGCCGCCAGGCCGAAGGGGAGACGGAAAGCGAAACAGCTGCCTGCGCCCAATTGGCTGGTGACCGAGATGCTGCCGCCTTGCAGGTCGACGATGCGTTTGCAGATCGACAAGCCGAGGCCGGTACCGCCGTATTTTCGGGTGGTCGAGGTATCCGCCTGGGTAAAGGCCGAGAAGAGGTGTTCCTGTTGATCAGGCGTCATGCCGATACCGGTGTCGCGAACTTCGAAGCCGAGTTCGAGACCTTGGTCAGTGGTCGCCAGTCTCGCCACCTGGACGGTGATTTCACCCGTCTCGGTAAATTTGATGGCGTTGCCGACCAGGTTGAGCAACACCTGGCTCAGACGCAGGGAATCACCGATCAGGCGATCAGGAACGTCCGGTGCGACGTCATAGAGCAGTTCGAGGCCGCGTTCGCGGGCTTTCAGCGAACACATGTCGCCGAGCTGCCGGAGACAGCCATCCAGGCTGAAGGGGGCATGTTCAAAATGCATCATGCCGGCTTCGATCTTGGACAGGTCGAGGATGTCGTTGATGATGCCGAGCAGGCCCTTGGCGGCGTTGTCGACCTTGCTCAGGTAGTTTTTCTGGCGGGGGGTGAGTTCCGTTTGCAGGGCAAGGTGGGTCATGCCGATGATGGCGTTCATCGGCGTGCGGATTTCGTGGCTCATATTGGCCAGGAAGTCGGCCTTCGCCGCGGCCGCCGATTCTGCAATGGCGCGGGCCCGTTCTGCTTCGCGCTTGGCTTCCTTGAGCGCTGAAATGTCGACAATGACGCCGATCAGTCCGCCTGCCGTGCCATCGGGGGCGCGGAAACAAGTGACCGAATACAAGGTGTCATGCAACTGTCCTTCCGCATCGGGCAACTGCACTTCACGGCTGACCCGGCTGCAGTCTGCAATCACTTTTTCGTCTTCTGCCTGATAGGCCAGACGGGCTTCTTCGGGCAAATACTCGAGGTCGAGTACCTTTTTGCCAATGAATTGACTGCGTTCAACCCCAAAAAATGTTTCATAAGCCCGGTTGCAACCGAGGAAACGGGTATGTTCGCCCTTGTAGAAAATGGGATTGGGAATGGTATCGAGCAGGGCTTGCAGGAAAGTAAATTGCCGGATGAGTTCGGTCTGGATTTGACGCCGATCCGTCACGTCCAGCACCGTGATGAGCAGTGAATCGAGCTTTCCGTCACTGTCGCGGACTGGCGCGATCTGCACGTCGCCCCAGCACGATTCGCCTTCCGCGCCGGTGAACTCGAATTCGCTGCGCACACTTTCGGTTTGGCCAGCCGCCATCCGGGGCAGTACCTCGTTCATTCGTTCCTGCACGGCAGCGGGGAGAACAATTTTGTCGGGATGGGTGAGCAGGGCGTCAATGGGCTGGCCAATGAAGCGGGCAAACGCCGGGTTGACCAGTACCGCCTGGCCTTCCGGATTGAGGCTGATGATGCCGACGGCGGCATTGTCAAAAACGGCGCGGAAAAAGGCTTCCCGTTTTTGCAGGATGGTCTGGCTCTGTCGCAGGGCGACGGTGCGCTTGGCGACTTTCAATTCAAGGTCGATGTTGGCATCCTGATGTGCCTGACGGGCGCTTTGCAGATGCTTGCGCATGCCTTCCAGCGCGGAGGCCAGCGCGATGACTTCACGCCACGGCGCATCGGTGGCAACCGGCTGATCGAGTGCCAGTTGTCCGATCCGGGTGCTGTCTTCGGCCAGTGCATTCAGTGGCTCGCCGAAGCGGCGGGCGATATGGAGGGCGACGGCCATGCCGAGGGCGATGGCCGAGAGCAGGATGAGTCCGAGCAGCAGCAGGTCGTCGCGGGATATCGGGACAAAATCGCCCTCCGGTGCAATGACACCCAGCCAGATTCCGCTGGTATTGTTGTCCAGGCGCCGAAACAGGCTGACCACGCTTCCGTCGGCGCCCGCAAAGGTGTGCAGGCCGCGGTCCGGCTTGGGGTTAGCCTGCCAAAGCCGGTAAGCCTCGGCAAATTCGGGTAGATCCAGCTCTTCCGCCGTTTTCAGCAAGGCCTGATTGATGGCTTCCCGGCTGCTGAAGCGGGGGTCGCGCGGTGGTGCGATCAGCTTGCCTTCCTTGAGAAAGAGGGCGGCCTTGCCTTGCGAGCCGACGGTCATGCGGGTCGTGAATTCCGCAAGGTCGATGAGCCGGACATCGTGGGCGATGACGTAGCTGCTGCCATCTGCCCCCTGCCATCGCATCGACGCAGTCAGGCCGGGTTCCTTGGTGGTGAAGAATATGTAGGGCTCGGTCCAGAAGACGTCGTCGGCGCTGGGGAGGGCCATGGCGCCCTTGAACCACGGACGTTGCCGGGCGTCGTAGCTGCTCTCCCGCATTTCCACCTTCTCGATCTGGCGGCGCTTGTCCCAGGTGATCCAGTAGGACTGGCTGCCCCATTCTTCAGGATTGCTGATCCGGTTGATCCAGTGGCCATCACTGGTCAGCAGGAGCAGGATTTCCCGACCTGATTCGTGGGCAAAAATGACTGAACTGATTTCGCCATGATTAGCGATAATGGGGAAGAAGAACTCGTTGAAGCGGCGCAGTTGCGATTGTTCAATATCGCTGCTGATAGCCCAGCCCTGGCTACTGCGCAGCGTGACTTCGACGGTCTTGAAAAGGCGGGTGACACGGGCGTCGAGTTGTTCCGCAGCCAGCCGCATCTGGCTTTCCGTCAGTCGGTCGATGGTTGGCCGGCCGATCAGCAAGTAGAGGCTGAAGGTGAAAACAGCCAGTGAAAGCAGGATCAGCAGGCCGATACGAAGTACCAGACTGTTGGCGAAACCCGGCTGCTTTAGTGAAACCCCCCGCAGCATTCCTTCCCCTTATCGTGAATGCCACCTTTATTGAAATGTCGTTAATTGCCTGATGTTGCAATGTTACGAGATATCCCGCCTTGCCGTATACGATTCGGCTAGCCGTTTGCGCCCATCAGGGAACGACGGTCATTTCCGGTGCTTTGCCAACAAACTCCAGGCGTTGGCGCAGGGCTTCGGTGACGAAGATTCGGTTGTCGCGGTCAACCCGCAAAACCAGGCCGATATCCATCTTTCGTGCCATCTCGCGCCATTGCTCGGGGCCGGCGATGAAGATGGGCTTCGAGGTCGCGTCGGACAGCGTACCCGCCCTGGGTCCGGGCGGGACGAGGACCGTCACGGCTTGCGTATGGTCGGCTGGATAGCCGGTGCGTGGGTCGAGCAAGTGGGCGTAGCGCTTGCCATCGACTTCGAAGAAGCGCTGGTAGTCGCCGGAAGTGCCGATCGCTTCGCCGTCGTTGAGGGTGACTGTAGCCAGCGGGCCGGACTGGCGAGGGTGCTGGATGCCGACGCGCCATTTTTTACCTTCCTTGCTGCCCAGCGCCATGATGTTGCCACCGATGTTGATCAGCGCATTGTTGATGCCCTGCGCGCGCAGGATGGCGGCGGCGCGGTCAAGGGCGACGCCCTTCAGGTAGCCGCCGAAGTCGAGCGCGACGTTACGATTGCGACTGGTGATGGTCTGACCGTCGAATCGTATATCGGCGATGGAGGGCTTGCTGCGCAGCCAGGCCTGGATGTCGGCCTGGGCGGGCAATTCGGCCTTGAATTCGTCGGCCTGAAAACCCCACAGCTTGATGAGCTGGCCAATACCGGGGTCGAACAGGTAATCGCCCTGTTTCGACAGCGCTTGCGCTTCCTGGACGAATTCGGCGAGCTCCGGGCTGACTTGCTGCGGTCGACCGGAAAAAATGGCCGAATTCAAAATGGTCAGTTCGGAGTCTTGCCAGGCGTGATAGGCCCGGTGCAGGCGGTCGAATTCGCGCAATACCGCAGCGATCGCCTTGCGGCCTTGCTCGGGGTCTTCGCTGACGACCAGTACTTCGACGCGGGTGCCGAAGACGTAGGCTTGTTGTTCCTGCAACGGTGTCCGGCCGCAGGCAGCCAGGAGCACTGCCAAAACCGCGATCAGGAAAAATGTCAGGCCAGACCGCATGCGCGCTCGATGGCCGAAATGAAGGCGCCGGCGGCATCAAAGCCGGATTGCTGGCGAATTTCGACCATGCAGGTCGGGCTGGTGACATTGATTTCCGTGAGGTAGTCGCCAATGACGTCGATGCCGATCAGCATCAACCCGCGCTTGAACAGGGCAGGGCCGATGGCTTCGGCGATTTCACGGTCGCGCGCCGACAGTTCCTGGGCGACGCCGGTGCCGCCGACGGCGAGGTTGCCGCGGGTTTCGCCCGCCTTGGGAATGCGCGCCAGGCAATAGGGCACAGGCTTGCCGGCAATCAGCAGGATGCGTTTGTCGCCCCGGCTGATGTCGGGGATGTAGCGCTGGGCCATGATGGTTCGCGCGCCTTCCTGCGTCAGCGTTTCGACGATGACGTTGCGGTTCGGGTCGTTGCGATGGACGCGGAAAATCTGGCTGCCGCCCATGCCGTCGAGCGGCTTGAGAATCACATCGCGCTGCTCGTCGATGAAATGTTGAATCTGCGCCATGTCGCGGCTGATTGCGGTGGTCGGCGCGAAGTGGGCGAATTCCATCAGCGCCAGCTTCTCGGAATGATCGCGCAGTGCCCGTGGTCGGTTGAAGATTTTGACGCCATCCGCCTCGGCTTTTTCCAGCAACCAGGTGGCCGTCAGGTATTCGAAATCGAAGGGGGGATCCTTGCGCATGATGACGGCGTCGAACGCGGTCAAGGGCATCCATTCACAGCCGGTTTCCCGATACCAGTCGTGGTCGTCCGGGCGCAGGCGCAGGTGCAGCGCCTCACCCGAAACACCGCCGGCATGGCTGTGGTCCGGGTTGCGCCAGCCCAGCGTCGCGGCATTGATGGCATACACCTCGTGGCCGTGGTTTTCGGCCGCGCGCATCATCGCGACGGACGAATCCTTCCAGGCCTTCAAGTCCGCCAGTGGATCGAGAATGAACGCGAGTTTCAGTGACTGGCTGCTGCCGCCGAGCAGATGCTTTTCGAAGTGAAGTTGTTGAGCCATGCCGACTCAGACTTCTTCCGGCGGTGCTGTGCGCTCGAGCTCGATGGCGGCGGCCAGGCAGGCCAGGCGGCCCACGACGCCGTAGGCGTAGAAGCGGTTGGGCGCGGCATCCGGGTTGTTGCAGCCGTAGTCCGGCATGTTGCAGCCGGTCTCGAAGGCCAGCGGTTCAAAGTGCATGCCTGGCGCGTTGAGGTTTTCGTCCTTGCCGCGTCCGGTATGCACGCGATAGAAGCCGCCGACGACGTA
>DAOLIO010000074.1:0-12351 GCA_035328505.1 Azonexus sp.
CCCGAATTTGAGGCCGGGGTAGCCGGGTAACGGCATGCCGGGCAGCGCCAGCTCATGTTCACGGCCCGCATCTCCCCTGCCCTGCCGCGGCCGGACCACGCTGACCAGATGGCCGCGCGCGCGCAAGCCACTCACCAGCCTGCCTACGGTCATCGCCACGCCATTGACCTCCGGCGGGAAGGTTTCGGTGACGAAGGCGATGGCGAGTGACATCAGGCCACACCCAACAGGACGCAGGTCCAGACGACTAGCACCTGAATCAGGGAAATGAGCACAGCGGCACTGCCAATATCTTTGGCGCGCTTGGCCAGTCGATGATTTTCCAGGCTGACCCGATCCACCACCGCTTCGATGGCTGAATTGAGAAGCTCGACGATCAGCACCAGCAGCACGCTGGCAATCATCACACCGCGTCCCAGCCAGGGCACCGGCAACAGGAACGTCAGCGGGATCAGCAGTAGCGCAAGCAGGACCTCCTGGCGGAAAGCATCCTCACAAAGATAGGCCGCCTTTAACCCGGCCAGCGAGTAATTCAGCGCATTCCAGACCCGACGCAAACCGGTCTTGCCCTTGAAGGGCGACTCATTGGCCGGATCGAGGCCGAGTTCATTCGACGAAGGTTCCTGCATGAAATCTCCATGAAAGCACCCACGTTAATCAGGCTGCGCTAAGGTTTGATGACAACCAAGGTCATCTGGATGTCACAATCCGCCCCTACGCTTTCGAGAATTTGCCCATGCGACTGCTTTCAGTACCTTTCCTGCTGCTCGTCGGCGTATCCAGCGCGCATGCCGCACGTCCGATGATTACCGACGACGCCCGGCTGACCGACGAGGGGGCCTGCCAGGTGGAATCCTGGGCGCATATCCATGGCAACCAGCACGAGTTCTGGGCATTACCGGCCTGCAATCCGGGCGGCAATCTCGAATTCACCCTTGGCGGCGCCCTCGCCTACGACGGCAACCGTCCGGAAAGCGGGGCCGCCGTCATCCAGTTGAAGACCCTGTTCAAGCCGCTGGAAACCAATGGCTATGGCATGGGTCTGGCGGCCGGCTACGCGACGCAACCCGGCAGCGCCCATAGCGGCAATCCGTATTTCTACGTGCCCGTCAGTTTTTCGCTGCTTGACGACCGAGTCGTCTTCCATACCAACCTCGGCTACACCCGCGAGCGCGAAAATCAGGAAAATCGTCTGACCTGGGGCCTCGGCAGTGAAACACAACTCACCGACCGAACCTGGCTGATCGCCGAGAGCTATGGCCAGGACAAGGGTCACCCGTTTTTCCAGGTTGGCATTCGGCACTGGATCGTGCCCAATCGCATGCAGATCGACACGACCTATGGCAGCCAATTTGGCGCCATCAATGACCAGCACTGGTTCTCCATCGGGCTGCGTCTGATTTCGCCAAGACTCTTTTAAGCAGCTCGCCCGCGCCTTGTCACATCTTTGACATAAACCCAGACAGCCGGCCGTGATAAAACGCGAAGCTATCTCCCACGAAAGCTTCAACCATGGTTTTTTTCGAACTGTTCTCTCACAACCCGACCATTATCAAGATCAAGGCTGGCGCCGCCCTGTTTCAGGAAGGGGACGAGGGTCGGATGATGTATGTGCTGGCCACCGGGAACGCCGACGTCCTTGTTGGTAACCGTGTCGTCGAGCAATTGCAGCACGGCAGCATCGTCGGCGAGATCAGTATTGTGCTGCCCGGTCCACGCTCGGCCAGCGTGGTCGCCCGCACCGATTGCGAATTTGTGGAGGTGGACGAAAAACGCTTCCAGTTCCTCGTTCAGCAGACGCCATTTTTCGCCATTCAGGTCATGCGCGTCATGGCCGAACGCCTGCGCCGGACCAATCAGATGGTCACGCCGCTCGACGACGTCTGATCAACCGGCTTGATCCAGAACTCACCGCACCAGCCGTGCGAGCCGACGCTGGGATGGCGCCAGTGATGTGATTCACGCGGCGAACTGTCCCCGGAAAAAACAGGCGGATAGCGATGACACAGGCCACTCGTGGCATCGACAGCCCGAAAATAGTGGCAACGATTGCAGCTTGGCTCGGTGGTTTCGTTCATGCCCACTTTTTATCACGCTGCTGCGGTCAACGGCAATTTTTGCCCAATTTTCAAATCGGCCAATGCGCGGTAAAGACGGGCCAATCGCTCGGCCATTGCCCCATCGCTCCACTCCTGGGCGTAGATGGGCGCCTCATCATTCAAATGGCGCCACGCCTCGGGCTGCGCCAGAAAATGTCCCAGCATCTCACCAAAGGCCTGCGGATGGGCGGGTGGCGAAAACGCGCCGCGCCCTGGCGCCAGAATATCCGTAGTCCCCATTTCCGACAGCGCAATGACCGGAACACCGGCCGCCATCGCTTCGAGCAGGACCAGCCCCTGTGTGTCGGTGCGTGACGCAAAGACAAAGACATCCGCCGCGGCATAGCAGTCGGGCAAGGCCTGTTTGCGGTCGAGATAGCCGATGAATTGCACGGCTGCCTGCACGCCGAGCGCCGCCGTCTGCGCTTTTAAATCCGCCATCGCCGGGCCCTCCCCGGCAATCACCAGCAAGGCATCAGGCTGCGCTTTCAGGGCATGAACCAGCGCTTCGAGCAGGAAGCCAATGTTTTTTTCATGGGCGACCCGCCCCACAAATAGCGCCATCGGCCGTGCTTCGGCAATACCGAATTGCCGGCGAAACCTTGCCCCGTCACCACCGGCGAACTGGGCCATCGGAATCCCCGTCGGCAGCACATGCATGGGTGACGTTACGCCATACGAATCCAGACGTTCGCGCATGGCGGTCGACGGCACGACCACCGCATCCAGCGCATTGCACTGCCGACGCGAAAAGGCGCGAGCCTGCCGACGCAACCAGCCCGCCGGAATCAATTTGGCATAGTGCTGCAAATACTCCTCAAACAAGGTGTGATAGGTCGCCACCACCGGCAGGCCCAAGGTACGGGCCGCCTTAAGACCAGCATAGTGCGCGATGAACGGCGTCTGGATGTGGACCAGATCGCACTCCCGCCCAACCGCCAGCGCGGCGTGCTGCATCGCCCGCCAGCCGACCAGCCTGTCCTCGCGATCGCCAGGCACGGGGCGCCCCGTCACGCGGACAATCCCAGGCTCATCCGGCTCGTTGCCATAGCGTGGCACGACCAGCGTGACCTCGACACCGTGCGCCGACAGCGTACGGCGGAAGGTCTCGATCGACGTGGAAACGCCATTCACGCGGGGAAAATAGACATCCGACACCATCATGACGCGCATCTCATACCTCCATGGACTCAACCGCCTCCAAGGCGGGTGCTGGCGCCGCCAGCAAGGGAACCGGCGCCTGATCGCCCCAGGCAACCAGTTCCAGGCGCCCGTCAAAATGCTCGACGATGGCGGTACAGGAATCGACCCAGTCGCCGCAATTCACGTAAGTCAGGCCATCGATCTCGCGGATCTGCGCCCAATGAATATGGCCGCAGATAACGCCATCCAGCCCCCGCTCCCTGGCGTGATGGATGGCTGATTCTTCGAAATCAAAAATGAAATTGAGGGCCGTTTTCACCTTGCGCTTGGCGTAACCGGCCAGCGACCAGTAGCCGGAAATCCCCAGCTTGCGCCGCCCCCACGACAACAGCAGGTTGATGCGCACCAGCAATTCGTAGGCCTTGTCGCCGAGCACCGCGACCCAGCGATGGTGACGCGTCACCTGGTCGAACTGGTCGCCGTGGATGAGCAGGAAACGCCGGCCATCGGCGGTTTGATGAACCAGCTCGTTGATCACCTCGACCTCGCCAAAAACGATGCCGCAGTAATCGCGCAACACTTCATCGTGATTGCCGGGAATGAATACCACCCGATCGCCATGCCGCGCCCGGCGCAGCAGCTTCTGAACCACCGTGTTCTGTGCCGGCGTCCACGCAATGCTGCGACTCATCGCCCAGAAGTCGACAATGTCGCCAATCAGGAAAGTATTGTCAGCCGGATGTTCGCGCAGAAAATCGAGAAGTCGGTCCGCCTGGCACGCCCGCGTGCCAAGGTGGATATCGGAGAGAAAGACGGATCTGACCTTGGGCATGACCGCACGATACTGTCGCCCAGTGACCGCAAAATTACAGCCACGTTACGCTTTCATTGCAAAACCTGTGGCGCCAACACGACGGAAGTCAGGCGCCAGCACCGCATTTATAAGCCGCTGAAACGGCTGCCCCGCCCCGCTCTGCCATGGCCACCCTCCCGAATGGGGAGACAAAAACCGCTCGACAATTTTCTGATGTCCGACCAGCAATATTTACGACATTTTTACAGCCCGATCGGAAGAATGTTCATCGTTTTTATACGGGAAAGCCTAGTCTTTAACTATCCCACAGCAGGAAAACCGACATGGAAAGCTCAGTTAATCCGTTACGCCCCAGGCACAAACAACTGCCAGCGATGCATCGCTTCGGCCTGACGGTCCTCGCTTGCATTGGCACCACGTTAGTTGCGACCCCCATGCTTGGGCATCTCGACCTCGTGAACATCGTCATGCTTTTCCTGCTGACCGTCCTGATCGTCGCGGTCAATCTCGGCCGGGGTGCCGCCATTCTGGCATCCATTCTCAGTGTTCTTTTATTCGACGTCTTCTTCGTCACGCCACGCTTCTCCCTCGCTGTCAGCGACCTTCAGTACCTGGTGACTTTTGCAGTCATGCTGGTCACCGGCTTGACCACCGCGCATTTCACGTCAGTGTTGCGCATGAAAGCGGAGGAGGCTGAACAGCGCGAACAGCGTACGGAAGCGCTCTATCAGTTGGCACGCCAACTGGCCGGGACCTTGACAATCGATCAGGTTGTCGAGACGAGCGTGGACTTCATCAAGCAGCAACTGCTCGCCGAATCGACCGTCCTGGTCCCGGACCCAACCGGAAAGGCATTGGTCAATGCAGGCCGCGCCAATGCATTGCCCATAGAGCCTCATCTGGCAATTGTGGCGCTGGAGAGCGGAAGCCTGGTTCGCAGCGACGAAGTCAGTGGCATGGGCTATGCCCCCTTATATTTGCCGCTACGCGCTTCGCTGCGTATTCGTGGTGTTCTGGCCGTGCGATTTGCCGACAACCCTCAAGAGCCCATGCCTGAGACGGTATCACTGCTCGAAGCACTGGCATCCCTGGTAGCGGTGGCTCTGGAACGACTGCATTACGTCGAGATTGCCCAGGCCACAGAGGTCAAGATGTTAACCGAACGCCTGCGCAGTTCGATTTTATCCGCGCTCTCCCATGACCTGCGAACCCCGCTCACGGCCATGGTCGGCCTGGCTGATTCACTCTTCCTGATCAAACCAGCCTTGCCCCCGGCGGCGCTGGAAACGGCGCAGGCGCTGCACGAACAGTCTGCCAGACTGGCGGGTCTGGTTGGCAACCTCCTCGACATGGCCAGACTCAACGCCGGGCAGGTAACTTTACGACGCGAGTGGCAATCCATCGAGGAAGTGGTTGGGTCGAGTATCAAGTTACTCGGCAGCGCCTTGGCCGACCACCCGGTCAAGGTCGATCTGCCGGCGGATTTGCCGCTTGTCGAATTCGATGCGGTACTTGTCGAGCGCGTATTTTGCAACCTGCTTGAGAATGCAGCGAAATATGCGCCCGCCAATACGCCCATTCAGCTATCTGCTCGCCTTATTGACCACTTCATCGAAGTGAGCGTCGAGGATTGCGGCCCCGGATTCCCGGAGCATCGACGCGACGAACTTTTCAACATGTTCGTTCGCGGCCACTCCGCTTCCGGAAAGCCGGGGGCTGGCTTGGGCCTTGCCATCTGCAAGGCTATCGTGGAAGCCCATGGTGGCCAAATCCGTGCCGGCAACCGAACAGAAGGCGGCGCCAACGTCAGTTTCACGCTACCTGCAGGCAACCCGCCAATCGTCGAGGAGGAACGGCTATGAACACACCCGCCAAAGTCCTGGTCATTGAAGATGAAAAGCAGATTCGTCGCTTCGTGCGGGTTGCCCTCGAAGAAGAGGGTTGCCGGGTTACCGAAGCGGAAACCATGACCCAAGGTCTGCTGGAAGCAGGTTCCCGCAAGCCGGATTTGCTCATCCTTGACCTCGGGCTGCCTGATGGAAACGGTATCGACCTGATCCGCGACCTGCGCGGCTGGTCCGATGTCCCGGTACTCATTCTCTCGGCTCGCGCTCAGGAAAACGACAAAATTGATGCGCTGGATGCCGGCGCTGATGATTATCTGACCAAGCCGTTCAGCGTGGGGGAGCTGCGGGCCCGGGTTCGCGCACTGCTGAGACGACGCAGCCGCCATGGCGAGAGCGCATCCCCGATCATCGAGTTCGGCACCACCATTGTTGACCTGTCGCGGCGCACAGTGACCCGTGGCGGAGAACCAGTCCATCTGACACCGCTTGAATATCGGTTGTTGTTGGCCCTGCTTGCACAGCCCGGCAAGGTGCTCACCCAACGGAATCTGCTCCGGGAGATCTGGGGGCCGTCCTATATCGAGAGCAGTCATTATCTTCGGGTCTATGTCGGTCATTTGCGCCAAAAGCTGGAAGACGACCCGGCGCAACCCAAACACTTTCTGACAGAAACCGGCGTGGGCTATCGCTTCCAGCCGTAGGGGGACATCATGCAACAAGGACAAGACAAGAAGCGTCTGGCGACGCTCACGCTGGCGGCGCTCGGCATTGTTTATGGCGACATCGGAACCAGTCCGCTGTATTCCATCAAGGAGGTCTTTGGTGGCGCACACCACCCCGTCCCGATTACACCGGAAAACGTCTTGGGCATCCTGTCGCTTTTTTTCTGGTCGCTCATTATCGTGGTCACCGCGAAGTATGTTTTCTTCATCATGCGTGCCAACAACAAAGGGGAAGGCGGCATCATTGCCTTGATGACGCTGGCGCTGCACAAGGGTACGCCGGGGACGTGGGAGCAGAAGCTGCTGGTAACCCTGGGCCTGGTCGGCGCAGCGCTGTTCTATGGGGACGGAGTTATCACGCCGGCAATTTCTGTCCTGTCAGCCGTCGAAGGTCTGGAAATCATCACCCCAACGTTCACGCCGTACATCTTGCCGATCACACTGGTCGTTCTGGTCGGGCTATTCATGTTTCAGCGTCGGGGAACCGCCCACGTCGGTGCGCTGTTCGGGCCTGTCATGGTGGTCTGGTTTGCGGTACTCGCATTGCTTGGCGCTCTGGCCATCGTCGATAACCCGGCTGTGCTGTCCGCTATCAATCCGTTGTACGCATTTCAATTTCTGACCGGCAATGCAACGCTCGGCTTCTTTGCCTTGGGGGCAGTGGTGTTGTGCATTACAGGGGCCGAAGCTTTATATGCGGACATGGGACACTTCGGCGCCAAACCGATTCAAACTGCCTGGCTGGGCTATGTCATGCCGGCCTTGCTTATCAATTATTTTGGGCAGGGTTCATTGCTATTGGCCAATCCGGGTGCGGTGGAAAACCCGTTCTACCTGCTTGCACCGGAATGGGCAATGTATCCCTTGGTGACACTGTCCACGCTCGCAACCATCATCGCGTCACAAGCCGTCATTTCGGGATCTTTTTCCATTACACAGCAAGCCATTCAGTTGGGCTACACGCCCCGTCTTGAAATTCAGCACACTTCAGACAAGGAAATCGGCCAGATTTATCTGCCGGGCATCAATTGGCTGCTGCTGATATCCATTGTTGCGCTGGTCATTGAATTCGGTTCGTCATCGAATCTGGCGGCGGCCTACGGCATTGCCGTGACGGGCACGATGCTGATTACCAATATATTGGCAATTGCAGTGGCCATCCGGCTCTGGCACTGGAGCCCCCTGCGGGCAGTTCTGGGAGCGACGCCGTTTATTTGCATTGACCTCGGGTTCTTTTTGGCCAACTCGGTAAAAATCCCGGACGGCGGGTGGTTCCCGCTCGTGTTTGGCCTGGCCATCTTCATTCTTCTGACCACCTGGAAACGCGGACGCGAACTGCTGGGCGAACGCTTGGCGGCCGACGCCATGGGATTAAAACCGTTCATCCGGAGCATGACCGACGACGGAGTCGCACGCGTTCCCGGAACCGCGGTCTTCTTGACCCCGAACGCCGAATTGGTACCCCACGCGATGCTGCACAGCCTCAAGCACTACAAGGCATTGCATGAGCAGATCATCATCCTGTCCGTCGAAGTGTTTGACGTACCTTATGTTCCCACCATTGATCGTGTTGAAGTGCATCGTTTGGACGGGAATTTCATTCAGGTCATGGTTCAGTATGGCTTCAAGGATGAGCCGGATATTCCGGCAGCGTTGGCATTATGCGCAGCGTCCGGATTGCACATAGACATGATGGACACGTCATTTTTCCTCGGCCGTGAGACCTTGATCCCCAAACTGGGCTCTGAGATGGCCTATTGGCGGGAACTGATATTTGTGGCGATGTTCCGCAATGCCGGTAGTGCAACCACGTTCTTCAAGATTCCGTCGAACCGTGTGGTCGAACTGGGTTCTCAAGTCGTGCTGTAACGCTGACCCATGACTGCCTGGTGAGAATCTGCCGCCCCGTCCGGGCTTGCATCAGCGTCGCCGGCCGTTACGCCAGCTCAGGCAACATGAACGACGCTCAGGGTGGGCAACGATCGTCAACAACCCCCGCCAAGGGTCGATTCACCGACTGCCATCCGTCCCGCAACCAGGGCAACAAATAGACCAAGGCAAAGCCGCCGAGGCCCCAGGCGCTGGCCACAATGCGCCACGGCAGCGTATCGGGATAGCCCTGCCCGTCAAAAGGCAAGGTGGCGACGGCGATGACGGCAATGCTCACCAGCGCCCAGTGAGGGCCGATGCCCAAGCCCCAGCGAAAACGTCTGCTCAGGCGCAAGCCGGCCCAGCCGCCAGCCAATCCGATCAAGGCGCCGGCCAGCACATCGACCGGCCAGTGCGCACCGACCGCGATCCGCGAGAATCCCACCAGCACTGCCAGCGTCACGATGGGTAGCGCCCGCCACCAGCCGAGCAAGGCCAGCCAGGCGACGACAAATGAAAAGGCCGACACGGTATGCCCGGACGGAAAGCTATGGGAGGTCAGGCGAGCGCCGACAATGGTGATCTGGCTGGCGTCCAGCACAGCTGCCGGGCGCGGCAAATCGAACCAGACCTTGAGACCGCGACTCATCATCCCGGCCAGCAGCGCGCCAACCACCAGCGCCCAGAACACGCGCGGATAGCGCAGGCAGAAGGGAAGCATCAGGGCCAGCTGCACACGGCCATCGCCGAGCGTGGTCAGCGATTCCCATAGCCAGCCGGGCAGCACGGCGCTGGCCGCCTGCGCCGGAATAAAACCGGCATACGTGTCACCGACCAGCACCAACCCGGCCAGCGCCGCTGCAAACAGCAGACATATGGCAAGGATGGTGGCATCGAAAGCCGGATGACGGGCATGCAAGCCCTGATCGTTCACCGCTTTTCCTCGCGTTCGACGCGCGCCAGCGTGACAAAGCTGCGTTGATAAACATCGTGCAGCACCAGATCCGGGGGCAACAGTGCCTGAACCTCGGATTTGCGATCAGTGCGCGTGAAGACGAGTTGTCCGAGTTCGGGCACGCGGGTGGGCGTCGCAGCCTGGCGATAGACGCTGAAACTCGGCATGATGATGCGCCAGGCGACCACCGGTTCGCCGCGCTGTTTGGCGATCATCGCCGCTTCGCGCACCGGCCCCTGGGTAACACCAATGACCCGCGGCGCGATGATGAATGCCACCGTCAGCGCCTGCAGCATGCCGGCCAGCACCAAGCCCTGCCAGACCGGCAAACGACGCCAGCAGGCCAGCCCGACGACGGCGACGGCGAGCAAAGGCAGCAGCCAGCGTGCCTCATCGGCGAATGCTGCGGTCAACCCGGATAAAAGCGTCAATTCGAAAGGTCGGGTGACCTTGCCGGTGGCAAACGCCAGCACTTCAGGCAGTGCCGCCAGCAATAGCGCAAAGAGAATGATCGGCGCAAAGGCCAGCCAGCGCCGTTCGAAATCCAGCCGGTGGCGCGCCAGCAGGATAAAGATCGGGGTGCAGCCGTAAAGCAGGTAATGCGGCAATTGCGTGCCGGACGTTGAAAAAAAGGCGAAAACCACGACAAACCAGATGACCAGAAAGCGCTCGAACAGCGCCTCGTTGTCGCCCTGACGCAACGCGCTGGCCAGCTTGCCGACAATGGCAAACAGCCACCCGGTGAACGGCAGCAGGATCAGGGGCAGCACCGCGAAGTAGTACCACCAGCGCCCGCCATGGCCCTCGAAGGTGTCGGCGTAACGATTGATGTTGTGCTTGAGATAAAAGCCGCGAAAGAAGGCGTCACCTTGGTCGAGATAAACCAGTACGTGCCAGGGGACGACGATGGCCAGGAAAAGCAGCCAGCCCGGCCAGAAGAAGATGGCCCTCAACCAGTGGCGCCAGGCGCCGGCCGAGACGAAGAACACGGCGCTGATCACCAGCGGGAAGAAAACCGCCACCGGCCCCTTGGCCAGAAACCCCAGGCCGAGGGCCGCATAAATCCCGAACAGCAGACGGCGGATTTCGGCCGGCCCCTTGCCCTCGCGACAGGCGCAAAAGAAATCGTAGATCCCGAACATGGCCAGCGCGATCAGCAGGTTGAGCAGCGCGTCGGCAATCGCTGCCTTGGCCACGATGCCCACCACCAGCGTCAGCGCCATGACCAGCGCCGCCACCTGTGCCGTCATCTGATTGCCATGGCGGCGGCAAAAGCGATACAGCACCAGCATCCAGAGCACCGAAAAAATGATCGACGGCAGCCGAAAGCCGATCTCGCTGACGCCCAGCACACTGACCGAAGCGGCCTGCGCCCAGTAGATCAGGATGGGCTTGTCGTGGCGCGGCGCGTCGTTCAGCGTCGGCGAGATCAGGTTGCCACGCGCCATCATTTCGCGCGTCGCCTCCGAGAAGGCGCCCTCGTCCACGTCGGTCAAGGGCAGGCTGTAGGCGTTCAGAAAGAAGGCGATAAGCAGCGCCAGCAACAGGCTGAACGGCGACAGCAGAAAGCGCTCGATGGACTGGATAGGGCGGGAAGACATCGCGGCATTATAAAGCAGCGCGCCGCCCTGGCCCGGCGCCGACCAACATCCGGCTTGACGCTTCCGCGGTCGACGCCTAAATTCGGCCAAAATTCAAATCTGCTCACCCGAGGATATTCCATGCAAATCGGCACCCCGCTCTCTCCCTCCGCCACCCGCGTCATGCTGCTGGGATCGGGCGAACTCGGCAAGGAAGTCATCATCGCGCTGCAGCGCCTGGGGGTTGAAGTCATCGCCGTCGATCGCTACGACCACGCCCCCGGCCATCAGGTCGCCCATCGCGCCCACGTCATTTCCATGACCGACGGTGCCGCGCTGCGCCAGCTGGTCGAGCTGGAAAAACCGCAGCTGATCGTGCCGGAAATCGAGGCCATCGCTACCGACATGCTGGTCGAGATCGAGGCCGCCGGGCTCGCCGAAGTCATCCCCACCGCCCGCGCCGCCAGGCTCACCATGAACCGCGAAGGCATCCGCCGGCTGGCCGCCGAAGAACTCGGCCTGCCCACCTCGCCGTACCAATTTGCCGACTCGCTCGCAGAACTTCAAGCCGCCATCGACGCGGGCATCGGCTATCCGTGCATCGTCAAACCCACCATGTCCTCGTCCGGCAAAGGCCAGTCACTGCTGCGCGGCCCCGACGACGTACAAAAAGCCTGGGATTATGCGGCGAGCGGCGGCCGGGTCAATCAGGGCCGGGTCATCGTCGAGGGCTTTGTCGATTTCGACTACGAAATCACCCTGCTCACCGTCCGTGCCCGCGACGCCAGCGGCAATGTCGTCACACACTTCTGCGAACCCATCGGCCACGTGCAGGTTTCTGGCGACTACGTCGAATCGTGGCAACCGCAGGCGATGACGCCGGCGGCCCTCAAGCGCTCGCAGGAAATCGCCGCAGCGGTCACCGGCAACCTCGGTGGCCGCGGCCTGTTCGGCGTCGAACTCTTCGTCAAGGGCGACATGGTCTGGTTCTCGGAAGTCAGCCCGCGCCCGCATGACACCGGCTTGGTGACATTGTGTTCGCAGCGTTTTTCGGAATTCGAACTGCACGCCCGCGCCATTCTTGGCCTGCCGGTCGATACCGCCCTGCGTGAACCGGGCGCTTCGGCGGTCATCTATGGCGGCATGGAAGCCACGGGCATTGCCTTCGAAGGTGTCGCCGAAGCGCTGGCCGTACCGCGCAGCGACCTGCGCCTGTTCGGCAAGCCGGAATCCTTCAAGAAACGTCGCATGGGCGTCGCCGTGGCCAACGGCGACAATACCGACCAGGCGCGCGAACGCGCCAAACTCGCCGCCGGCAAGGT
>DAOLIO010000075.1:0-12220 GCA_035328505.1 Azonexus sp.
AGCGCTTGCATGGCATGCAAGAGGTCCGCGGTTCGATCCCGCGTACCTCCACCAAGCGCCGAACTGGTAGTTGCAGTAGATTGAAAGTCCGGGTCCCCATCGTCTAGAGGCCTAGGACACCGCCCTTTCACGGCGGTAACCGGGGTTCGAATCCCCGTGGGGACGCCAAGGTTTTAGCGCGGAGTGGTAGTTCAGTTGGTTAGAATACCGGCCTGTCACGCCGGGGGTCGCGGGTTCGAGTCCCGTCCACTCCGCCAACTATCAAAAGACCAGCCCAGGCTGGTCTTTTTGCTACCCCAGCAAAAAGTGGGTATTCCCCACCGGGGTATAATGAGAGTTTTAGGCGATACGTTCGTGCCAGGAGCCCAATTCATGCTGCATCGCAAAGCTCTGTCACCTCTTCGCCGTCTGGTTTGGACCGCGCTATGCGCTGTCGTCCTAGCACCATCTGCACCGACGCAGGCAGATTCCTATGAATCGGACAGTCTCCCGAGGCTCTCGCTGATCATGCCATCGCTCTCCGATCAGGGGACAGCCGACGATACGCTGACTGTCCATGAAATACCTGTCGTTCCTCAGTTGTCGAGCACCATCGACCTGACAATCCATTCAAATAATTTGTGGGAACGCATTCGCAACGGTTTTGCGATGACCAACCTTAACGACGATCTGGTCCTGCACTATCAGCAGTGGTACATGAATCGTCCCGATGCTCTGCGGCGCATGGTCGAACGCAGTCGTCCCTACCTGCATTACATCGTTGAAGAACTGGAAGCGCGGGGCATGCCGACCGAACTGGCATTGCTGCCCATGGTCGAAAGCGCATTCAACCCGAACGCCAATTCGTCGGCTCATGCTTCCGGCCTTTGGCAGTTTATTCCCGCGACTGGCAAGCGATTCAATCTCGAACAGAACTGGTGGCGTGACGAACGCCGGGATGTCGTTTCGTCGACAGGTGCGGCGCTGGACTATCTACAAGCCATCTACGACATGCACGGCGACTGGCATCTGGCGCTGGCTTCGTATAATTGGGGTGAAGGTGCAGTCAAGCGGGCGATTGGAAAGAACGAGTCGCGCGGCCTGCCGACCGACTATCCCAATCTGACCATGCCCAACGAAACTAGGAACTACGTGCCAAAGTTGCAGGCACTGAAAAACATCCTGGGTGATCCGGCCATGATCTCCCAGCTTGGTTTGCCGGTGATCCCGAACGAACCCTATTTTGCGACGCTGGAAACCCGTCGCCCCATGGATGTCAAGACGGCCGCGCGACTTGCAAACATCTCGCTGGAAGAATTCAAGCGTCTGAATCCTTCCCACAATCGCCCGATCATCAAGGCTGACACGCCGCTGATAATTCCCGCAGACAAACTGGACGCCTTCCGCAGCAATCTGAAAAATACCCAGGCTCCGCTGACGCAATGGCAGGCCTACACCGTCACCTCGGCTTCAAGACTGGATCGTATTGCGGCAAATTTCGACACCACAGCAAGCGAATTGGCCAAAGTGAACGGTCTTTCCGAAAAGGTGCGCCTCGGTGCCGGTAGCACCTTGCTGGTTCCTGGTAGCGGAAGCAGTATCAGCCTGAACAACCTGCTGAATACTTCCGCACCTCAACACATCATTGAACCAGAACCCGTTGTTCACACCTGTGGCAAGACAAAACGTGGAAAGCACGCGACCAGGAAATGCAGCAAGCGTGAGCAACGTCTAGCGGCAAAAGGCAGCAAAGGGGGCAGCAAGGCCGCTACTGGAAAATCCGGCGCCAGGCAGACCGCGTCCGCTACAAAATCCGGCAAGGCAAGCACCAGATCGGCTGCGTCCAAGACATCGGGCCACAGCAAGGGGAAGGGTGCTGCCGCCACGAAGCCCGCCAAAAGCGGTGCCAAGGTCTCCAAATCCGGCCATGGCCGTCGCGGCTGAAAGCAGAGATCAGCCAACCAGGTGGCAACTCACCGTGTGGGTTCCTGAAATGTCGCTCACGGACGGATAGCGTTGCCGACAAATATCGGTGGCGTGCGGGCACCGCGGATGAAAATGGCAACCATCTGGTGGATTGGCCGGTGACGGGGTTTCGCCGAGCAGGCGAATGATCTCGGTGTGGCCATCCAGGCGCGGCGCTGGCACAGCGGATAATAGTGCTTGGGTGTAGGGATGCCTTGGCGAACGCAAAACTTCTTCCGCCCTGCCCTGCTCGACGATGCGCCCCAGATACATCACGGCGACATCGTGTGCCAGATATTCCACCACCGCAAAATTATGCGTGATGAACAGGTAGGCGACACCCAGTTCTGCCTGCAAGCTCTTCAGCAAATTGAGAATTTGTGCCTGCACCGAGACATCGAGCGCGGAGGTCGGCTCGTCGCAGATCAGGAGTTCAGGCTGTACGGCCAGCGCCCGCGCGATGGCGATGCGCTGGCGCTGGCCCCCGGAGAATTCATGCGGGTAGCGCTCGACTGCCTCCAGCGGCAGGCCCACTTGCTGCAACAAGGCCAATACCGCCTCCCGGTTACCGGACGCTGCCTCGACACCGAGCGCCCCCATGCCCTCGGCGATGATTTCCCCGACACGCAGGCGCGGGTTGAGGGACGCAAACGGATCCTGAAAAATCATCTGCATGTGCCGCCGCGCGCTGCGCAGACGCCGCCCCTTCAGGCCAACCAGTTCGTTCCCGCCCAGCGCCACACTGCCGGCGGTCGGTCTGATAAGTTGCAGCAGCGCCTTGCCGACCGTCGTCTTGCCGCAACCGGACTCACCGACCAGCGCCAGCGTGCGCCCGGCAGAAATGGCCAGCGAGACACCGTCGACCGCGCGGACATGGCCCACCGTCCGCTGCAGAAAACCTTTCCGAATCGGGAAGTGCACTTTCAGTTCATCTACTTGCAGGAAAGCTCGACCCGGTTCGATATCGAGTTCGGTCACCGCATTACGCGTCCGGACATCTTCGATGGCCTCTCCCTGCCAATGGCAGCGCACGGAATGGCCCACCGAAACTTCTCGCCAAGGCGGCGATTCGGCGCGGCAAACCGGCATGACGTAGTTGCAGCGCTCGGCAAACCGGCAGCCGGACGGCATGGCAGCGAGTGACGGAACCTGGCCCGGAATGGTCGTCAGCCGCAGACCGCGCCGCGACACCTCGGGCAAAGCCTGAAACAGGGCCTGGGTATAGGGGTGTCGCGGCTGCGTAAAGAATGCTTCGCGGCTGGCCACTTCGACCAATTCACCCGCATACATGACACCGATGCGATGGGCCATGCGGGCAACGACGCCAAGATCATGCGTGATGAGCAACATGCCCATGCCACGGTCGACCTGAATTTTTGCCAATAAATCGAGGATTTGTGCCTGCACGGTCACGTCAAGCGCCGTGGTCGGCTCGTCGGCAATCAGCAATTCGGGTTCGCCGGCCAGCGCGACAGCAATCATCACCCGCTGCTTCATGCCACCAGAGAGCTGAAACGGGAATTCCGTCAGGCGACGTTCCGGATCGGCAATGCCCACCAGACGCAACAGCTCGACCATGCGCGGAATCGCCGCGTGACCTGACAAACCGAGGTGGCGCTCCAGCACTTCGCCTATCTGGCGACCGACAGTGAGCACCGGGTTCAGGCTGGTGGCCGGCTCCTGAAAGATCATCGCCATCCGGCCACCGCGGTAGGCGCGCATTTCGGCTTCGGAAAGACCGAGCAGCGCCACCTCGTCCAGCGCGACATGGCCGTTCAGAATCCGCCCCGCGGTCGGTAGCAGCCGCATGATGCCCTGCGCCGTGGCCGACTTGCCACAACCAGACTCGCCAAGCAGGGCGAAGGTTTCACCTTTCGAAATCACGAAGGAAATGCCGTCGACCGCAGCCAGCGTGGCCTTGCCGGCGGTGAAGCCCAAACGGAGATGGTCGACCTTCAACATCTATGCAGCCCTCGGGTCGAATGCGTCGCGAACCGCGTCGGCGAACAGATTGGCGGCCAGAACAAGCATGAACATGGCCGAAAACGCGGCGGCCAGCGACCACCAGACGACCGGTTCCCGGCCAAGTTCCATACGGGCGTTGTTGATCATCGTGCCGAAGCTGGTCATCGTCGGATCAACGCCGATGCCGACATAGGACAAGACCGCCTCGGCCAGAACCAATCCGGAGAAATCCATGACCAGCGCGATGATGACAATGTGCATCAGGTTGGGCAGGATATGGCGAACGATGATGCGCCAGTTCGACACGCCAAACGCCTGTGCCGCCTGAATGTATTCGAGCTCGCGCAGCTTCAGCGTTTCGCCGCGCAACAGCCGGCACAACCCGGTCCAGCTGGTAATGCCCAGAATGCCGCACAACGCCAGCAGGCGCAGGTCGGCCCGCTCGGCCGCGGTTGCAAACCAGTCGGGATGGGTGTCGATGACCACCTGCATCATCAGCACCGCGGCCGCGATCAGCAATACGCCGGGAATCGAGTTGAGCACGGTGTAGATGTACTGAATGACATCATCCACCCAGCCGCGAAAATAGCCGGCCACAATGCCAAGCAGCACCGCCATCGGCAGCATGACCAGCGTCGTCACCAAGCCGATGATCAGCCCGGTACGCACACTTTTCAGGATTTGATAAAGCACATCCTGGCCGACCTTGTCGGTGCCGAACACATGGTACTGGCCGGACAGCCAGAACAATGGCACGACGATCAGCAGCATGAAAAGCAGTGTCGCCAAGACCGCATCCCAGGCAAAGGCCAATTCGGCAATTTTCAATTTCGGGCTTTTTTTCCGGTTGACCGCAGCAATCACCCCAAACGCCCCCAACCAACCGATAAAAGCCAGCATGCCGGCCTTGAAGGCCGTAAAGCCGGCATCGGCAACGACCCTGTTCTCATCGTCGCCAAGATGCTTGCCGCCATGCTTCAGGCGCGGATAATCGCGCACCGACCCCTGCCCTGGCACATCAATGGTTTCCTTGGCGTAAAGCCGGGTGGCAAACGGTGCCGAATAGGTTTTCTCATTCCGCAGGCGCAGGGGCGCGGCGAGCGCATCGAGCACCGACAGGACCTCAACGGCATAGACTGCCTTCTGCCCCGGCTTGCCGTCGAGCTGCACCCGATAATGCAGAGAATCGAGCAGACCAATCAAAATAAACGCAAGGAGCACGGTGGCCGAGGCCATGCCGACACGATTCGCCCCGACCCGCCGCCATGCGGCGAGCAGCGGCGGATTTCTGGCAATCATGACCCCCACGCCAATGCCTGCAGCGACCAACAACCAGATCAGGATATCCGACCAGAGAGCAATGACCTCAAAACCCATCATTCGAAGCGAATCCGCGGATCAACCAGCGTGTAGGAAATATCGGTCAGGATCAGGCCGACGATATACAACACCGAGCCGATGAAGACCATGGAACGCACCACCGAAAAATCCTGCGCATTGATCGCATCGATGGTGTAACTGCCCAGCCCGGGAATGCCGAAAAAGGACTCCGTCAGCAGCGACCCCATGAATAACAGCGGGATCACCACAACGACCCCGGTCAGAATCGGAATCAGCGCGTTGCGCAAGACATGGCGAAAGAACACCACGGTTTCGGGCAGCCCCTTGGCGCGGGCCGTGCGAACATAATCCTTGCCCACCTCTTCGAGGAAGATCGTCCGGTACCAGCGCGTTGACGACCCTATCCCAGACACCACGCCAATCAGCACCGGCAGGATCAGGAATCGCCAAGCCTCCAACCCCGCGCCGAAGCCTGAAATCGGCACCAGTCGCCACACCTTGCTGATCAGATACTGGCCGCCGATGATGTAGAACAGCCCCGAAATCGACATCGCCGCCACGCACAGGACAACGCCCCAAAAATCGAAAGCAGTGGCGCGAAAAAACGCCAGCGTCAGCGCGAAAGTAATCGCCACAAACAGCCCCAGCACAAATGTCGGCAGGGCAATGGCCAGTGACGGCAGCATGCGATTGCCGATTTCCCGGGCGATATCGCGACCGTCCTCCGCCCGTCCGAAATCGCCGACGAACGTGCGGGCAGATTTTTCAAAGAAAATCGTGTCGGTCAGCCTGGCCAAGCCGGATGCCCCGGTATTGATCATCAGCGGTTTGTCGTAACCGCGCTCGACTTTCCATTTCTGGATCGCGTCCGGCGTCACCCGCTTCACGCCCAACTGCATGCGCGCCATGTCGTCAGGCGTATTGACGACGAAAAACAACGCGAAGGTGATCAGATTCACCCCGATCAAAATCGGGAGTGCATAAAGAAGGCGACGAACGATGTAAGCAAGCATTGACCCGATTATGCCAAGAGCTGGCCCTGAGTGGTTAAAGCATAACAAAGCGTCGAGCCGGTCACAGCCCCACCGGGACGTCGAAAGCCTCGGCATGCGCACCCTGCCCGGTCGGCATTGGCCATCGGACGCCGGTTAATCCACGTTGCCATTGCAGGCTTTTTGAACCAGAAGCGCCCAATGTGGCGGCAACCGGTCGACGCTACGGCCTTCTGACAACACCCCATCAGCGGCGACGCGATGGCGCGCTCACTGCGTCTCAGCCTGTCGTCAGAAAACGAAGGTCGATGCAATAGTCACCCACGCCCCGGCATGCTGCCGACAGAGTGGGCATGGCCGGTTGCCCCCGGGATCCCGTATCAACGTCGCTCACGGTAACGCGCTGTCTGCGACGCATCGCGGCATCCTCCATGTCCTCGGGCAAGCCGGGGTAAGCCTCGCCACTGGGTTCCCACTCATGGAGCGTTATGACGACATCTGCCGACTGATCGGGATAGCTGACTCGAAATGTCACCGGCGCTTGCGCCCCCAGCATGGGATGCAAGCCCTGCGTTGGTGGAAAGCGCCGGTAGCGAAGGCCGTAGACCTTCAACTCGCCAAGGTGATCGCCTTCCGGGCGCAGGGGCAGGACAAGATTGCTGCCAGGGATGGCGATCTCCGGCCATGCGCCAGCTGTGGCCATATCCTGCGTTGCCTCGATGGGGGCTGGGCGCAGACGCAACTCGATGCGGGTGGTGCTGGAATCAATCAAGCGCGAACTCCCGCCCTGCTCCTCGCTGGTGACATCGCCGAGCAGCGGCCAGAACTCCATGGCACGACGCAGTTCCAGCACATAGCCCGGTAGCTGAACACGGGCCATCAGACGGAATCTATCCGTGCGCAGCACCTGTTTTATCGCCTCCCCCAACCCAAAGCCCGCGGCTGACAAGGCATCAAACACCTGATGCAAATCCTGCTCAAGATAGTAGGGCAAGGCGAAGCGATCATGCAGTGCCCGCCCCCAGTCAACCAGTGGGCGGTCATAGGGTGTAACGGATAGCATGGCGACGATGGCACGAAGCAGACAGGCCAGTGCAGTGGACCTCTCGGTACTTTGCGGCATGCGCAGCGCCCGGAACTCGACCAGACCAAGACGGCCCCGCCCTTTCAGGAACGGGTTCCACAACTTCTCGATGTTGATTTCGGCGCGATGGCTATTGCCGGCCACATCGCACAAGAACGGTGCCAACCCCTGCCACACCAGATCAGGCGTCAGTCCCGAACTACTGGCGAGCAATTCGAGTTCGAGCACGAGCTCATCGAAGGCATCGGTACCGCGTTCGTCCGGACGGACCGAAATGCCGCTGCCGCCGACAAAATCGTGCGCAAAGAGGTAAGACAGGGCCGGGTGGTGGTTAAAGAAACGCACCAGGCGCAGCACCAGTTGCGGCTGCAGGATGAAGGGACTGGTTTGCGGCGACGGGCCACCCAGCGTGATATGCCCGCCGCCCCCGGAATCGGCCACGGCCCCATTGAAATACAGGCGATAGGGCGTCAGCCCCACGGCGCTGGCGCTGTCGTAAATCCGGCGGCTGCGCCATAAAAACTGTTCGGCGCTGGCATTGGGTGCAGAGTTGATCTCGATGACAGCCGGATCCGGCGTGATGGTGGTGAGTTCCAGATGATCATCGGTCGGCGGCGCTTCGCCGGCGACGATCAGCGTGTGCAGGCCGGCACGGCAAGCCGAACGCGCCACGGCATCCAGCACCTGCCGGCACAATGCCATGCTGCCCAGGGTCGGCAGGTCGATGCGTGCCGACAGGGTGTCGGTGGCCACGGCGACGATGGACAAGGCAAAGCGCAGCTTGTCGCTACCTGCCTCTTCGCGCGTCGCAACGAGGGTGCGCACATCGACGTCTGCGACTACCGTCGACTCCGCATCGGTTTTTTCGGCGGTATCATCATCGTCGATATCCGTTTCACAGAAAGACCATCCCACCTCGGCCAAGGTTTCAGCCAGGGCGGCGGCCCACCGGTCGAGATCCGGTGATGCCGGAGATGGTTTTTCACACAACAGGGGATCGGGCGGACCTTGCCAGAAGGGCTGGCCATCTGCTTGGCGATAGAGGCCGATGTTCCAGCGCGGCTCGGGTTCGCCGGGATATTTTCGCCCGGTGCTGCGCAAGATCATCGCACCCGGCATATTGGCCGCCAGCGCCTGGGCCAGTTCATGGGCCCGTGCTTCCTTTTCACCCCCCAGCGCACTGCTCAACCATTCCGGCGCTTGTGAATAACGGTCGGTGAAGGTCGGCTCGGAGCCAACCCAAAGGTTTAACCCGCTGTCGCGGACGGCCCGGTCGTGATCGCGAACAGCCAGCGTAAATGCATCTATCGGATCCGTCATCTGCATCTCCAACACGCCTATCTGCCGCCCGCGTGGCTTATCAGCCAAATAGTCAGGCAGAGGTCATCGTCGATCAGTATGGGTTGGATACCGTCCACGCGGAACCTCCGAGTAGCAGTGATTCGAGATGGCCAACCCCTTTCTCAGCAACAAGGGCGGCGGATTGCTCGGCACATAACGCTTCGTAGGCCGGCCGGCTGACATCGCGAAAAATGCCCAACGGCAATGGAAATTCCGGCGCCTGCATTTGCGACAACAGAAAACCGAGACTGGCCTCATGACTGGCTGCGTCATGCACCAGCAGGTCGCCTTCATTCACGCCATCGGCGCCGAGGGTGACCACCTCGGGTCCAAGCCCCTTGAGGCGGATGCCCTTGTCCCGCTGTTTGCCGAAAATCAGCGGCTTGCCATGTTCGAGCACGATGCGCGCATCGTCGCGCGTCGCCTTGTCGGTCAATGCCTCGTAGGTACCATCGGCAAACATGTTGCAGTTTTGCAGAACCTCGACAAAAGCCGTTCCTTCGTGCACTGCTGCCTGTTTCAAGATGGCGCCCAGATTGGCGAGATCGGTATCGACGGCGCGCGCCACAAACGTGGCACCGGCCCCGATGGCCACGGCGACTGGATTGAAAGGCCGGTCGATATTGCCGTAAGGCGTGGTCTTGGTCTTCTGGCCGATCTCCGAGGTGGGCGAGGCCTGTCCCTTGGTCAGGCCATAGATGCGATTGTTGAGCAGGACAATCTTGATGCCGATATTGCGCCGCATGGCATGAATGAAATGATTGCCGCCGATAGCCAGCGCATCGCCGTCGCCGGTGACAACCCAGACCGACAGCTCGGGCCTTGCCAGTTTCAGGCCGCTGGCAATGGCCGGCGCCCGGCCGTGGATACTGTGCATTCCGTAGGTTTCCATGTAATACGGAAAGCGTGAGGAACAGCCGATACCGGAAATGAAGGCGTAGTTCTCGCGCGGGATACCCAGGGTCGGTAACAGTTTCTGTATCTGGTTGAGCAGCGCATGGTCACCGCAACCCGGGCACCAGCGAACTGCCTGACTGCTCTCGAAATCCTTTTTGGTCAAGGAATGGAAATCGACGGTCTGGTTCATGCCGGTTCTCCGCAGGTAAGTTCGAGAATTCGATCTACGAGTTCCGACACCATGAAAGGTTTGCCTTGCACTTTGGACAGCGAAACCACCTCGCGCAGATAGGCTTCGCGCAATATTTTGGCAAGTTGGCCCAGGTTTAGTTCGGGTACCAGTACAACGCGATATCGGTTCAAAATTTCACCAAGATCGGCCGGTAGCGGATTGAGGTGCCGCAGGTGCACGTGCGCCACCGGTACCCCTCGGGCCTCGGCTTCCGCACGCGCCTGGGCAACGGCACCATAGGTCCCTCCCCAACTGAGCAACAGCAGTTCACCACGGTCGGGACCAACAATCGGCGTTGTCGGAATATCCCGTACCATCCCCGCGATCTTGGCGGCGCGGGTTTCGACCATGCGCTGGTGGTTGGCCGGCGCGTGGGAGATGTTGCCGCTGAGAAAGTCCTTTTCCAGGCCACCGATACGGTGCTCCATCCCCGGGGTTCCTGGTGTTACCCAGGCACGGGCCAGGTTTTCATCACGCGCATACGGCTGGTAGCCTTCCGCAGCTGTTCGATAACGGACCGTGAATTCGGGCAGGCTGTCCACCTCAGGCACTCGCCACGGCTCGGCACTATTGGCAATGCCGCCATCGCTGAGGAGAATAACCGGCGTCATATATTTGACCGCAAGGCGACAGGCTTCCAGCGCGCAGTCAAAGCAATCGGCCGGCGAACTGGCGGCAATGACCGGTACCGGGCATTCGCCGTTCCGACCATAGACGGCCTGCAATAAATCCGCCTGCTCCACCTTGGTGGGTAGCCCCGTAGATGGCCCGGCACGCTGGACATTGACGACCACCAGTGGCAACTCCAGCATCACGGCGAGCCCCAGTGCCTCGGTCTTCAGCGCCATACCCGGGCCAGACGTCGTCGTCAGGCCGAGGGCACCGCCGTAGGAAGCGCCAATGGCGGCACAAATCGCGGCAATTTCGTCCTCGGCCTGGAAGGTCTTGACCTGGAAGTTTTTGTGCAGCGACAACTCATGCAGGATATCGGTGGCCGGCGTAATCGGGTAGGAGCCGAGAAAGAGCGGGATGCCGGAGCGCTCCGAGGCTGCGACGAAACCCAGGGCCGTTCCCTGATTGCCGGTGATGGAGCGATATTTCCCGGGTGGCAGATGGGCTGGCGGCACGTGGTAGGCCGGCACAATCATTTCCGTCGCGTCGCCGTAAGCATAGCCGGCGCTCAATGCACGGATGTTGGCGTCGGCAATGGCGGGATCCTTGTTGCCAAATTTGCTGCGAATGTCGGCAATCTGCTCATCCGGACTCTCGCCGAACAGTGAGAGCATCAAGCCCAGCGCAAAGTAGTTCTTGCAACGGCTGATCTCCTTCTTGCCCAAGCCAGAGCTGGCCAGCGCCTGAGCCGTCAACGCAGCCATGTCCACTGCGAAAACCCGGTAGTCGGCCAGGCTGCCATCGTCCAGCGGATTGCTCGCATAACCGGCCTTTTCCAGATTGCTGGCGGTGAACGCACCGCTATTGACGATCAGCGTGCCGCCCGACTTGGCATCAGGAAGATTGGTCGCCAGCGCCGCCGGATTCATGACTACCAGCAAATCGGGTTGATCCCCGGAAGTGAGCGCGCTACCGCTTGCCAGCTGGACCTGAAAGCCGGAGACGCCGAACAGGGTGCCGGTAGGCGCGCTGATTTCCGGCGGATAGTCCGGATGGGTGGCAAAGTCGTGGCCGGAACGCCCCATGATGCGGGCGAAGTCGCTACCAGTCAGTTGCATGCCATCGCCTGAATCGCCGACAAATCGAATGACGACGTTTTCCGCCTCCTGTATCCGTCTGTGCGGGGTCGATGACAAGGCACTGGCACCAATCCCGTCGCTAGCAGAGATCGTGGTCATGATTCCTCCTTGACGATCATTACGCGCGCAATTCGGTGCGCCCTGCATCTAAAGCAAACAATATGCCAAGGAGTTCCTGGGGTAGCGCTCTGGATAACGACGTCACCGCGCCACAGGTGGGCATGACAATTTGTGTGCGAATCAAGCCAGACTCCGGTGATCCGCACGCAAAAACCGTGGCAACAGGGGTTACACGCTACGTTGCGCCGTGACGGAGCCCCTCCAAAGCATCGTCATCATCGAGATTGGGCATAGCCGGGAACGCGAAATGTGCCTCTCCGATAACCGCCGGGGGAAGGCAATGTCGCACTAGGATGGCGCTGCTTTGCACTAATGTGGCGCACAAAAAACAGTTGAGCCGTTTAGCGACCGTAGACAAGTCTCAAGAATGCGCTGGTTGTGCTTTACAAAATCTCACCATTGCCCAGAAGCACCTATGAGATATTCATGCCCAAATGATGGCCACTCAGGGTAAATTGCGGCGTTGCCCGGGGGGCAAAAAGAAAAAACCCTGTTGTTCGCAAGCCATCGATTAGCTAGGAAAACAGGGTTTTTGGCACTGGCGGAGAGGGTG
>DAOLIO010000076.1:0-1108 GCA_035328505.1 Azonexus sp.
TACCGCGCAGATAGCGCATGAAATTGGGTACCGCCATACCAACATAGAGACTGGTAATTGCTTCCGACGTCCACACGAAGGGTGTCCACATCGGCACCGAAAATTTGTTGTAACGCCCGATGCTTAGCCATTTGAAGATGCCGACAAAGAGCAGGGTGCCGGTTGCGAAAAATACGCCGGCCAGTGTCAGGGCGGCAAAGACCTCTTGCCAGCGGCCGGCTTCGGCCAGCGGAATGACATGGAGGACAACCGAGTAGCCGACCGCAATCACCAGCGCATGCGGTGAAATGATGCGAAACGCCTCGACCAGTGCGCGCCCCAGACGGCGCTTTTTGGAGGGACGGAAGGTCAGTTCTTCGGGATACCCGGCGACCTGTTCACGGGCGGACAGGTTGATTGGGGGCGATCCGAGCCAGGTGTCACCGGGCTGCATTCGTTCGTTGTCCGGGGCGCGGGACTGGACGCCGATCAGGACATTCTCGGGCAGGATGGTGCCATCGGGAATGAATGCGCCATTGCCGACGAAGCTGCGGCGCGAGACGACGGTGGGTTTGAGGGTCATCCATCCACCATCGATTTCCTCGTCGCCGAGCATGACGGCATCAGCGATAAAGGTCTCATCGCCCAGCGTCAACAGGTCGGGAACCAGTCCTTGCGCTGTCGAGATTTCAGCATCGCGGCCAACTTTGGCGCCCAGCAGGCGATACCAGAAAGGCGCGTAAACCGTGGCATAGATGCCATGCAAAATGTTCAGGCTGGATTCCTGGATCTGGTTAACCAGCCAGCGGCTGCAATAGATGCGGCTGTGAATCGGCCAGCTGCCCGCTTCGAGGCGTGGCAATAGTGTCCAGCGGAGCAGTGCCGAACTCAGGATGGTGCCGAAAATAAGGGCGGCCGTTCCAGGAAAGGCGAGCACGAAATACTTCAGCAACTGCAGTGGCAAGGGCAAGCTGTTGGGCGCCGGGTCGAGCCAGTCAACCAGCATGAAGCTGGGAAACACCGGCATGAAAAACAGCGCGGCGGTCGCAAACATGCCCAGTACGTAAAACAGTCCTTCACGGGCCAGACGGGTTTCAGAAACTTCAGGTCGCGGCGGGATGGATGCGGG
>DAOLIO010000076.1:1208-12206 GCA_035328505.1 Azonexus sp.
CCGGGTTTCAGGCGGCCGGCAATCAGCCATTTGCCGACAATGGCGAAGAGGAAACTGAGCAGGGTGGCCAGCAGGAAAACACCCACCGACACAGCCACGGCGACCGCGATGGAGTCATCGGGGTCGCCAGTAAAATAGTGATAGGTAAAGAACGGGGCCAGCCACTGGCCCATGCGCATGCCAACCAGCGGCGGCAGGACGCAGGCCTGGGCAATGCCGCACAGCCAGCGGCGACTGGCCGGCGGCGGGGTCCATTCGGTGGCGCTGGTATCGATGGCGACTTCGACGGTGGCGGACAGGGCATTGGCAATCAGGCCGATACGCCGATGCACATAGATGTCGCGGACCGAAAATCCGGCAAAGCGCGCCTCCTGCCGTAGTGTGGAGGCAAGTCGGGCCGCAAACAGCGAGTGACCACCCAGATCGGCAAAAAAATCGGCCTCGCGCTTGATGGCCTGACCAGGGAATAGTCGGGCCAGCGCGGCGAAGAGGATTTCCTCGGCCGGGGTTTCCGGCGTGTCCGAATCGCCAGGTGCACCAGCAGGCAATTCCAGCTGTCGCGCGCGCAAGGCTTTGCGGTCGATCTTGCCTGAGGTCAGACGCGGCATGACCTCCAGCATCTCGACATGCGAAGGCACCATGTAGGGTGGCAGACTGGTTGCCAGCGTAGCCCGCAGGCTTGCACCCGAGGTGACTTCGGCATCATCGACAATGAGGTAGGCGACCAGGCGTTCGATGCCTTCATCCTGACGCAGGATGACCGCGGCCGTGCCAACGCCGGGCTGGCGGGTCAGGGCGGCTTCGATCTCGCCCAGTTCGACGCGGAAACCGCGAATCTTGACCTGATCATCCGTGCGCCCCAGACAATGAATCTGGCCATGTTCATCAATGCGTGCCAGATCGCCGGTGCGATAAAGGCGACGCTCGTGCACATTGGCAGCCCATGGGTTGTCGAGGAATTTTTCGGCCGTCAGATCGGGGCGACCAAGATAGCCGGCCGCAACGCCGGGACCGGTGATGCACAACTCGCCGGTTTCGCCTTGCGCTAGCAGGCGCAGGCCATTTTCGACGGCGGCATCGATGACCAGCAGTCCGTAATTGGGCAGCGGACGGCCAATGGTGACCGGCTGGCCGGGGTGCAGTTCGGCCAGGCTGGCGGACACCGTGGCTTCGGTTGGACCGTAGGTGTTGAAGACCTGGCGGCCGGGGCGGGCCCAGCGTTCGACGATGGCTTGCGGGCAGGCTTCGCCACCGAGGTTGATCAGGCGCAGGCCAGGGACGTCGCAGGTAAACAGGGCGAGCAGTGTCGGTACGGCATGGAGGACAGTGACCCGGTTGTCGATCAGTGCGATCGGCAGCGCTTCAGGGTCGGTCGCCACGTCCTTGGGCGCCAGCCAGAGCGTGGCGCCGACCAGATAGCTGATCCAGATTTCCTCGAAGGACATGTCGAAGGCAACCGAGAAACCCTGATACACACGATCGTGTTCGCCAATACCCAGCACGGCGTTTTCGCTGCGCAAAAAGTGGCAGATGGCCCCCTGATTGATCAGAATGCCCTTCGGCTTACCGGTCGAACCGGAGGTGTAGATAACGTAGGCCGGATCGCCCGGCTGGGCGTTCTGACGGCGGTTGAGCGGGCCATCATGCGGCGCCAGCAAGGGATCGGACAGCCAGCACGGACGGCCAAGATCGGCGATGTTGGCCTGGGTGACGAGGCCGGCGCTTTCGGCGTCATCAAGGCAGACCTTGATGCGGTCGACCGGCGTGTCGGCATCAAACGGCAGCCAGGCGGCACCTGTCTTGGCAATGCCGAGTTGCATGACCAGCAGGTCGATGCCGCGCGGCAGCCACAGGCCGACAATCTGGCCCGGGCGCACGCCATCGGCAATCAGGCGCGAGGCGACGCGGTCGGCGGCGGTGTTCAGTTCGCCATAACTGATCTCGCGTTCGGCGAAGATCAGAGCGATTTTTTCAGGGTTTCGTGCCGCGGTGGCTTCGAAAAGATCAGCCAGAACTTCGTGGCGGATGAGGTCAGTATTTTCGGGGCCGCACAGGCGGCTGACAGGGGTGGACATGGGGCTGGTTTCGAGCATGCCGAATTGTGCCAAATCCCCTGAAAAACGGGGGGTTTCACAGTGCTTGTCAGGTAAAAATTTGTGCGTGGGCAAGGTGCCTAATGGTGTCGGCTGCCTGCGCAATCCCGTCCACGACGGGCCTGGGTGATGGCGCCTGTTGGGCGAGCCTGTGAAGGGCTTCTGAAAGCTGACCGCGTTCAAGCGCCGTCGCTTCAATGTCGACACAGCGGCCGTTGTCTTTCAGCCAGTCGATCAGGCAGTCCTGCTCCGGCCAGTTGTCGCGCCGCTGGTAAATCACCGGCGTGCCATTGCAGGCGGCTTCGGTGAAGGTGCCATAGCCGGGCTTGGTGATCACGGCATCGACCGAGCACAGCAGATCGGTGAAGCGGAGGCCAAAAGATTCGGCGGCGATGGCGTCGGGGCGCTGGCACTGCCATTCGGCAGGTAGCAGCCAGCGCACGCCGGGCAGGCACGGCCAGTTGTCGACGGGCAGGCGGTGGGCGATGCCACCCATGGCGACGAGTATGGTCTGGGCACCGTTGAGACCGAGGTCGTGCCGGGTGCTCAGGGCCGCTATCGGTCCTACGGACTGGACATTGTCTAGCGCATCCATCGCCATGCCGGGGGTGGTGCGAATAAATGCCTGTGCCGAACGGTAGGCGGCGAGCATGTCGCGGTGAATTGCTTTGCCCCAGGGCTGATCCCCGAAATAATGGGCGAAAAGGTCGGCCCAGTTGAGTGAGCACAGGCTGCAGGAAGGAATGCCGGCGGCGGCAGCACCGGCCAGCGGCAGGTAGCTGACATTGGTGAGCACCAGATCGGGCTTGAGATTGGCCAGAAAACGCGCTTCGGCAGCGACACGTGCCGGCCAGTCTTGGTGCGCCCGACGGTAGGCGGTGGCACTGGCGGCGAGGTCGATGTGCGTGGCGTCGATCATCACGTAACCAAAGTCGCTGGCGCCGGCCATCAGCGCATGAGGGACGGTGATCCGTTGTTGCAGCTTGGCCGCAGGGAGCGCGCTACGGATGGTCAGGCGGCAATGCGGGTCGATGCTCGCCAGTTGGTTCAGGACCGGTGCGGTGATGGCGAGATGGCCGAAGCCGTGGCTGGAGATGTCGACAAACAGGTGCATCGGGCGCTTTATGGGGCTTTGTTTCGATTGCTGCGGTCAACCGGGAAAAATGCCCATATTTGAAAAAATCCGGGCCGCACTGCAACGACCCGGACTTCTCCAATATGGTGAAAATCAGCGGTTCTTGAAGCTGGGCTTTCGCTTTTCAACAAATGCTGCCATGCCTTCGCGCTGATCTTCCAGCCCGAAGCTGGCCTGGAAGGCGCGACGTTCGAAGAGCAGCCCTTCATTCAGTCCCGATTCGAAGGCCCGGTTGATCGATTCCTTGACCATCATGACGACGGGCAACGAGAAGCCGGCTATCGTTTGCGCTGCCTTCAGCGTTTCGTCGAGCAACTGATCGGCCGGGATGACGCGGGCGACCAGACCGGATTTTTCGGCTTCGGCGGCGTCCATCAGGCGGCCGGTCAGGCACAGGTCCATGGCCTTGGCCTTGCCGACCGCACGGGGCAGGCGCTGGGTGCCACCGGCACCGGGCAGCGTGCCGATCTTGATTTCCGGCTGACCGAATTTGGCGGTGTCGGCTGCGTAAATCATGTCGCACATCATCGCCATTTCACAGCCGCCGCCCAGGGCAAAGCCGGCCACTGCCGCGATGACCGGCTTGCGCGTCGTCTTGATGCGCTCCCAGTTGCGGGTGATGAAATCGGTCTTGTAGGCATGCATGTAGTCGAAATCCTTCATGAAGCCGATATCGGCGCCAGCCGCGAAGGCTTTTTCATTGCCGGTGATGACGATGCAACCGATGTTGTCGTCGGCCTCGTAAGCATTAATCGCCGCCCCGATGCCGTCCACCACGTCGTTGTTCAGCGCATTCATCGCTTCCGGGCGGTTGATGCGAATCAGGCCAACCTTGCCGATGGTTTCGGTGAGCACTACTTGGGTCATGTCTCTTCTCCTTTATGGGGCCCTGTGCGGGCGATCAGTGTGTCAGTGAAATCCAGGCCAGGCCCAGCCATTCATGCAGCGCGTAATAGCTCGTTCGCAGGGCGTAGGCCTGAGGCAGAAATTCGATGGGTTCCCAGGTCGACTGCTGGTGGCTGAAGAAGGCAGTCGGCGCGGGAATGACCTCCAGCCCGGCCTGTTCAAAAAGTCGCCGGGCACGTGGCATGTGGAAGGCATGGGTGACGAGGACGATGCGACGGATGTCGGCGGCCTTGAGTATGGCGGCCGAGAGGGCGGCATTCTCGGCAGTATCCATCGAGGCCGTTTCCTGCCAGCGCACAGCCACGCCCAATTCGTCCTGCAGGATGCCGGCCATGACCTCGGCTTCGGAGCGGCGGGCCTTGAGCGGACGACCGCCGGTGACCAGCACGGGCAGGCCGTACTGGCGAGCCAGTACGGCGCCATAACGGGTCCGGATCAGCGTCCGGTCGCTGGCGGTATCGCCGCCATATTCTGCCGCGTCGGTCGCCAGGCCGCTGCCGAGGATGACGATGGCCCCGGCGTCAGGCTGGCCCTTGGCCAACGGGGCATTCTGACTTTCCAGCGACCCGATCAGTCGATCGGCGACCGGCGCGACACATTGCGCGGCGAGCAGTGCCGCGCCAAAGACGGCCAGTCCGAAAGCCCAGCGTCGGCGTCGGAAAACGCCGGCCACACACAGTAGCGCCAGTCCGTTGCCGGGGGGCAACAAGAGCAGGCTGATCAGTAATTTCAGGGTCCAGGCGAGTGACATGCATCCGGCCGACAGGGGTCAAGGGGACGAGTTTGTCCGTGTCATGGCGCGCCGTCAATCGTTGGCGGGAAGTGTCCGGTTGATGACAGTTCCGGCAGTCAAATTCCTGCTATCTTTGCCAGCGAAAACCGGCCACGCCGAATAAAAGTGATCAAGGAGACGAGATGAACGATGCAATTGGCGCCCAGCCTTTGTGGACACCCAACCCCGCGACCGTGGGGGAGACCCGCATGGCGCAGCTGATCGCTGCGCAGCGCAAGGTAAATTATGCGGCGCTGTGGCAATGGTCGGTCGATCAGCCAGAGGCTTTCTGGTCTGAACTCTGGGATTTCTGCGGCGTGGTGGGCGACAAGGGGGGGACGGTGTTGCGCCATGGCGACAAAATGCCCGGCGCCCAATGGTTTCCCGAGGCCCGGTTGAACTACGCCGAAAATGTTTTGCAGCGCCGCGACGATGGTGAAGCGCTGGTTTTCTGGGGCGAAGACAAGGTCAAGCGACGCATGACACGGGTCGAACTGGTTGCCGAGGTGGGCCGTTTTCAGCAATTCCTGAGGGCCGCCGGGGTGGGCGAGGGCGACCGGGTCGCCGGCTATCTGCCCAACCTGCCGGAAACCTTGATTGCCATGCTGGCGGCCACCGCGCTGGGTGCCATCTGGTCATCGGCGTCACCTGACTTTGGCGTGCAGGGGGTGCTCGACCGTTTTGGCCAGATCGAGCCAAAAGTGCTGATCTGCGTCGATGGCTATTGGTACAACGGCAAAGCGGTCGATTGTCTGGCGAAAAACGCAGAAATCGTGGCCGAAATGCCGTCCTTGCGCCAGGTCGTGGTCGTGCCTTACCTCGATTCGGCCCCGGATTTGAGCGGTATTGCCCATGCCATCGGCTGGCACGAGCTTCCCGCGGTCAACCCGAAAAATGCGCCAATTTTCAAAAGAGTCGCCTTCGATCATCCATTGTTCATCATGTTCTCCAGCGGTACGACCGGCGTGCCGAAGTGCATCGTTCATTGCCACGGCGGTGTGCTGCTCCAGCATTGGAAAGAGCATCAATTGCACAGCGATGTGCGGCCCGGTGATCGGCTGTTCTACTTCACCACCTGCGGCTGGATGATGTGGAACTGGCTGGTCTCCGGCCTTGGCAGCGGCGCCACCTTGCTGCTGTACGACGGCTCGCCCTTTGCCGCAGGCGGTACGGTGCTGTTCGATTACGCCGCTGCCGAGAGGATGACGCACTTCGGAACCTCGGCCAAATTCATCGACGCTGCTGCCAAGCTTGGTCTGACGCCGGGCAAGACACACGAACTCGGCGCCCTGCGGGCCATGTTCTCGACCGGCAGCCCACTGTCGCCAGAAGGCTTTGACTGGGTTTATCGCGAGATCAAACCGGACATTTTGCTGGCTTCGATTTCGGGCGGTACGGATATCGTGTCCTGCTTCGTGCTCGGTAATCCGGTGCTGCCGGTGTATCGCGGCGAAATCCAGTGCCGCGGCCTCGGCATGGCGGTCGATGTGTTTGATGATACAGGTCGGTCGATACGTGGCGAAAAGGGTGAACTGGTGTGCACCAGGCCATTCCCGGCCATGCCGGTGGGCTTCTGGAACGACCCGGACGGCAAGAAGTACCACGCGGCCTATTTCGAACGCTTTGACAATATCTGGTGCCATGGCGATTTTTCGGAACTGACCACGCACGATGGCCTGATCATTTATGGCCGCTCCGATGCGACGCTGAATCCAGGCGGGGTGCGTATTGGTACGGCGGAAATCTACCGCCAGGTCGAGTTGTTACCGGAAATTCTTGAAGCGCTGGTGATCGGCCAGGATTGGCCGCCGGGCAGGCACGACGATGTGCGGGTCGTGCTTTTTGTCCGCCTGCGTGATGGCGAGGTACTGGATGCCGGGTTGATCGAGCGGATCAAGAAACAGATCCGCGACAACACCACGCCGCGCCACGTGCCCAGCAAGATCGTTCAGGTGCAGGACATCCCACGAACCAAGTCGGGCAAGATCGTCGAACTGGCCGTGCGCAATGTCGTCGGTGAGCAGCCGGTCAAGAATATTGAAGCCTTGGCGAATCCGGAGGCATTGGAATACTTCCGGGGGCGTCCGGAACTCGCCAGCTAAGGCCGCTCAGGCTCTGCCGAGGATGGCGCGACGGGCCAGCCTTGCAGCCTGTTGCGCGATGGAACCCAGCCCCGTCGAGAGCCGGCCCAGCCCCGCCGTGATGCGCTGGCTGGCCTCGGGGCCTTCGATCCATCGGTAGAAAAGCGTGGCTACGGCAATGCTGGTTGCCATCGTCAGCATCAGCGCGAAAACGACAGAAAGTACTGAAGACAAACCCAGCAGGGCATAGACGCAGTTGGCCAGCAGCAAGACCGGGAAGTGCACCAGGAAGAGCGAATAGGATATCTGGCCAAGAAAGGCTAACGGCCTGGAGTCCGGCCAGGTTTCCAGCAGGCCGGTACGGCGGCTGAACCCCAGTAACAAGGCGATTACAAGGGCCAGCGCGATGCGCAGGCGGAAATCGACGACCAGTGCAGCCATGACGATGGTCAGGATCACCCCCAGCCAGGCAGACAGTTGGCGGCGACCGGAGGCCCACCAGGCGGCAGCCCCTAGGCCGTAGGAGCCAAAGAAGTAGATTGCCCAGTTATCCCAGCTGGCGTCGCGGTTGAACCAGAACAGGGACGCGATGGTCATGCCCAGCACCAGCGCCGGTGCCACGATATTGCGGCGACCGAGCCAGAGCAGCGTGGCCATCAAGGCAAAAAGCTGGAAGTCGATGGCGATGTACCATACCCCGGCCGATAACGAATCGAAACCCAGCAGGCTGTGCAGCAAGGCAGCGTGAGCCAGCCATTGCACGAAGGTGGCGCGGGCAGGGATGGCTTCGTCATCCAGCCACTGGTTGGCGATGGCGGAGGCGATAATGGCCAGGCCGATGGCCGCCAGATAGGGAACCGCCAGCCGCAGGTATCGCTTCCAGATTAATGGCAGCGGGGAAACCGACAGCGCCTGACCTTCCGCTGACAGGCCTCGGGCAGCGAGAAACCCGGCAATGACCAGGAAAACCTGTACGGCCATGCGGCAATATTCGAAGATCCAGCCGGAGATCGCCGGGAACGCGTCGCGTGCTGCTTCGGCGAGGGGGCCGTAGGATGAAAAGTGGTTGAGCAGGACGAGCAGCGCCGCGATCGCCTTCAAGGCGTCGATCAGTGGCATGCGGTTGGCGGGTTTGCTCATGGGGCGGAGTTTACACGCATTGCTGCAGTGCACCAAAATAAATCAGGCTTGTTTTGTAAGGATTAGTTAAACAAAACGCGCGACGAACGATTCGGTGTACAGGGCGGGCAAATTAATCCAGACCCGGTGGCCGCTACCCGGCGCCACGGTGACGGTTTCACCCTTCTTGTTCTCCATGTGGGTGAGTGTGAACACGTGGTTGCCGGACGGGTGGACGCATTCCAGCTTGTCGCCGATCGAAAAGCGGTTTTTGACATCGATTTCCATCAGGCCGCGGGTGGCGTCAAACTGAATCGCATCGCCCACGTAGAGGCTGCGGTCGGATTCAGAGCTGCCGCGCAGGTAGTTCTGGTAATCGGCATCGTGATGGCGCTGCAGGAAACCGTCGGTGTAGCCCCGGTTGGCGAGGCCCTCCAGTTCACGGAGCAGGGCCGGATCAAGCGGCTTGCCGGCGACGGCGTCGTCAATCGTCTGGCGATATACTTGCGAGGTGCGGGCGACGTAATACGGGCTCTTGGTGCGGCCTTCGATCTTCAGCGAGTCGATGCCGATCTCGACCAGGCGATGCACGTGCTCAATCGCGCGCAGATCCTTGGAGTTCAGAATATAGGTGCCGTGCTCGTCTTCTTCGATCGGCATCAGCTCACCGGGTCGCTGTTTTTCTTCGAGCAGGATTTCCTGTTCGTTTTTGAGCATTTTTGCCGGTTGACCGTCGGAAGTCGTCACCTTGTAGTCCCAGCGGCAGGAGTTGGTGCACGTGCCCTGGTTCGGATCGCGGTGGTTGAAATAACCGGAGAGCAGGCAGCGGCCGGAGTAGGCGATGCACAGCGCGCCGTGGACAAAGACTTCCAGTTCGATGTCCGGGCAGCGCTGGCGGATTTCGGCGACTTCGTCGAGGGACAGTTCGCGCGACAGGATGATGCGCTGGATGCCCATTTTCTGCCAGAAGCGAACGGCGGCCCAGTTGACCGTGTTGGCTTGCACCGACAGGTGAACAACTTGTTCCGGCCAGGTTTCGCGCACCATGTCGATGAGGCCGGGGTCGGACATGATCAGCGCATCGGGTTTCAGCGCGATGACCGGCGCCATGTCGGACAGGTAGGTCGGTAATTTGGCGTTGTGCGGGATGATGTTGCTGACGACGAAAAACTGCTTGCCGCGGGCGTGCGCTTCGTTGATGCCTTCGCCCAGTTTGTCCAGGTCGCCGAACTCGTTATTGCGTACGCGCAGGCTGTAGCGCGGCTGCCCGGCGTAGATGGCATCGGCGCCAAAATCGAAGGCGGTGCGCATCATCTCGAGTGAGCCGGCCGGCGCGAGGAGTTCAGGGGCTTTGGTCATAGTAGAATGGGGCAAAACCGCGCATTGTAGAGACTATGTCTGAAGAAATCCTGATCAATTTCACACCGCAGGAAACGCGCGTTGCTGTCATGCAACAAGGCGTTGTCCAGGAGTTGCATATCGAGCGCACAGCCAGTCGCGGTCTGGTTGGGAATGTGTATCTGGGGCGTGTCTGTCGCATCCTGCCCGGCATGCAGTCAGCCTTCATTGATGTCGGGCTGGATCGCACGGCTTTCCTGCACGTGGCTGATATCTGGCAACCGCGCGAGACGGCCACCGAAAGGCCCATCGAGAAGATTCTTCACGATGGGCAAAGCATTCTTGTCCAGGTCGTCAAGGACCCGATTGGCACCAAGGGTGCCCGGCTTTCAACGCAGGTTTCCATCGCCGGTCGAATGCTGGTCCACCTGCCGCAGGAAAAACATATCGGCATCTCGCAGCGTATCGAGTCCGAAGCGGAGCGCGAAGTCCTGCGCGAAAAAATTACACGGCTGGTGCCGGATGATGAACCCGGCGGCTTTATTGTCAGGACAATGGCTGAAAATGCCAGTGACGAAGAGTTCATTACCGATATCGCCTATTTGCGCAAAACCTGGGCAGATATTCGTGAAAAGGCCAGAGTCTCGGCGCCGCCGACCCTGTTGTATCAAGAGCTTTCGCTTGGCCAGCGCGTGCTGCGCGACTTTGTCAATCCGGAAACGACGCGCATTTTCATCGACTCGCGGGAGAATTTCCAGAAACTCACCGCCTTCGCCCAGGAATACACGCCGGCCGTCATGCCGCTGCTTGAGCACTACACCGGCCAGCGCCCACTCTTCGACCTGCACGGTGTCGAGGATGAGATCCAGAAAGCGCTGGCGCGCCGCGTTGACCTGAAGTCCGGTGGCTATCTGATCATGGATCAGACCGAGGCGATGACGACCATAGACGTGAACACCGGCGGCTTCGTCGGCGTGCGCAATTTTGACGACACGATTTTCAAGACCAATCTCGAGGCCGCAGTCACCATTGCCCGCCAGCTCCGCCTGCGGAACCTCGGCGGCATCATCATTGTCGACTTTATCGATATGGAAAACGAGGAGCACAAGAAAGCAGTGCTCGAAGAATTCAACAAGGCCTTGTCCAGCGATCATACCCGGCTGACGGTGAATGGTTTCACCGCGCTGGGGCTGGTTGAAATGACCCGCAAGCGGACGCGTGAATCGTTGGCGCACGTGCTTTGCCAGCCGTGTCCAACCTGTGGCGGACGTGGCGAAGTCAAAACGGCGCGTACCGTCGCATACGAAATACTGCGCGAATTGCTGCGTGAAGCCCGCCAGTTCAACGCTCGTGAATACCGTATCCTCGCCGGTCCGGCAGTCGTTAACCTCTTCCTCGATGAAGAGTCGCAGGCGCTGGCCATGCTTTCCGATTTCATCGGCAAACCCGTTTCGTTGCAGTCCGAGCCCAGCTATTCGCCCGAGCAATACGACATTGTTTTGATGTAATGCACGCCCAGGAGACCCCCCATGAAAACAGAACCCGAGTTCGACA
>DAOLIO010000077.1:0-10462 GCA_035328505.1 Azonexus sp.
GGGAAAATAGCTGACAATTTCAGTCGAGTATTTTAAAATTATCCCTTGAATGAAAGGGAGACAAAGTTTCATGTTCCGGAATTTGCGTGAGGATATCCGTGCGGTTTTTGACCGCGATCCGGCTGCCCGCTCATTTTGGGAGGTGCTAACCTGCTACCCGGGCATTCACGCTCTTTTCATGCATCGTCTGGCTCATTGGTTGTGGGGCCACCGATTGCGCTGGCTTGGGCGTTTCACTGCCCATCTTTCCCGTATGCTCACAGGCATCGAGATTCATCCTGGGGCAACCGTTGGTCGCCGGTTTTTTATCGATCATGGTATGGGCGTCGTGATTGGCGAGACCGCAGTGATCGGTGACGATGTGACGCTCTATCATGGGGTTACCCTGGGCGGTACTTCATGGAACAAAGGTAAGCGTCATCCTACGCTTGAGAACGGCGTGGTTATTGGCGCGGGTGCCAAGGTACTGGGTCCGATTACGATTTCTGCAGGCGCCAAGGTTGGTTCCAACGCGGTTGTTACCAAACCCGTGCCAGCCGGTGCTACGGCTGTTGGTAATCCAGCCCGCATTATTGAAAATACCGAACAGATTCGTCAGCGTGAGGCGCAGGCTGAAAAGCTTGGATTTTCCGCCTATGCCGTGGCAAGGGATCAGGATGACCCGGTAGCCAAGGCAATTCATGCGCTGCTGGATCATGCCGCTGAAACAGATCGACGTCTGGCATCGCTGGTGAAAGAGCTTGATGCGCAGGGGGTTAAGTGCGACCAAGATGTGCAACCGTCTGATGTGTTCGATCCAAAATACCTGAGCAAAATAGTTGACTGATTTAATCTGGTTTATATATAGTTGACCATAATACTCAGTTATTGTCAGGAGTTCAGAATGCGTTTGACCACCAAAGGACGTTTTGCGGTTACCGCCATGATGGATCTGGCTTTGCGCGGCGATGAGGGACCAGTGGCGCTAGCCAGTATTAGTGAGCGACAGAAAATTTCGCTCTCCTATTTGGAGCAATTGTTCGGCAAATTGCGGCGTCACAATTTGGTGGATAGCGTGCGCGGCCCTGGCGGTGGCTACTGTATTGCTCGGCCGTTCAATCGCGTAGCCGTTGCAGATATCATTCGTGCGGTTGATGAGCAACTGGATGCGACCCAGTGTGGTGGTCGGGAAAATTGCCATGATGAACATCGCTGCATGACACATGACTTGTGGTCGACTCTGAATACCAAGATGTATGACTATCTGGCGTCCGTGACCTTGGCCGATCTTGTTGAAAAAGAAAAGCTGAAGCGTGGCTCCGCGACCATCGTGCTGGAAGATAGGCGGCGCCTTGAATCTACGCGTCGTCCGCGTGGCGGGAGCGATAAGCTGTCCGTAGTCGCCTGACTCCGATGATGTTCCGGCCTGTTTACCTTGATCACAATGCGACTACGCCGCTTGATCCCAAGGTTTTGTCCGCCATGCTTCCATGGTTGGAGGATCAGTTTGGCAATGCTTCCAGTCGTCATGAATATGGTCGCCAGGCCCGCCAGGCGATTGACGAGGCACGGCAAAAAGTAGCGGCTTCGATCAATGCGCATCCGACTGAAGTGGTTTTTACCAGTGGCGGTAGCGAAGCCAATAATCTGTTTGTGAAAGGCGCTGCAGCCAGCTTTATCCCGGGAGTTATCGCTGTCAGTGCCATCGAGCATCCCTGTGTTCTAAAGCCGGCAGCGCAACTGGTAGTGAATGGCTGGCAACTCAAGCATGTCGCGGTCGACGGGGCAGGCAGGATTAAATTCGACGATTTTAGCGAGGTGGTGCTGGCTAAACCCAAGCTTGTTTCGATAATGTTGGCAAATAATGAAACTGGCGTCATTCAGGACGTTGCACAGCTGGCAACTGCAGCAAAGGCTTCTGGTTGCTGGTTTCATACGGATGCAGCGCAAGCCTTGGGCAAGTTGGATATCGATTTTCGGAAGCTGAATCGGGCTGGAGTGCATGCCATGACGCTGTCCGCCCATAAGGCATACGGTCCCAAAGGGGCTGCTGCGTTGATACTCGACAAGCGTGTTGAGTTGCAGCCATTGATTTCCGGTGGAGGTCATGAGCGCGGGCTTCGATCCGGAACTGAAAACGTGCCGGCAATTGTTGGATTTGGTGTGGCTGCGGAACTTGCTGCGCAACGCGTTGCCGAATTACCTGAACGTATGCAATTGCTGATAGGAAAGCTGGAAAGTCGGCTGGTACCAATGGGCGCAACGATCTTCGCGGTCAACTCGAAAAAATTGCCAAATACCAGTTATTTTGCTTTTCGCGATATCGATGGTGAAACACTGGTGGGTAAGCTTGATCGCGAGGGGTTTGCAGTCGCCAGTGGTGCCGCCTGCTCAAGTGCCAGTCCAGAACCGTCGCATGTCTTGCGCGCCATGGGCGTGGCTCCGGAGATCGCTCGAGGTGCCGTACGTGTGAGTCTTGGCATGAGCAATACTGAAGCAGAAATTGACCAATTTATTGATGCCTTGCAGGTTACCGTCGGACGCCTGCAAGGAATGACAGCGGTTGCTGCTAACTGAGCTGACAGAACAACCCGACTTAGCGAGAATGAAGATGAAACTCCCGATCTACCTGGATTACTCGGCAACCACACCGGTCGACCCGCGCGTCGCAGAAAAAATGATTCCTTACCTGTGTGAACATTTTGGCAACCCTGCCTCGCGTTCGCACAGTTTTGGCTGGGTGGCCGATGCGGCTGTTGAAGAGGCGCGAGAGCAGGTTGCTGATCTGGTCAATGCGGACCCAAAGGAAATTGTCTGGACCTCTGGTGCGACCGAATCGAACAATCTTGCTATCAAGGGCGCAGCCAATTTCTACGCTGGCACCAAGGGCAAGCACATCATCACGGTCAAGACCGAGCATAAGGCAGTACTCGATACTGTTCGCGAAATGGAACGCCAAGGATTCGAGGCAACCTATCTTGATGTCAAGGAAGATGGCCTATTGGATCTGGATGTCTTCAAAGCAGCCATTCGTCCGGATACCGTGCTTGCCTCGGTCATGTTTGTAAACAATGAAGTCGGTGTCATTCAGCCGATCGCCGAAATTGGTGAAATCTGTCGTGAAAAAGGCATCATCTTTCACGTCGATGCAGCTCAGGCTACCGGCAAGGTTGATATTGACCTTAGCAAGTTAAAGGTCGACCTGATGAGTTTCTGTGCCCACAAAACCTATGGCCCGAAAGGTATTGGCGCACTCTATGTCCGTCGCAAGCCGCGTATTCGCCTTGAGGCACAGATGCACGGTGGTGGCCATGAGCGTGGTTTCCGTTCCGGGACCTTGCCGACGCACCAAATCGTCGGGATGGGCGAGTGCTTCCGTTTGGCCAAAGAGGAAATGGCCGAAGAAAACAAGCGTATCGGCGCGTTGCGTGACAAGCTATTGAAGGGGTTGCAGGATATTGAAGCGACCTACGTCAATGGTGACCTGACACACCGCGTAGCACACAATCTGAACATCAGCTTTGCCTATGTTGAAGGCGAGTCGATGATCATGGCGATCAAGGATCTGGCGGTTTCTTCCGGCTCGGCTTGCACCTCGGCCAGTCTGGAGCCTTCCTACGTTTTGCGTGCATTGGGGCGTGATGATGAACTGGCTCACAGTTCTATTCGCTTCAGCATCGGTCGATTTACAACAGAAGAAGAAATTGACTATGCAATCAATCTATTGCATGCGAAAGTTGGTAAGTTACGAGAGCTTTCGCCGCTATGGGAAATGTATAAGGACGGTATTGATCTCAGTACCGTTCAGTGGGCTGCCCACTAACGAAATTCAAGGAGAACTAACATGAGCTATAGCGTAAAAGTCATTGATCACTATGAGAATCCGCGTAACGTGGGTTCGTTTGGCAAAGAAGACGATGGTGTTGGTACAGGCATGGTCGGCGCTCCTGCCTGCGGCGATGTGATGAAATTGCAAATCAAGGTCAATAAAGCCGGCGTAATTGAAGATGCCAAGTTCAAGACCTACGGATGCGGATCAGCCATTGCTTCGTCGTCGTTGGTCACTGAATGGGTGAAGGGCAAGACAGTTGATCAGGCGCTGTCGATCAAAAATACTGAAATCGCTGAAGAACTGGCCCTTCCGCCGGTTAAAATCCACTGTTCGATTCTGGCCGAGGATGCCATCAAGGCAGCCGTGGCCGATTACAAGAAGAAGCACGGAGAATAAGCATGGCAGTCACCTTGAGCGACAAGGCGGCGCAACACGTCGCCAACTTCCTGACCAAGCGGGGCAAGGGCATCGGCCTGCGCCTTGGCGTACGGACGAGCGGCTGTTCCGGCATGGCCTACAAGCTGGAATTTGTCGACGAGGTGAATCCTGACGATCTGGTCTTCGAACACAATGGTGTCAAGGTCATTGTTGACGCCAAGAGCATGCCTTACCTCGACGGGATGGAACTGGATTTCGCGCGAGAGGGATTGAATGAGGGTTTCAAGTTCAATAACCCGAACGTCAAGGATCAGTGCGGCTGCGGCGAATCGTTTAACGTCTGATGGATTTTCGAGCCGACCACTTCGCCCTTTTCGGGCTGAATCGGGCTTTTCGGCTCGATTTGTCAGATCTTGATTCTCGCTACCGCGATATTCAGGCTCGGGTGCATCCGGATCGGTTTGTCAATGCTGGCGATGCTGAGCGACGGCTTTCCATGCAGTGGGCTACCCATGCGAATGAGGCTTATCAAACCCTGAAGAAGCCGCTTGAGCGGGCCAAGTACCTGCTCCATCTTGCAGGGCATGACATCCAGGCAGAAAACAATACTGCCATGCCGGCTGATTTCCTGATCGAGCAGATGGAATGGCGCGAGGCAGTGATGGAGGCGCGCGAGGGTGGGGACCACCACGAGCTTGAGCGGCTGCACAACCGTCTGCGAACCGATATCAACGGTCGTTATGACGAACTTGAACAGTTGATCGACGAATCCGGAGAGCTTGCTATCGCGACTGACCGCGTCCGTCGTCTGATGTTTCTGGAAAAACTTTTGCACGAAATCGACGACGCGCTAGCGTCGCTGGAAGATTAAAAATGGCCCTGTTTCAAATCGCCGAACCCGGCGAATCTGCGGCACCGCATGAGCATAAACTTGCCATCGGTATCGACCTAGGTACCACCAATTCTTTGGTGGCAACCGTTCGCAGTGGTATGGCCGTCTGCCTCAACGACGATCAAGGCCGCCCACTTCTGCCGTCGGTGGTTCGCTATCACGCTGATGAAACTACCGAAGTCGGCTATGACGCGCAGACCAAGCAGGCTGTCGATCCACGTAACACGATTGTTTCCGTCAAGCGCTTCATGGGGCGCGGGCTTAAGGATATTTCGCACGTAGAATCAATGCCCTACGATTTTATCGAAGCTCCGGGCATGGTCAAGGTCAAAACAATTGCCGGTATCAAAAGCCCGGTCGAAGTTTCGGCAGAAATCCTTAAAAGCCTGAAAATGCGTGCCGAAGCTGCCTTGGGTGGTGATCTGGTGGGTGCAGTGATTACCGTTCCAGCCTATTTTGACGATGCGCAGCGTCAAGCCACCAAGGATGCCGCTCGTCTGGCCGGCCTCAATGTTCTGCGCCTGCTCAACGAACCGACTGCGGCCGCCATTGCCTATGGCCTCGATAATGCGTCGGAAGGCGTTTATGCTGTCTATGACCTGGGCGGTGGCACTTTCGATATCTCGATCTTGAAGCTGACCAAGGGTGTTTTTGAAGTGATGTCGACTGGTGGCGACTCCGCTCTCGGTGGCGACGATTTCGACCATCGCATTTTCTGCTGGGTGATCGAGCAGGCCAAGCTGCAGCCCTTGTCGCCAGAGGACGGCCGTCTTTTGATGATGCGTTGCCGCGAAGCCAAGGAATACCTGACCAATAATCCGGAAGCGCAGATTACCGTCCGTCTGATCTCTGGAGAAATGGTCGATATCAAGCTCGACGTTGCAACCTTTGCCGAGATTGCCCAGACGCTGATCTCGAAAACCATGCAGCCCGTCAAGAAGGCCTTGCGCGATGCAGGTCTGCGTGCCGACGACATCAAGGGCGTGGTTATGGTCGGCGGATCGACACGGATGCCGCAGGTCCAGAAGGCCGTAGGCGATTTCTTTCGCCAGGAACCGCTGACGAATCTTGACCCGGACAAAGTGGTTGCCCTCGGTGCCGCTACGCAAGCCAATCTGTTGGTCGGTAACAAGACGGGCAAGGATGACTGGTTGCTGCTCGATGTCATCCCCTTGTCGTTAGGCCTGGAAACCATGGGGGGGTTGACCGAGAAGGTCATCCCGCGCAATTCGACCATTCCGACTGCCCGTGCCCAGGAGTTCACTACCTTCAAGGATGGTCAGACGGCGATGGCGATCCATGTCGTGCAAGGCGAGCGTGAACTGGTCAGTGATTGCCGTTCGCTGGCGCGTTTTGAGCTGCGCGGCATTCCACCGATGGTGGCTGGTGCTGCACGCATACGCGTGACTTTCCAGGTTGATGCCGATGGCTTGCTTTCGGTAGCAGCCCGAGAGCAGACAACTGGTGTTGAATCCAGCGTGACGGTCAAGCCGTCCTACGGCCTGTCCGATGACGAAATCGCCGGTATGCTCAAGGATTCGATGGATCACGCCAAGGACGATGCAATCAGTCGCGCACTAAAGGAAGCGATTGTCGAAGGTCAGCGCATGATTGAAGCAACCGAAGCAGCGATGAAGGAAGATCCTCATTTGCTCAACGAAATGGAAACAGCCAAGATCAAGGCCACCATCGCCAAGCTGGCCGAAGCGATGAAAGGTGATAACCGCCGTCTGATCAACATCGCGATGGATGATCTTGGTTTTGAAACACAAGCCTTTGCCCATCGCCGCATGGATCAGAGCATCAAGAAGGTGTTGTCCGGCCGTAACGTGGACGACATTAAAATGGGAGAAGACGCATGACACAAATCATTGTGTTGCCGCACGTCGAGTTGTGTCCGGATGGCGCGGTGATCGAGGCGGAAGAGGGTAAGTCGATTTGCGAAAACCTGTTGGCCAACGAGATCGAACTTGACCATGCCTGCGAGATGTCCTGCGCCTGTACCACTTGCCACGTCATCGTGCGTGAGGGGTTCAACTCGCTGGAGGCTGCCGAGGACATCGAAGAAGACTTGCTCGACAAGGCTTGGGGCCTGGAACCCAATTCACGCCTGGGTTGCCAGGCAATTGTGCGGTCAACGCCGTTAACGGTCGAAATTCCAAAATACAGTATCAATATGGCCAAGGAAGGACATCGCAAATGAAATGGACCGACATTAACGATATTGCCATCGAACTCACCGATACCCATCCGGATACTGATCCATTAAAGATCAATTTCGTCGACTTGCGCGACTGGGTCATGGCTTTGCCCGGCTTCAATGATGATCCGAAGCATTGCGGCGAGAAGATTCTCGAAGCCATCCAGCAAGCCTGGATCGACGAAGTCGCTTGATTCAAACATGAAATCCCGTGATATTCCCGGCAGCGGTAGTCAGCTCAACGTGCTTGGCGGGCCGCTGATGACCTGTAGCGACGAGCCGGTCACGGGCTTTTTCAGGGACGGTTGCTGCAATACGTCCGAAGATGATTTTGGCAGCCACACCATCTGTGTCGTGCTGACTGAAGAATTTCTCGCCTATTCCAAAGCTGTCGGCAACGACTTGTCCACGCCGCGCCCGGAATACGGCTTTTCCGGCCTTCTGCCCGGACAGCGCTGGTGCCTGTGCGCGGCACGCTGGCTTCAAGCCTACCTTGCCGGCAAGGCGCCGAAAGTGTCGCTGAACTCGACCAACCAGGCCGCGCTGGAAATCGTGGCGCTCGACCAGCTCAAGCAGCACGCAGTCGACCTGCACTGACATGGCGTGTTCTGCGCCGACCATTTTCCCGGAAGCGCCGGAAATCATCACCTGCGATAAATGCTCGGCCTGTTGCTGTCAGCTTGAGGTCATGCTGATGGAAGGCGACGACGTGCCCAGGCGGTTTTCGACGCAGGACGAGTGGGGCGGTTGGGTAATGCGGCGCCTGGATGATGGCTGGTGCGCGGCGCTTGATCGTGACACCATGCGCTGTACGATTTACGAGCGCCGGCCGGACAATTGCCGGGTGTTTGAAATGGGTGACAGCGATTGTCAGCGAGAACGTGCTATTTTCTACGCCCCCATCTGAATCTGTCTTCTGATGTAACCAATAAAATGTCTGAAAAACAAGCCAACAATCCACTGCACGGCCTGACACTGGAAGCCATCCTCAATCGTCTGGTTGCGCGTTATGGCTGGGCTAAGTTGGGACAGATGATCGATATCCGTTGTTTCAATCTTGATCCGAGCATCGCTTCCAGCCTGAAATTCCTGCGCCGTACGCCTTGGGCGCGCGAAAAGGTTGAAGCGCTCTATATTTCCACTGAATTTGACGCGCCATGACCTACGAAGAACACCTCGATGAAGTGACCACACTGATCACTGAAAAATACGATATTGACGACCAGGCAGCGATCAAGATGGTCATGCGCGCCCAGGCCGATGATTTTTTTACCGGCCATGATGACGACCCCAAGATTTGCACACTTGATCGGGCGCATCTCGACGCCAAAGCCGTTTTCAAGAAATACAAGTAGCCATGCGCTCAACCCGGGCCGCTGCCGCTGTTGCCCGTCTGAACCAGCGCAGTGAAGGGCGAACCTATCTGATGGTGATGACCGGTGACGGCAATTTCATTCTGCGCGAAAAGCTGGAAGCTGGTGACATGGACATCTCGGCAGCACTTCCGCTTGATGAATTCGTCCGCCTGGTCAATGGTACGGGGCCGCAAACAGCGCCGCGGATGACAAAAAACGATGTGGCTTTTGCCCGACAATTGATCAGGAAAACCTGAATCGGCGGCCAGACGCATGCTTTCGAAAATGATTCCCGCCTGGCTGATCAATTACCCCAAGGAAAAGCTGGGTGCTGACCTCTCGGCCGGGCTGATCGTCACCATTCTGGTCATTCCACAGAGCCTGGCCTATGCGCTACTGGCCGGCCTGCCGCCGCAACTTGGCCTGTATGTCAGTATCTTCCCGGTGGTTGCCTACGCCCTGCTGGGTAGCAGCATGGTGCAGGCAGTCGGGCCGGTGGCGATCACGGCGATCATGACCTACTCGGTGCTCAGTCCACTGGCGCTCCCCGGTTCGCCGGACTACATCGTGCTGGCGGCAGTGCTATCGCTGCTTTCCGGACTGATGTTGCTGGCGTGCGGCATGTTAAGACTCGGTTTCCTGTCGCAATTGTTGAGTCGGCCCGTGATCAGCGGCTTTATCTCGGGATCTGCCGTCTTGATCATCATCAGCCAGATGAAATACTTGCTCGGTGTTGCCCCACACGGCGCCAGTAGCGGGGAAATGCTGCTTGACCTTATCCGGGTGCTACCGCAGGTCCATTTGCCTACGCTGTTGATTGGTGTGCTGGCATTGTGCGTTCTTGCCACTGTTCGATCGGCCTTGGCGGGCTGGCTGGTCAAGGCGGGCCTGGGTGTCGGACGGGCCTCCTTTATCGTGCGCCTGATGCCGCTGGTGGTGGTGGCTTTGGGGACGCTGGCCGTCATCCAGTTCGATCTTGACCATGAGCATGGCGTTGCCGTTGTCGGCTCGGTGGTCTCGGGACTGCCCGGGTTCAATTTCTTCATGCCCGGCCTCGATACGATGCATCGTTTGATGCTGCCGGCTTTTGTGATGATGCTGATCGGCATGGTGCAGAGCATCACCATGGCGCAGGCATTGGCGATCAAGCGGCGTGAACGGATTGACGCCAATGCAGAACTGGTTGGCCTGGGTGCCGCTAACGTAGTGGCCTCCTTTTATGGGGGCATGCCGGTCGGCGGCGGGCTGTCGCGCTCGGCGATCAACGTTGCGGCTGGTGCCCAGACACCGCTGGCCAGTCTGGTTTCAGCACTGGCCATGATCGGCGTGGTCGCCGGCGCTGCGCAGTGGTTCGAGCGCCTGCCATTGGCCGTATTGGCGGCCAGCATTATCATGGCGGCGCTGTCCATGATTGATCTTCGCGCCTTGCGCCAGGCCTGGGCCTATGACCGCGCCGATGCGCTGGCGCTGCTATTTACGTCCGGGGGGGTGCTGGTTTTCGGACTGGAGGCGGGGATCGGCATGGGTATCGTGTTGTCAATGGCGACGCTGCTGTTTCGCGTCAGTACGCCCCATATCGCCGTTGTCGGGCGTGTACCGGGGAGCGAGCACTTTCGTAATGTTGCCCGTTATGAGGTAGAGACGCTACCGGGGGTGCTTTTTGTGCGCATTGATGAGCGGCTGTTTTTCGGCAATCTGGGCGCGGTTGAGCAGCGCCTGAACCAGGAACTGGAGCGTATTGCAGCACCACACGATCTTGTGCTGGTCATGAGTGGTGTGAACCTGATGGATACGACGGCGGCCGATGTCTTTGCCGAACTGAATCA
>DAOLIO010000077.1:10562-12104 GCA_035328505.1 Azonexus sp.
AAATTGATGGCCACATCGGCCTTGGCGCGAGTCGCCGGCTTGGCGCGGAAGGCCACCGACAACCCAGCCTGGGCCATCATCATCAAATCATTGGCACCGTCGCCGCAGGCGATGACCTGTTCCTTCCTGAGACCCAGTTCGTCGGTCAGGCGGGCGAGGTGATGGGCCTTGGCGGAGGCGTCCACGATGTCGCCGACAACCCGGCCGGTCAGCTTGCCACCGGAAATCTCCAGTTCGTTCGAGGTGGCAAAGTCGAAGCCGAGTTCGATGCGCAGGCGCTCGGTGAAATAGGTGAAGCCGCCGGACAGGATGGCGGTGCGCAGGCCGGCGTTCTGGCAGGCTTCGAGCAGTTCTCGGGCGCCGGGCGAGAGCAGCAGGCGTTCGCCGAAGACGCGGGCCAGCACTCGGGCGTCCAGCCCGGCAAGCAGCGCCAGGCGCTGGCGCAAGCTTTCGCGGTAATCGATTTCCCCGCGCATGGCGGCTTCGGTCACGGCTGAGACCTCAGCCTTCTTGCCAGCGAAATCGGCCAGCTCATCGATGCATTCGATGGTAATCAGCGTTGAATCCATGTCGAAGCAGATCAGCCCGAAATCGGACAGCTTTTTGCCAGACGCGATAAAAGCCCAGTCGAGCTTTTCGGCCTCAATCAGCGGAATCAGCGCATCAAATTCAGGTGTGCGGCTGGTGCCTTTCAGCCGGACAACTTGCGGCGGACGGGGTTCGACGCTGCTGGCGCCAGTGGCAGTCACGATACGTTCGAGCAGAAAGGTCGGGAGGGCGCCGCCCTGGATGATCAGATTCATTTTGCGATGGATTCCTTGATCAGTCTGGCGGCACCTTCGGCATCATCCGATTCCAGCAGGCTTTGCTGGATACGGGCCGGACTGAGGGTTTTGTCTGGATATAGTGCGGTGATCTCGTCGGCAAGCTGTGCGGCGTCGGGGTAAAAACGCAGGAACATGGTGCGCAGTTGCTGGCCGGTCGCATTGCTGAGTTCGACCGTCATGTCGATACGGCCAGGACGAATCAGCGCCCGGTCCAGTTTTTCAATATGGTTGGTGGTCAGAAAAACGATGCGCCCTTCCTGCGCTGCGACGCCGTCAATGGCATTGAGCAGACCGCTGAAGCTGACTTCGATGCGGTTATCCTGCTTGTCGCGGGCGACGAAGAAAGCGTCGATGTCTTCGATCAGGATCAGCGAGCGCGGCGGGGTTTTTTGCAGCAGGTCGGCAATGCTCTGGTCGTTCAGTTTCGGGTTGGTCAGCGAAACGGCGCACAGTTTGAGGTGCTGTTCGCCGGCCAGCGCGTAGGCGAAGCTGGTCTTGCCAGTGCCCGGCGGGCCGTAGAGCAGGTAGCCGCGGCGCCAGGGAATGCCCAGATCGGCGTACCACTGCCGGCGCTGAAAGAACTCCTGAACGTCGTTGATCAGTCGTTGTGCTGTCTCGCCTTCGAGAATGACCGAGTTGATCTGTCGGCGTGGCCGCGAATCGGCCAGATTCCACGATTCACCCCAGCGGTCGATCGAATAGATCATCGTATGGT
>DAOLIO010000078.1:0-12076 GCA_035328505.1 Azonexus sp.
TGGCACGCTTGGCGTGCCAGCCGTTTTCTTTTTCAGGATGGCGTTGTGAAAAGAGCAAATCCGACCCGTCAGCGATTGGCTTCACTATCTCTGCTCGGTGCACCTTTGCTGACGTATCCCTTGCTTAGCTTGCCTGGTGGCGAGATCGGCGGTATTCCTGCGACCTATCTGTATTTGTTCGGCGTCTGGGCCGGATTGATCGCTTTGGCGGCCTGGGTGGCCGAGCGAGGCAAGTAGGTGCTTTCCGGCTGGTTCATTGCATTTTTGGCAGCTGCCTATCTTGGCCTGCTGTTTGCGGTCGCACGTTTTGGCGATGCGCGTGCCGATGCGGGTAAATCAATCATCACCGCCAATGTTTACGCCTTGTCGCTGGCGATTTATTGCACCTCGTGGACATTCTACGGCAGCGTCGGTCGGGCGACGTCCGGCGGTTTCTCTTTTCTGACCATTTATATTGGTCCAACGTTAATGATGCTTTGCGTTGGCGTCATCATCAAGATGATCCGCATCAGCAAGGCGCAACGCATTACGTCGATTGCCGACTTCATCGCCTCGCGCTATGGCAAAAGCCAGTTGTTGGCTGGCATGGTAACGGTCATCGCGGTGATTGGAGTTGTGCCCTACATCGCCTTGCAGCTGAAGGCCATGGCAGCGAGCGTCGATGTCTTGCTTGATCATACCGGCAGCAATGGGGAGGTGCTGGGGCTGGATTCGACGTTTCTGATAGCGATCGTGCTGGCACTCTTTTCCATCTTGTTTGGAACGCGCCATCTTGATGCAACCGAGCGGCATGAGGGCATGGTGGCGGCGGTTGCCTTTGAGTCAGTGGTCAAATTGTGCGCATTCGTCGCGGTCGGATTGTTTGTCACCTATGGCATGTTTGGCGGATTGGGCGATCTGTTCCAGAAAGCGAGTGCCAGTGCTGATCTCAGTCACTTGCTTCAACTGGACTCCGGACGGGCTGGAACGTGGACGTCGCTGATTGTGCTGTCCGGGCTGGCGATTATTTTTCTTCCTCGCCAGTTCCAGATCATTGTGGTCGAGAATGTTGATGAGTCACACCTCAAGCGCGCGGTGTGGCTGTTTCCACTTTATCTGCTGGTGATCAACATTTTCGTACTACCGCTGGCGCTGGGTGGATTGATCCATTTCGGCGGCGCGAGTGCTGACCCGGATACCTTTGTACTGACCCTGCCGCTGGCCCGCGGGGCCGAGGCGATGGCGCTTCTTGCGTTTATTGGGGGGCTGTCGGCGGCAACCGGCATGGTGATTGTCGAAACCATAGCGTTGTCGACCATGGTCTGCAACGATCTGGTCATGCCCTGGTTGTTACGGTCAACCTGGTTGCAGACGGAAAACGGAAAAGATCTGTCAGGCCTGCTCATTGGTATCCGGCGCATTGCCATCGCCTCGATTCTTTTGCTTGGTTACATCTATTTTCGTCTTGCCGGGGAAGCCTATGCGCTGGTGGGTATCGGCTTGATCTCATTTTCAGCGGTTGCCCAGTTCGCGCCCGTCATGTTCGGAGGCATGTACTGGAAGCAGGGGACACGTTCCGGTGCGGTGGCTGGTTTGCTGGCCGGATTTATCGTCTGGGTATATACCTTGTTGCTGCCATCATTTGCCAAGTCGGGATGGATAGACAGTGGCTTTGTAGACCAGGGACTATTGGGGATTGGCTGGCTGAAAGCGCAGGCGCTGTTTGGTTTAACCGGCCTGGACGCCATTTCACATTGCTTGTGGTGGAGCATGCTGGCCAATATTGGTGCGTATGTGGCCGTGTCACTGAATTCCAGGCCTGATGCCGTCGAAGCGAGCCAGGCGGAGCGGTTTGTCGATGTTTTTCGTTTTGATTCGCAAAACCCCGAGGCGCGGCTGTGGCGTGGCAAGGCGTCGCCGGATGCCTTGCTGGGATTGCTTGAACGATTTCTTGGCAAGGGGCGGGCAAAACTTCAGTTAGCCGCCTACGCCCGTTCCCGGGGGGCCGAAGACTGGCGCAGTCTGCCGGCAGATGGCCAATTCGTGCAATTTGCCGAGGCAGAACTGGCTGGTGCGATAGGCTCAGCCAGTGCCCGGGTAATGGTCGCTTCCGTGGCGCAGGAAGAGGATATTGGCCTTGAGGAAGTGCTCGATATTCTCGATGAGGCGACTCAGGTACGTGCCTATAGCCACGAACTGGAAGCCAAGCAGCGCGAGCTGGAAGCGGCAACGACCGAACTGCGCGAGGCCAATGACCGCCTGCGCGAACTGGATCGGATGAAGGATGATTTTATCTCTACCGTGACCCACGAGTTACGAACGCCATTGACGTCCATTCGTGCCTTCTCGGAAATGCTGCACGAAGACCCGCGTATTGAACTGAGTGATCGCAAACGGTTTCTCGGCATTATTGTCAGTGAAGCGGAGCGCCTGACCCGCCTGATCAACCAGATTCTGGATTTGGCCAAAATGGAGTCAGGGCGCGCGGAGTGGGTCACCAGCGAAGTGGATCTCGGCGAAGTTGTGCGCGAGGCCATGGAATCGTTGGGGCAGTTATTTCGCGAGCGCTCGGTTCTTCTCGAAGGCGAACTGCCGAGTGAAGGTCCCGTGGTGCTGGCCGACCGTGACCGCTTGACGCAGGTCATGATCAATTTGCTATCAAATGCCGTGAAGTTCGTACCGAGTGGCACCGGGCGGGTCCTGGTCAAACTATCCAGCACAGCCGACTTGGTACGCGTTGAAGTGCGCGATAACGGTCCCGGTTTGACGGCCGACGAATGCAATGTCATTTTCGAGAAATTCCGTCAGGGTGGAAACACCATGACCGACAAGCCGCAAGGCACAGGGCTCGGCTTGCCCATCAGTCGTCAGATTGTTGAATATTTTGGTGGTAATCTTTGGGTTGAAAGCGAGCCCGGAGCCGGAGCAAACTTCATTTTCACGGTGCCTTTACCGGCGCCGGAGGAATAACAAAGGGAGACAAACCTCATGAGCAAGAAAATCCTTATCGTTGATGACGAGCCAAATATTGTCATTTCGCTTGAATTTCTGATGAAGAAAGAAGGCTTTGCCGTGGCCGTCGCAGTAGATGGTGACGATGCGCTGGCCAAGGCGGCCAGCTTTGAGCCGGATCTGATTCTGCTTGATGTCATGATGCCCAAGAAATCCGGTTTTGAGGTCTGCGAGGCGCTCCGCGCCGATCCGTCGCGCGCCGGCTTGCAGATCGTGATGTTGACCGCCAAGGGGCGCGATACCGAGGTGGCCAAGGGCCTTGCCATCGGTGCGGACGCTTACGTCACCAAGCCGTTTTCGACCAAGGATCTGGTGGCCAAGGTTAAATCCATGCTTGGTGTTGTCTGAGTCGGAAACGACATATCCCGGTAAATATCGGCTGCTCCCGCGGTCAACGGCAAAAAAAGCCAAAAATCAAAATTCTCCGGAATGCTCGCCATGAAGGCTAAACATCGTTTTATCGTCGCGGTCATTGTGCTCGGTCTGCTGATGACCGGTCCGTTCGTCGTGACCTCATTGCTCGTCTGGCTGGATCTGAAAGACACCGAACGTGACATGCTGACTCAGTTGCTGCTGTCGCGACTGCCGGTGGGAACGATCATGACCTTGTTCGGCTTTGCCGTGGGTGTCGGTGTGTTGCACAAGCTGTTCAAGCAATATGTCGAAGGACTTTTGCGCATGTCGGAAACGCTGCGCATGATGCTCGGTGCCAATCGTAATTTCCGGGTCACCGTTGAAGGCCCGCCTGAGGTTCAGCAACTGGCACAGGCTGCCAATGATCTGGCGCAGCAACGCGATGCGCTGATGGACGATGTTGATGCGCAGATCGCGACCGCGAAGGCCTCGGTCGAGGAGGAAAAAAACCGCTTGGCCGCCCTGATGTCGGAGCTGGCCCAGGCCGTTGTGGTCTGTAATCTGGACGGTCGGATCCTGCTCTACAACAATCGTGCGCGACTTCAATTCAAGGCGCTGTCGCAGGGGCCGACCTCGGTGGCAGGAGGGGCGCTGATCGGGCTAGGCCGATCCATTTTTTCGATTCTGGAAAAGAGTCAGGTCGAACATGCCCAGGAGGTTATCTGTCAGCGCATGTCAGCCGGAAAAACGGCTATCTCCAATTTCATCACGACGACGCGTGGTGGCCAGTTGCTGCGTGCCCAGATGGTGCCTGTCCTGGCTGCCACCGGTGAGGCGACAGATGCGGCCATGTCCGGCTACGTGCTCACCGTTGAAAACATCACCCGCAGCATAGAGGAGGAAGAGCGCCGAGATCGGGCGCTGCATTCGCTGACCCAGGGCAGTCGTTCCTCGATTGGCAATATCCGTGCTGCGGTTGCCAATTTGCTCGATTATCCGGATATGGAACCGGAACTCCGCGAACGCTTTCTGCGCGTGATCGATGACGAGGTTGCCAAGCGCAGTCAGGTCATCGATCAGACCATGAGCCAGTTCTCCGATGCCATCAAGACGCGCTGGCCACTTGAGGATATTCTCGGCATCGACATCATTGCTGCTGCACAGCGCCGTATCGACGAAAAGCTAAAACTCCAGACCAAGACGGAGGCACTGGATGATGCCCTGTGGATCAAGGCCGACAGTTTCTCGCTGGTGTTTGCCCTGGTCAGCCTGGCATCCAAACTGCAGGATCACTACGAACCGCGCGAACTCCGTTTTCGCCTGACATCGGCCGGCAGGCTGGCCTATCTCGACCTGATCTGGGCGGGTCCGGCAATGTCTTCAGAAACTTTCTACACGTGGGAAATGGAGGCCATGCAGATCGGTAGCGAGACCTCGCCACTCAGTTTGCGTGACGTGATCGACCGTCACGGCGGCGAAATCTGGTATCAACGCGAAAAAGCGGCACATCGGGCGTATTTCCGCTTTGTGCTGCCGGTTGCCGTGCCGGAAGTTGAACCGGATCTGGAGGAACGCACCCGTGGCAACGAGCGACCGGAATACTACGACTTCGATCTGTTCAAGTTTGAAGATAAATCCATCGATCTTGATCGCAAGCTTTCCGAACTGACGTATACCGTTTTCGATACGGAAACGACCGGACTTGAGCCCTCCAACGGCGATGAGATCATCCAGGTGGGGGCCGCACGGATCGTCAACAATCGTTTGCTGCGGCAGGAAACCTTTAATCAGATTGTCGACCCCGAACGCCCGCTGAAGCCGGAATCAATACCCATTCATGGTATTACCGAAGACATGGTACGTGGCCAGCCGAATATCGATGTCGTATTGCCGGCCTTCCATGAATTTTGCGAAGACACCGTGCTGATTGCGCACAATGCCGCGTTCGACATGCGCTTTTTGCAACTCAAGGAAGAACGCACGGGCATACGCTTCACTCAGCCCGTGCTGGATACGCTCCTGCTCTCTGCCGTTGTCCACCCGAATCAGGAGTCGCACAAACTTGACGTTATTCTTGAGCGCCTGGGGATCGCGATCGGGAAACGCCACAATGCGCTGGAGGATGCGCTGGCGACCGGCGAAGTCTTTCTGAAACTGGTCAAACTGCTCGAGGATCAGGGTATTGTGACCGTCCGCCAAGCGCTCGAAGCGGCGGAAAAGACCTATTTTGCCCGGATAAAGTATTGAGGCCGGTGTGAACTCCGACTTCACGCTGCCGTGTCGGCAGCAACTCGCCCTCCTGGCCGCGATTGACGCGTTGGCAACGCTCGATATGGCGTCAGCACTGGCTGGCCGCCTGAGAGAATTCTTGCTGCGCAAGGCAGGTAGTGGCCTTGACGGTATCGTTGCGGCGCAATTTGTATCAGCATTCAATGATCGCCTGACATCAAAAATCATTGAATTGACGGCGCGACGTCATCACTTGCCACCGGTTGAATGGTGCTGGCTTGCGCTGGGCTCGGAAGGCAGAAGTGAGCAGACGTTTGTCACGGATCAGGACAATGGCCTGATATTCAATTCGGCCAGCGTTCAGGAAACGCTGGCCATGCGGAATCTCTTCCTGCCCTTCGCGCAGGAGGTCAATCAGCATCTTGCCGAGTGCGGTTTTGCCTTGTGCAGTGGTCAAATCATGGCCGGTAACCCGGCGTGGTGCCTGTCACTCGATGAGTGGCGGGAAAAGTTCATCAACTGGGTGCGCCGTCCCGATCCGACGGCCTTGCTCAATGCCACCATTTTCTTTGATCTTCAACCCTTGTATGGCCAGCTTGAACTGGGCGAGCGACTCCGTACCTTGCTCTTGTCGCTCACCGCTGAAACACCCGCCTTCCAGCATCTGATGGCAGCAAATGCCTTGCTGGCAGAACCCCAGCTCAATTTCCGTGGTGAACTGGCAGTTGATGGCCATGAGTCCATCGACATGAAAAAATTTGGTAGTCGCATTTTTGTCGACGCGGCGCGAATTTTCGCACTGGCCAGCGGCGTGAGGGCGGTCAATACCGCAGAACGCCTTCGAATGGCTGGCCCCACGGCGGGTATGCAGGCGCAGGAGATCGCTGCGGTCAACGCCGCTTTTTCGCATATTTTGAAATTACGGTTGCGGCAGCAGATTGATGCCGCGGCCAACGGTGAAGTGGCGGGTTACGGCCTGAAACCCGCTGCACTGCATGATCTCGATCGGGCCATATTGCGTGAGGCGCTCAAACAGGCAAAACGTTTGCAGCAGCGTCTCAAGTTAAACTATGCACTCTAAGAATATGAGGTTGTCGTGACTACGCAACAGCAAAAAGATCAAGAAATGGCCGTTGGTCAGGTTGAGATGGCACTGCGTCAGGATGGACGCGCCAGGATGGCTGGCAATACGCAGGCTTTTCTGCGCAACCACGCGCCATTCAACAAAATGCAGCCAGATGCGTTGCAGTATTTTGCCGAGAAGGCGCAGATCGTTTTTTATGCAGCGGGCAGCGAGATCGTTGGGCCGGATTCCGGCAAGGTCAGGTACTTTTACCTGATCGAGTCCGGCAAGGTGCAGGCGCGCCAGGCCGGCGAGGTGACGGTCACTGAATATTCAATTTTGAGCCTGGGGGCAGGGGAAAGCTTCCCGATCGGAGCCGTCACGGCAGGGCGCCCATCGACCAATGATTATCTGGCGGTGGAAGATACCTTTTGCTACCAGTTGCCCGCCGATGACTTTCTCGCGTTGATGAGCAGCAGTCCGGAATTCAACCTGTTTTGCACGCGTTACATCGCGAGCCTGCTCGATCAGTCGCGCCGTCAGTTGCAGTTGCAGTTTTCTCAACGGGCCAGCGAACAGCAGACGCTCAATTCGCCGCTGGCCGGCATCGGGTCACGATCACCGATTACGGTCTTGCCTGAAACGCCCTTGCGCGCAGCCTTGGAAACGATGTCCCAGGCAGGTGTCGGTTCGCTAGTGGTTGCTGGTGCGGATGGCAAAGCCGTTGGGGTATTTACCCGCACGGACTTGCTTGATCGCGTCGTGCTGGCCGATTTGCCGCTGACCACGCCGATTGTGCAGGCCATGTCGGCCAAACCATTCATGATTGAAGAGCATGCCACGGCATATGACGCCATGTTCGCCATGGCCACCCATGGTATTCGCCACGTACTGGTGACTGATGCCGAGGGCAAGCTGACCGGGGTCGTTTCCGAACGTGATCTGTTTTCGCTGCAACGTGTTGGTCTGCGCCAGATTCGTCAGTCCATCGATAGTGCCCAAAATGTCGAGGCGTTGCAGCAGGCCGCCGCTGACGTTCGGCAACTGTCCTTCAACATGCTGGCGCAGGGGGTTGGCGCCGAGCAACTGACGCAGTTCATCTCAGCGTTGAATGATGCGCTGACCCGTCGAGTCATTCAGCTCAATCTGGACAATCATAATTTTGACGGGATTGAATGGGCGTGGCTGGCCTTTGGTTCCGAGGGGCGTGACGAGCAGACCTTCAGTACCGATCAGGATAACGGTATTGTATTTGCACCGCCGGAAGGGGCATCGATCGATGCATTGAAGCAACGTTTTCTGGCTTACGCCCTTGACGTGAACAAGGACCTTGATCGCTGTGGCTTTCCGCTCTGCAAGGGCAATATCATGGCAAGCAATCCGCAATGGTGCCTGACACTCGACGAATGGAAGGACCAGTTTTCAACGTGGATTCGGATACCGCAACCCGATGCCTTGCTTAACGCCACCATATTTTTCGATTTTCGGCCCTTGTTTGGCCAGGCGGAACTGGCGGATGCCATGCGTCGACACCTGCTGGCGCAAACTGCAGTCAATCCCATGTTCCTGCGTGCCATGGCGAAGAATGCCCTCGATGTTGAGCCGCCCCTCGGCAAGATCCGCGATTTCCTGACAGATCTTGAGCCTGGCCACCCCGGCAAGATCGATCTAAAAAAATATGGCTCGCGAATCTTTGTCGACGTCGCCCGCATCTACGCGATGGCAAGTGGGGTTCACAATACCAACACGATCCAGCGCTTGCGGATATCTGCGCAGCGCTTGTCCATTCGCAGCGAAGAAATCAATGCCGTGCTTGAGGGAATGAATTTCATTCAATTGCTGCGTTTGCAACATCAATATCTCGAAGGAGAGCCCGGTACGCAAGGGGATAACCTGATCGACCCGGAGACCTTGAACGAACTGGATCGTCGCATTCTGAAGGAGTCCTTCCGCCAGGCCCGAAAAATTCAGACCCGCCTTAAACTCGACTACCAGGTGCAATGACCATGCTCGGTCTAAAGAAATTTCTGTTTCGGGGCGGTGCTCCCACAAGCCTTCCTGACGACGTTCAGGCTTCACTGGAAGCCTGGCGGCGCAGCGCTGCGCCAGCCATGGATGAGCTGCATTTTCACACGCGGTATGTCGTGGTCGACATTGTCAGCAGCGGCACCGATCCTGACAGCGACAAATTGCTCGGTCTTGCTGCGACATCTGTCTGGAAAGGGGCGGTTCAGCCTGATGATACCTTCTATGTCGATTTTTCGACGCTGGATGGCGAAGGCGCTGCGGTCGACCGGCAATTAACCGCGTTTTTGTTATTCGCCGCCAAGGCGCCCCTGGTTACTTATCACATTCCCTACGTGGGAGGTTTCCTGCAACGTGCCTTCAAGGAACGCTTAAACCTTAATTTCCAGCCTCAATGGATAGATCTTGCCTGGTTGTTGCCAGCGATGTTCGAGGATAAGGGACATACGGTGATGCCGCTGGATCACTGGATTGATGCCTTCCAGCTCGATGCCGGTAGCGGTCGGCGCGACGCCATGGCCAACACACTGTTGTTGTCCCGCATTTTTCAGATGCTGACTGTCCGTGCCGTGAGCAAGGAGATCGACACCGCGAGCCGGCTGATTGAGGAATCACTGGCCAGCAGTTTCCTCCGTCGAAATCACTAGCATCTAAGGGCAGTGGGCTCCCTGACCAAACTGCAGCGCTATTACCTGTATTACACAGGGGGCTTCCTGTCGTTTGTCGGGATGCTTGCCGTGCTGGAGAAAAATGGGATGTCGCCACGCTGGATTGGCTATTCCTTCCTGTTCTTTACCATTTCGATGTATGCCGTCATCGGCATTGTCAGCCGCACTTCAGACGTTTCTGAATACTACGTAGCCGGCCGGCGCGTCCCCGCTTTCTTCAATGGCATGGCGACCGGCGCTGACTGGATGAGTGCCGCATCATTTATCGGTCTGGCGGGCACGCTCTATTTGTCAGGTTTTCAGGGCTTGGCCTATGTGATTGGCTGGACGGGGGGGTTCGTACTCGTTGCGCTGTTGCTGGCACCTTATCTGCGGCGTTTCGGCCAATACACCGTTCCCGATTTTCTGGGTGCCCGCTATGGCGGGAACGCCATTCGTCTTGTCGCAGTCGGTGCTGCCATTCTGGCCTCCTTTGTTTATGTGGTGGCCCAGATCTATGGGGTAGGGGTGATCACCAGCCGTTTTGTCGGCCTTCAATTCGAGATTGGTGTCTTCGTCGGACTGGCGGGTATCCTGGTTTGCTCCTTTCTGGGGGGGATGCGAGCCGTAACCTGGACGCAAGTTGCACAATACCTGATTCTCATCGTCGCCTACATCACGCCAGTTGCCATTCTGTCCTATAACGTCACCGGAAATCCGGTGCCGCAACTCGTATACGGCCAGGTGTTGCAACAGGTAACCCAGTTGGAAAATCGTCTCTTCCAGACACCGGCGGAATTGGAAGTACGGCAGCTCTACCGTGAGAGAGCTGATTTGTATGCCCAAAAAATCATGCAGTTGCCCCATTCTCTGACCTTCGAGCGAGAACTGTTATCAGTACAGATCAATCAGCTCAAAGCCAGCGATGCACAGATGAAAGACATTGTGGCTCTTGAAAGGCAGCGCCGAGATCTTCCGCATGATTCCGATGAGGCCAGAGCACGTTGGGAAAATGCCATGTTTTCCGCCGTTGACCGTAGCAAGCCACCCATTCATCACGGCGAGGCCTTTCCCGGCGAAACACCCGAGGAGAGAGATATCCTGCGAATCAATTTTCTGGCGCTCATCTTTTGTCTGACGATTGGCACCGCTGCCTTACCGCATGTTCTGACCCGCTACTACACTACGCCAACGGTGCGTCAGGCCCGCGAGTCGGTCTTCTGGTCGCTGCTTTTTATCTTGCTGCTGTACATCACTGCACCGGCGTATGCGGTATTCGCAAAATACGAAGTCTTGTCCCATCTTGCTGATATCCCCATAACCAAACTGCCCGGCTGGGTTGCGGCATGGGCCAAAATCGGATTGGTCAGCATTGAGGACATCAATAAGGATGGAATTCTGCAGTTGGCCGAACTGTCATTAAATCCCGATGTAATCGTCCTGGCTACCCCGGAAATCGCTGGCATGCCCTATGTCGTCTCAGGCCTTGTCGCGGCAGGGGGGCTCGCGGCAGCCTTGTCTACGGCGGATGGCTTGCTGCTGACCATTACCAGCGCGCTGTCTCATGATGTCTACTATCGAATTATCCGCCCTGACGCTTCAACACAATTTCGCCTGGTGATCTCGAAATCGATGTTGCTCGTCGTGGCAGTCTTAGCCGCGACTGTTGCTGCTCAAAAACCAGGAACTATTCTTTCCATGGTGGCTTGGGCATTTTCCATCGCTGGCTCAGCATTCTTCCCTGCACTGGTACTGGGTATCTTTTGGGAGCGAGCGACGCGTGCAGGGGCTCTTGCCGGGATGTTGGTGGGGATAACTCTCACCATCTACTACATCTTGCGCGTTGAATTTGACAGCATTCCCATGCTTGGTATCAGTGGCTTTAACATGGATCCGTGGTTTCACGTTCAATCCACTTCGGGAGGGCTGTTTGGCGTCTTTGCAGGATTTGTGACGATCGTCATAGTCAGTCTATTGACGAGGCCAGATCCCCGGGCGGCCAGCTTTCTCAAGACGATCCGCTTCCGTAACGTTGGTGAGCACTAATGCCTAAATCCAACGCCTACTGGCGAAAAACCAGGCGCCTGACGTTCTCCTTGATCTCAGTCTGGCTAGTCATCACGTTTGGCCTGACGTGGTTCGCCAGGGATGTCAATGAAATCCTTATTCTCGGTTTTCCGTTCGGCTTTTACATGGCTGCGCAAGGTACTTTGTTGATTTATCTGCTCATTATCTGGTGGTATAACCGGCAGATGATAAGAATCGATGCGGAGTTTGGCATTGACGACGATTGAAGGGGTTCAGTGACCTTGTTTCTGATTAGTGCTACCAGGTCTGTCATAGAAATGCTTGGCCTATGCCTGGTTGGGCAGGGAATTCTTTATCTCCTGGCCGGGCGTAACAGGGCGGACAATTATATCTATCAGCTTTTTGTTCTGATTACCAAAGCCCCACGCAAGCTTATTACCTATCTATTGCCGGCATCAACCGGTCCTGTTGCTGGCGGTGTATTTAGCTTCGTAATACTGCTATTTCTCTGGCTAGGACTCGCATTATTGCGAAAGTCTATTTGACCAAAGCCGCTGATCTGCTACAATGCGCGGCTTCCGGAGGGGTGGATGAGTGGTTTAAGTCGCACGCCTGGAAAGCGTGTGTAGGGTAATCCCCTACCGCGGGTTCGAATCCCGCCTCCTCCGCCAAGAACTGAACAGCAAAGCGCCCTACAAGGGCGCTTTTTGTTGTTAACATGGTCTTCGTGGTGGTTGCT
>DAOLIO010000079.1:0-11950 GCA_035328505.1 Azonexus sp.
GCAGCGCGCGGCTCATTCGCGCTGTCGCTGCCCAAGCCCAGTTTGACCGCAAAGGAAAAGGTGCTGCCGACCCCGGGCTGGCTGGTGACCCAGATATCACCACCCATCAGCTGTGACAGTCGTTTGCAGATGGTCAGGCCGAGTCCCGTGCCACCGTATTTTCGGGTGATGGAGGTATCCGCCTGGGTAAACGCCTGGAAGAGATTCTGCTGTTGTTCCTGTGACAAGCCGATCCCGGTGTCCTGAACGTCCAGTTCCAGCATGACCGAGCCAGGGGAATCGGGGACGCGGCGGACGAAGACCGTAACCGAGCCGTTGGCGGTGAACTTGAGTGCGTTGCCAATCAGGTTGATGAGGATCTGGGCCAGCCGTAACGGGTCGCCAACGAGTCGCGGAGGGACATCGGGTTCGACGAGGTATTGCAGCGCCAGGCCTTTTTCCTGGGCACGGTGCAACAGGACACTGGCCACATTATCGAGGACTTCGTCGAGTACGAATTCAGTGGCTTCAAGCTGCATGTGCCCGGCTTCGATCTTGGAAAAGTCCAGGATGTCGTTGATCAGGCCGAGCAACATCTGGCCGGCATTGTGAATGCGCGCTACAAAGTCGCGCTGCTTGCCGGAAAGTTCGCTCTTCAGCAATAGATGGGCAAGACCGATGACCGCATTCATCGGGGTACGGATTTCATGGCTCATGTTGGCCAGGAATTCGGCCTTGGTGTTGGCGGCCGACTCGGCCACTTGCTTGGCTTCGGTCAGTGCAATTTCAGCCAGTTTGCGCTCGGTAACATCTTGCAGCGTTTCAATCGCACCGACAATTTTGCCTTGGTGGTCGCGCAAGGATGCGGCGGTAAAGAACAGCCAGCGATTGAATTTTGGAAAGTAATCCTCGCCTTCAATAGCGCCCTGCACCAGTTCCGAATGCCGGTATTTGCCGGAGTAATGGGATTCAACGTCGGCCATGTGATTGGACATCACCAGGTCAGCCATGATGGGACGCGGGCTGGGATAAAAGGCCTTCCAAGGATCTCGTGAGCCGATCATCGCGCTGGCCGGAACACCGATGATTTCTTCGCAGGCCTTGTTCCAGTGGGTGACGGTGTGGTTCTCATCGAGCACCAGAGTGGGCACCGGGCTGCCCTCGATGATTTTGGCCAGCGAGCTGCGGGCAGATTCCAGTTCGGCGGTCCGCTCCAGCACGAGGCGTTCGAGGTTTGCGCGATGCGTTTCCAGCTCAAGTTCGGCCCGCAGCTTTTCGGTAATGTCGCGAACGAAAAGCACAATGCCCGATGATCTGCCGCTCGAGTCCATGATGGTCGTAAAGGCAGTCGCGGCATCGAAGCGGGTGCCGCCGAGGCGTTGCATGGGGAGTTGTCGATTGACAATAAAGCCGTTGAATTCCTCAGGATTGTCGAGCAAGCCGGCGATTTCACCGGGTTTGCCGGTGGGGGCGGGCAGCAGGTCTCCGATCCGATGAGCACCCAGATCGTCCAGTTCGTCCAATCCGAACAGCCGATGGGCCTGCTGGTTGGCCATTTGCAGTCGACCGTCCAGGCCCAGGAGCAGGATCGCGTCGGGGGAGGTCTCGACCAGGGTGCGATAGACCTTCTCGCTTTTTTCCAGCTGCTGGTGGGCAAGTCGCTCATCGGTGATGTCGAGGACCAGCGAGAGTATGCCGAGCAATTTGCCGCTCGGGCTGCGCAGGGCAACGTTGTACCAGTTGCAATGAAGGCGCAGTCCATTCTTGCCAAGGGCCGGTCCGGTATAAATGCCATCGCCGTTGCCGCGCATGACCGCCCGGACAATTTCTGTGAAAGCAGCGTGGTGCTCATTGGGGAGCAGGAGGCGGTGCACCCGCTTGCCGATGACTTCTTCCGATCGCCAGCCGAACATTGTTTCGGCGCGGCGGTTCCACTCGGTGATGCTGCCCTCGCGGTTCCACAGGATAAAGGCGAGCGGACTGGTGTTGTAGAGCGCCCGGAAGCGGAGCTGGCTGTCGCGCAGGGCTGCTTCGGCCTGTTTTTGCAGGGTGATCTCGATAAATGTGATGACGATCAGGGCTGATGCTGCCTGACCACTGGCCGGTGGGCGAACGTCAAACCAGTACCAGAGCCCGCTGCTATGCTTCAGGCGAAGGTTGAAGCCGGACGGGCCATGCGTCGTATTGGTTGTCAGGCGATCAAACAGGGCGACCAGATGCTGGCGATCGTCAGTGTGGGCAAGGGCCAGCCAGGCGTCAGGTGTTTCGGGAAGCCCATCAGGCGGGAGGCCAAGCAGCGTCTGGAAATTTTCTGAAATCTGTAGATGGCGGGTTTCAGTGTCCCAGAGCCAGCAACCGACACCGGCAATCGCCATGGCTGCAACGAGTGCTTCCGCTGGAATCCCGTTCGGTTTGGGCATGGTCCGGGCTTCAGCGCGATGCTAGAACAGCTCGATATCGTCGCTCTTCTCTTTCATGTCGGCCATGAATTTTTCAACGGCCTCCTGCACCGGCATGCCCTGCATGACGGCTTCGAACATGGCGATTTCTTCGCGCGTCGAATACTTGGCCTTGATCTTTCCCTGCAGGCCTACCCATTCGCCAGGGTTGAACAGGCGGCGGCTGTCGGACACCAGGTCGCTCAGATCGCCCAGGCTGATCCCGACGTGGGCCAGGCGTTGTACCAGTTTGTCATAGAACTGGAAGGCGATGATGGCTTGATGAACCATGCCGGAGACGTGCTCGGATACGCCAATCAGATTTTGCTTGGCGGCCCCGACTTCACCCTGATCGGGCAGGGTTTGCACGGTGTCGGAAATCATCCGCATGTAACCTGCCATGGTCGTGAAGGAGTCGGTCAACACCTCGACGGAGGAATTGCTGTCCTTCATCGCCGCCTCGATCTGCACGGCGGAAAGCTCGAGCATCAGCACGGTTTCACGCACCTGGCTCCAGTTCAGGTCCGGCATGTGGGCGCTGGTGCCGCGCGGCAGGTTTGTCTCATCACTCATCGTTTTCTCCCCGATTCTGGGCGGAAACTATAGCGCAAATCGTGCCGGCCGTTCTACCGAGAAATGGGCAGCACTGGCGGAATTTCCATTTGGCCTGATAATTCCCGGATGGATGCTTCAAGAAATTTTGTTTTTGCGCTTTTTTTCGGGTCGACCGCGGTATTGGCCTTGCCGCCGCTTATTGCGATTGATGTCGGACATGGCGGTGTCGATGGCGGGGCAAGCAGTGCCCGTGGGCGACCGGAATTTGCATTCAATCGCGAATTTGCCGGGGTGCTGGCCGGGGTGATGCGCGACCGCGGGCTCGGTGTGCGCGAGGTCAATTTCGAGGGTGATATTGGTAGCTTGACAGCACGTCCCGCCCAGGCGGCAGGGAGCGACTTTTTCATCGCCATCCATCACGACTCGATTGGTGAAGCCTGGCTCAAAAGTTGGGTCTGGGAGGGGGTCGAGGAGACCTACACCGAGGTCAAGCGCGGCTACGGCATTTTCGTGTCGGCCCAGAACCCGGATCCGGACACCAGCCTGCGTTGCGCCTCCAGTATCGGCGCCATGCTGCGCCGGGCGGGCTTCGAGCCGTCAACCTGGCATGCGCGTCGGCATTTGGCCGCTGACGCAGAAAATGGCGTCTGGTATTACGACAATTTGGTCGTGCTCTATAAAACGACGCTGCCGGCTGTACTTTTTGAGGCTGGCGTCATCAAGCATCGCGACGAAGAGCTTGAACTCGGCGACCCGGTGCGTCAGGCCCGGATGGCTGACGCGGTGACGACCGGCATCGCCGCCTGCCTGTTCGTTACAGGAAAATCGGTTCAGGAGTGAGATCGACTGCAAACTTGGCTTTTACAGCGGCCTGAACCGCAGCCATCGTGCGCTTGACGTCGGCGCCCGTCGCTCCGCCACGATTGACCAGCACCAGTGCCTGCTTTTCGTACATGCCCACGGGGCCGAGGCTTTTCCCTTTCCAGCCGGCCTGCTCGATCAACCACCCGGCTGCCAGCTTGACCTGGCCGTCTGCTTGCGGATAGCGGGGCAGGGTGGGGTAGTCGACCGCCAGGGCATTGGCCAGCGCCGACGTGACGACCGGATTGTGAAAAAAGCTGCCCGTATTCGGGATGATCGCCGGGTCCGGTAATTTGCGCTGGCGAACGGCAATGATGGCATTGGCCACGTCCTGCGGTGAGGGTGTGGCGATATCGCGGGCCGCCAATTCCTGCGCGACATCGGCGTACCGAATATTGGGCGCCCACACTTTCGGCAGTCGGAAAATGACGGACGTGATCGCCATTCGCCCGCTCAAATGCCAGCCTTCCTGCTTGAATAGGCTGTCGCGGTAGGCAAAACGGCAGGCGCTGCGGTCAACCGGGAAAAACGCCTGTTTTTCAAAATCCCAGGCGGTTAGTGAATGAAAGCATTCACCAACCTCCAGCCCGTAAGCGCCAATATTCTGAATTGGCGCCGCACCGACCGTACCGGGGATCAGGCTCAGGTTTTCCAACCCCGGCCAGCCCTGTTGCAAGGTCCATTGCACGAAGTCATGCCAGTTTTCGCCGGCCCCGGCTTCGATGTAGACAGCGTGGGCATCGTCCTTCAGCAAACGTTTGCCGGGGATGGCCATGTGCAGCACGAGGCCGTCGAAGTCGCCGGTGAGCACCAGATTGCTGCCTCCCCCCAGTATGAAACGCGGTTGGCCGGCCATGTCAGGCGCCGCCAACTGGCCGGGCGTTGTGATTTTCAGGTAGCGGGCGGCCCTGCCGGGAAGGGCGAGGGTATTGAAGGCAGTCAGGTCGAGGTTGTGCTGGACGTTCATGGCAGAATTTTCGTCGATTTTTTGACCGATTGCTTGGTTTGCTCCCGGTATCCTGAATTTTTGGTGGGGGACGTGCTTCGTCAAACGAAGCGGATTCCCCCGGGTGAGCCGGTGCCGCCAACGTCATTCGCGGGTAAACCCTTGCTAGCCTAGCCACGAAAACCAATCAATAATTCACCTTAGGTAAATTGATTGCGTTATAAGCAATTGACGAAGGCAAGGATTCCAGGAGAAACAATGAGTGATTTCATTCTGGAAACGCGCGGTCTGACCAAGGAGTTCAAGGGTTTTACTGCGGTTTCCGATGTCAATCTTAAGGTGCAACGCGGCACGATCCACGCGCTGATCGGACCGAATGGCGCGGGAAAGACGACGGTATTCAACCTGGTCACCAAATTCCTGCCACCCACCGCGGGCACCATTCATTTCAAGGGGCAGGACATTACGCGTGAAGCGCCAGCCGTGACCGCGCGGCGCGGGTTTGTCCGTTCCTTCCAGATTTCCGCCACCTTCCCCCATCTGACGGTGCTGGAAAACGTGCGCATCGGTCTGCAACGAAAACTGGGCACCGAATTCCATTTCTGGAAATCCGAAAAGAGCCTCAACAAACTGAACGATCAAGCCATGGCGTTGCTTGAGGCGGTCGACCTTGGCAGCTTTGCCGACACCATGACGGCGGAAATGCCCTACGGCCGCAAGCGCGCGCTGGAGATCGCCACCACACTGGCGCTGGAACCGGACATGATGCTGCTCGACGAACCGACCCAGGGTATGGGGCACGAAGACATCGAACGCGTGGTCGACCTGATCCGCAAGGTTTCGGCCAATCGCACCATCCTGATGGTGGAGCACAATTTGTCGGTGGTCGCCAACCTGTGCGACCGGATTACCGTGCTGACCCGGGGCAGCGTGCTGGCCGAAGGGACTTACGAAGAAGTCTCGAAAAATCCGCAGGTGCTGGAAGCCTACGTCGGTTCCGACAACATGAACGACGCGCATCACTGAGCGGGAAACGACCATGACCAGTGCTTTCAAACCAAAACCGGAATATCTCCGCCTGACCGACCTCCATGCGTTCTATGGGGAGTCACATATCCTGCACGGACTGGACATCAGTGTCGCCAAGGGCGAATGTGTCACCTTGCTCGGCCGGAACGGCTCAGGCCGCACGACGACGCTGAAATCGATCATGGGGCTGGTCGGACGCCGGACCGGCTCGATCATGGTGAACGGCAACGAGGTCATCAACGTGCCGACCCACAAGGTCGCGCACCATGGTGTCGGCTATTGCCCCGAGGAGCGAGCCATTTTCACCTCGCTCAGTGCCGAGGAAAACCTGACTCTGGCCCCCATCGTGTCCAGCGGCGGCATGTCGGTCGACGAGCTTTACCAGATGTTTCCCAATCTGAGCGAACGCCGCACCAGCCCGGGCGGCAAGCTTTCCGGGGGCGAGCAGCAAATGCTGGCGATGGCGCGCATCCTGCGCACCGGTGCCAAGTTGCTGCTGCTCGATGAAATCACCGAAGGTCTGGCCCCGGTCATTGTCAAGAAACTGGGCGAGGTGATTATTGAACTGAAAAAACGCGGCTTCACCATCATTCTTGTCGAACAAAATTTCCGTTTCGCTGCACCGTTGGCTGATCGCCATTACGTGCTCGAACACGGAGAAATAATCGCCACCATCACCCAGGAAGAACTTCCAGGAAAGATGGAATGGCTGCACCACAGGCTCGGCGTCTAGCCGGGATTGCCCACTCTAGGAGGAGTTACCCATGATATCCAGAAAATTCAAGACCACACTGTGTGCCACGGCACTGGCTGCACTGTCTGTCGGTGCCCAGGCCGAGATTTCAGGCGGTTCCGTGAAAATCGGTGTACTGACCGACCTTTCCGGTACCTATTCCGATCTGGCCGGTTCCGGTGCCGTACTGGCCACCAAAATGGCGATCGATGATTTCATCGCCAATGAAAAACCCAACTTCAAGATTGAAATGGTCTCCGCCGACCACCAGAACAAGGCCGACATTGCCTCGAACAAGGCACGGGAATGGATTGAACGCGAGAACGTCGATACCGTAACCGAACTGGTCACCACCTCCACCGCGCTGGCAGTGATGAAGGTTGCCAAGGAAAAGGACCGCATCGTTCTGATGAGCGGCCCGGCGTCGACCCCGATCACCAACGAGCAGTGCAACGACGTTTCGGTGCACTACACGTATGACACCTACGCGTTGGCCAACGGTACGGCCAAGGCTGTGACCCAGCAGGGTGGCAAGACCTGGTTCTTCCTGACTGCCGATTATGCTTTCGGTCAGGCGCTGGAGAAGGATGCCTCGGCGGTGGTAGTTGCCAATGGCGGCAAGGTGGTCGGTTCCGTGCGCCATCCTTTCCCCGGCTCTGATTTCTCGTCCTTCCTGCTCAAGGCTCAGGCCTCCGGTGCCCAAGTGATCGGTCTGGCCAACGCTGGCGCCGACACGACCAATGCCATCAAGCAAGCCGCCGAATTCGGCGTCACGCCCAAACAATCGCTGGCCGGCCTGCTGATGTTCATCACCGACATCCATTCGCTTGGCCTGAAGCCGACCCAGGGCATGTACCTGACGACCGGCTTTTACTGGGATCGTAATGACGAGACGCGTGCCTGGTCGAAGCGCTTCTTCGACAAGCAGAAGAAAATGCCAACCATGGTCCAGGCCGGCCAGTATTCGTCCATCTATCATTACCTGAAGGCCGTCAAGGCCGCGGGCAGCGATGACACCAGCAAGGTCATGGCGATGATGAAAAAGACCCCGATCAACGATTTCTTCGCCAAAAATGGCCAGATCCGTCCGGATGGCCGCATGGTGCATGACATGTATCTGGTTCAAGTGAAGAAGCCCGGTGAATCGAAGTATCCATGGGACTACTACACGATCAAGGCCACGATTCCGGCTGCTGAGGCCTTCCAGCCGCTGGCACAGTCGCGTTGCCCGCTGGTCAAGAAGTAAGCAGAGTCATCGCAATGCCCGGTGCGAACCAACTTCGCGCCGGGTCTGGAGCCCTTCATGGAAATATTCGGAATCTCGAGCGCCCTGTTTGGCAGCCAACTGCTGATCGGGCTGATCAACGGTTCGTTCTACGCCATTCTCAGCCTCGGGCTGGCCATTATTTTCGGCTTGCTCAACATCATCAATTTTGCCCATGGTGCGCAGTACATGATGGGCGCCTTTGTCGCCTGGATTGCCCTGACCCGCTTCGGCATCAACTATTGGGTGTCGTTGATTGCCGCTCCGCTGATTGTCGGCTTCTTGGGTGTACTGCTCGAGCGGCTGATGCTGCGCCGGCTGTACAAGCTGGATCACCTCTACGGGCTGCTGTTGACCTTTGGACTGGCGCTGATTTTCGAAGGCGTTTTTCGCGACCAGTTCGGCATTTCCGGTGAAAGCTACGAGGTTCCCGATCTGCTCTCCGGCGGCGTCAACCTCGGCTTCATGTTCCTCCCCATCTACCGTGGCTGGGTGATCATCGCCTCGCTGACTGTCTGCTTTGGCACGTGGTACATGATCGAGCGCACCAAGCTCGGCGCCTACCTGCGCGCCGGTACTGAAAATTCGCAAATGGTCCAGGCGCTGGGTATCAACGTGCCGCTGCTGATCACCTTTACCTACGGTTACGGCGTGGCCCTGGCGGCCTTTGCCGGGGTGCTGGCGGCACCGATTTTCCAGGTCAATCCGCTGATGGGCTCCAATCTGATCATCGTCGTCTTTGCCGTGGTCGTCATTGGCGGCATGGGGTCGATCATGGGTTCAATTCTGACCGGCCTTGGTCTCGGGCTGATCGAGGGGCTGACCAAGGTCTTTTATCCGGAAGCCTCCAGCGTGGTCGTCTTCGTCATCATGGTCATCGTTCTGCTGGTCCGTCCGGCAGGGCTGTTCGGCAAGTCCTGAAGCGCGATAAGTGAACACTCGAAGGAAATCCACATGAATGCGCCTGTCTCATATGCCGAATCGAAGCTGCCGCTGCTCCTCGGCGTGCTGTTCGTTATCGGCCTGATCGCCCCGTTTGCGGTCTACCCGACTTTCCTGATGAAAATCCTCTGCTACGCGTTGTTTGCCTGCGCTTTCAATCTGCTGCTGGGCTTTGCCGGCCTGCTCTCTTTCGGCCATGCAGCCTTCCTTGGCACCGCGGGCTACGTTTGCGGGATGATGGTGCGCGACGTCGGGGTGACACCGGAAGTCGGTATCCTTGCCGGCACCGTCGCCGCCGGTCTGCTTGGCTGGGTGTTCGGCTGGCTGGCCATCAAGCGTACGGGCATCTACTTTGCAATGATTACCCTCGCGCTGGCGCAGATGGTTTTCTTCCTTGCCATCCAGATCAAGCAAACGGGCGGTGAGGACGGTTTGCAAGGGGTGCCGCGCGGCAATTTGCTGGGCTTTCTCGACCTCTCGGACAACATTGCCATGTACTACGTGGTGTTCGCCATTTTCTGTTTCGGCTTCTTTGTCATCTACCGCACCATCCATTCGCCCTTCGGCCAGATTCTGAAGGCCATCCGCGAAAACGAGCCGCGCGCCATTTCGCTGGGCTACGATGTTGCCAAGTTCAAGTTGATTGCCTTCATCATTTCCGCATCCCTCGCCGGCATGGCCGGGGCGACCAAGACCCTGGTCTTCCAGTTGGCCTCTCTGAGCGACGTGCACTGGCATGCATCGGGCGAAGTCGTACTGATGACGCTGCTTGGGGGACTCGGTACCATTCTCGGCCCGATCGTGGGGGCTGCCACCATTGTCACCTTGCAGACTCAGTTGCCGGATTCGGTCGGATCCTGGGTGACGGTGATCATGGGTGTGATCTTCGTCATCTGCGTGCTCAGCTTCCGCCGCGGTATCGTGGGTGAGCTTCAGGCCTTGATCAAGCGCTCCGGTGTGAACTGATGCAGCCTGCTGTCATGGCCAACAGCCATGACAGCAGTTTGCGCCGATCAGAGCAGGGGGGCTAGCCAGTACTCTGCGTCCTTGATCGACATGCCCTTGCGCTTGGCCCAGTCCTCCAGTTGATCGCGTCCAATTTTCGGGATGGCGAAATAGGCGGCGGCCGGATGGCCGATGTAGAACCCGGAGACGGCAGCTGCCGGCATCATCGCGCAGGACTCGGTCAAGGTCATGCCTGCTTTGGCGGGCGCGTCGAGCAGGGCGAACAACTCCCGCTTGGCGGTATGGTCCGGGCAGGCCGGGTAGCCGGGGGCAGGGCGGATACCCTTGTATTGCTCGGCGATCAGTTCGGCGTTGGTGAATGCTTCATCGCTGGCGTAGCCCCAGTATTGGGTGCGGATTTGCAGATGCAGCCATTCTGCAGCGGCTTCGGCCAGGCGGTCGGCCAGGGACTTGAGCATGATCGCCGAGTAGTCGTCGTTGGCGGCTTCGAATGCGGCGACACGTTCTTCGATGCGATGCCCGGCGGTGACGGCAAAGGCACCGACATAGTCGTACTTGCCGACAAAATCGGCGAGCGCCATGTTGAAGCGGCCCTTGGGTTGCTTGTGTTGCTGGCGCAGGCCGACCCACCGGGTGAGTTCGGTGGTGCGTGACTCGTCGGCGTAGATAATGATGTCTTCATTATCGGCACTGGCCGGATAGAGGCCGAATACGGCTCTGGCTGACAGCCAGTTTTCGTTGATGATGCTGGTCAGCATTTTCTTGGCATCGGCGAACAGCTGACGGGCCGTTTCGCCGACCGTCTCGTTCTCGAGAATGGCTGGATAGCGACCGGCCAGATCCCAGCTCTGGAAGAAAGGCGTCCAGTCGATCAGTAGCGCCAGATCGCGCAAACTGGGGTTGAGTGTCTGCAGGCCGAGCTGGTTGGGAATAGTGGGGGCGAAGGCTTCGTGCCACTGGAAACGGTTGGCACGGGCTTCTTCCAGCGTCACCATCGTCGGTCCTTTGCGGCCCGCGTGTTCGGCGCGCACGGCTTCGTATTCGGCGACGATCTCGGCCATGTAGCCGTCGCGCTGGTCGACCGACAGCAGCTTGGTGGCAACACCGACGGCGCGTGAGGCGTCCGGCACATAGACCACGGCGCCTTCGGTGTTGGGGGCGATCTTGATCGCGGTGTGGGCGCGGCTGGTGGTGGCGCCGCCGATCAACAGCGGCTGCTTCATGCCCTGACGCTGCATTTCGCTGGCGACGTGGGCCATCTCTTCCAGCGACGGGGTGATCAGGCCGGACAGGCCGATGATGTCGACGCGATGTTCGAGCGCCGCCTTCAGGATGTTGTCGCAGGAAACCATGACGCCCAAGTCGACGACGTCGTAGCCGTTGCAGCCAAGCACCACGCCGACAATGTTCTTGCCAATGTCGTGCACGTCGCCCTTGACCGTGGCCATCAGGATCTTGCCCTTGGAACCAAGGCCGGTGCGGGTCTTTTCCGCTTCGATGTAGGGCAGCAGGTGGGCGACCGCCTGTTTCATGACGCGGGCCGATTTGACGACCTGCGGCAGGAACATCTTGCCGGCGCCGAAGAGGTCGCCGACGACGTTCATGCCGTTCATCAGCGGGCCTTCAATGACTGAAAGCGGCGGCTTGCCTTCGCTTTCCAGCTTGGCGCGCACTTCTTCGGTGTCGGCCACGACGAAATCGGTGATGCCCTTGATCAGCGCGTGTTCGAGGCGTTTTTCGACAGATTGCTCACGCCACGAAAGATCCGGACCCGTGTCCTTGGCCTTGCCTTCCTTGACGGTCTGGGCGAAATCGACGAGCGCCTCGCCGGCGTTCGGGTGGCGATTGAGCACGACGTCCTCGACCTTCTCGCGCAGTTCCGGTTCGAGATCGTCGTAGATGCCGAGCATGCCGGCATTGACGATGCCCATGGTCATGCCGGCGCGGATCGCGTGGTAGAGGAAGACGGTGTGGATCGCCTCGCGCACCGGGTCGTTGCCGCGGAAGCTGAAGGAGACGTTGGAAACGCCGCCGGAAATGTGGGCGTGCGGCAGGTGCTGCTTGATCCAGCGCACCGACTCGATGAAATCGACGGCGTAGTTGTCGTGTTCCGGGATGCCGGTGGCGATCGCGAAGATGTTCGGGTCGAAGATGATGTCTTCGGCCGGGAAACCGATACTGAGCAACAGCTCGTAGGCGCGCTGCGAAATCTCGGTCTTGCGGGCGAAGGTGTCGGC
>DAOLIO010000080.1:0-11634 GCA_035328505.1 Azonexus sp.
ACGATGCCGCCGGCATCATGTTTCAGTGCAAATCCGGTACGGCTTTTGGAGGCGTGCGCGTCATACATCTTTTGCCGCATGGCAACGACTTCGTCTTTCAGCTTGGCCAGGTCGCGGGGTTGCCGCAGGATTTCGCAGCGGATTTCCTCAAAGCGCTTGCCAACGGCGGGATCGCCGGCACAAAAGCGGGCGCGGGTCAGTGCCTGGTGTTCCCAGGTCCAGGCTTTTTTCAGTTCGTAGTCGCGGAAGGAATCTACGGAAACGGCCAGCAGGCCGGAATCACCGTTCGGACGCAGACGCAGATCGGTTTCGAACAGAATGCCGGCTGGCGTCTGGCTGGATAGCCAGGTATTCAGGCGTTGACCAAGGCGGCTATAGGTTTCCTGCGCATCGGCCGCATCATCGTCGTACAGATAAACCAGATCAAGATCGGAGGCATAGCCGAGTTCCTTGCCCCCCATTTTTCCGTAGCCGATGACCGCAAATCTGGGCGACTCGCAATGCCGGATTTTGATGGTTTTCCAGCACAGGGGCAAGGTTTCCTGGACGATGGTGTCGGCCAGCTCCGTCAGGTGGTCGGAGAGTCGCTCGATGGTTTGCAGGCCGGACAGATCCTGCGCCAGCAGCCGGAAAACCTGGCCATGGTGCATTTCGCGCAGGATGTCCATTTCCCGTTCGGTATCGCCAGCGTGCTGCGCGAGGTTTTCGCGCAGGATCTGGCGAAATCCGGTCCAGTTGGTCGCGATCTCATACAGGCGCGGATCAAGCAATTCGTCGAGCAGCAAGGGGTGCAGGTTCAGGTATTCGGCGGCCCAGCTGGAGGCACATATCATGTCGGCGACGCGACGTAGCGCCATGGGATATTGCTGCAACAGGGCAAGATATGCGCCGCGACGCGCGATGCCTTCAAGAAAATTGAGCCCTCGGGCCAGGGTCGTGTCGGGGGCGGGAGTGGCACCCGCCGCTTCGATCAGACGCGGACCAACCGCGTCCAGCCGCGAGCGGTTGGGGGCGGGTAATTGCACGTAGCGACTGGATGAGCGCAATTCACTCAGACGGGTAATCGCCTCTTTCGGATGACGGAAGCCAAGGTTACCCAGGGCTTCGATGGCCGCTTCTTCGTCCATCTGGCCTTGCCAGACACCGGTCATCGGGTGTTCGCCGGCTTCCGGGTCAGAAAATATGGCCTCGAAGTGTCGACTGACCTTGTCGCGGTGATCGTCGAGGACGGCGAGCATGGCCGACCAGTTCGGGAAATTCATGCTGATGGCGATATTTTGTTGATTTTCCGGGTCGACCGGGAGCATGTGCGTTTGCTTGTCTTCGACGTATTGCAAGCGGTGTTCGAGACGACGCAGAAAAACATAGGCGTCACGGAGTTCCTGCTCGGTTTCCGAGGGGATCAGCTTGCGATCCACTAGCAGCTTCAACACCAGTAGCGTTGGCCGGATTTGTAGCGCGGAGTCGCGGCCACCACGAATCAACTGGAAGACTTGGGCAATGAATTCGATTTCGCGAATGCCGCCGGGGCCAAGTTTGACGTGGTCGGCCATGTCCTTGCGCGCCACTTCGCGCCGGATTTGCGCATGCAGGTCACGCATGGCATTGATGGCGCCAAAATCCAGATATTTGCGGAAGACGAACGGCCGGGCGATATTCTGCATCGCGGTGACCCACGCCGGTTGCAGGTTGTCGCCGGTATTCATCGTGCGGCCCTTGATCCAGGCGTAACGCTCCCACTCGCGACCTTGTGTGATCAGGTAGTTTTCCAGCGAATCAAGCGAGCAAACTAGGGGGCCTGAATCACCATTGGGCCGCAGGCGCATGTCAACACGGAAAACCTGGCCGTCGGCGGTGAGGTCGCCGAGGGCGCCGATGATGCGCTTGCCCAGCCGGGTAAAGAAGTCGAAGTTTTCGATACTCTTCGGACCAGCGGTGTCACCGTCTTCCGGGTAGATGAAAATGTAATCAACGTCGGAGGACACATTCAGCTCGCGCCCGCCGAGTTTGCCCATGCCGATGACCATCATGCGCTGTGGCTGGCCGTGCTTGTCCAGGGGCTCGCCGTAGGTCGCGACCAGTTGTCGGTGATAGAAATCGAGCGTGAAATTGGTGGTCACGTTGGCGAGCACGGTCATGCTCTCGACAATCTCGCTCAGTGGCGCTAGTCCACCCAGGTCGCGCAGAATGAGATGGGCCATGGCGCGATGCCGCAGACGGCGCAAGGCCGCGCGGACAGTATCGTCGTCGGAGAACGCCTGTTGAAGTGGCGCAAGCAGCAGTTCTTCGGTCAGGGGGGCCTGCCAGGTGGCCGCGAGTTCGGGGATCAGCTCCGGGCGCGACTGCAGAATATTGGCCAGATAGCGGCTATGGTTGATAGCGGCTTGCCAGCGAGGGTCGAGGGTGGTGTCCATGATGGTCCGTCGGCACCTTTGCCGAAAAGGTAGAATGTCGTTTTTATCCAGCCTTTGATTGTAGTGACCAATTACCCCCTCTGGCAAAACGGTTTGACGTGTGAGTGACCCGCTGCACGAAGTTTCCAAGGTGATTTCGCCGGACGTTCGCGTTGCGCTGTATCACCGTCTGCACTGGCTCTGGCCGCTGCTGGCAAAGCGCGCGGTCCGCCGCGGTCTGCGTCTGCTGGGCTGGGGGCTGCTGTTCGCCTGGCTGGCCTTTGCCATTCTGCTGCTTGCCCTGCGCTATGCAGTGCTGCCAAAAATAAGCGATTACCAGACCGAGATTGAACAGGCGGCGACGCAGGCGGTCGGTCAGCCGGTGAAGATTGGGCGGATCGAAGCGCACTGGAAAGGGCTGAACCCCGATCTCGTACTGGAAAATGTGGAGGTCGCTGACCATCAGGGCGCGCCGGCCTTCTCTCTGGCCCATGTTGAAGGGGTCTTGTCGTGGCAGACCTTGTGGCGATTGCGACCAAGGTTGTCGCTACTGGCTTTTGACGGGCCGGTACTGCATGTACGCCGCGATGCGAATGGCAAGATTACGGTGGCCGGGATGGATACCGAGGGCGAGAGCGATCCGGCCTTTGCCGAATGGGTGCTGGAACAAAAGCAAATCCGTATCCGGGATGCAACCATCGTCTGGGAAGACCAGCTGCGCAAGGCGCCACCGCTGGTGCTTGAAGATTTGCAGTTCGCGCTGGACAACAGCGGGCGACATCATCGCTTTGGCTTGTCGGCAGCCCCGCCGGATGAACTGGCTTCCCGTGTCGACGTGCGTGGCGAGGTCAAGGGGGATCTCGGCGAGGCGCTTGAGCGCTTGTCCGGAAAGATATTTGTCGAGCTGGATTATGCCGACCTCGCCGGATGGCGGACCTGGATTGATTATCCGGTCCATTTGCCGCAGGGTCGTGGCGCCTTGCGGGTCTGGGGGGATCTCGACAAGGGGGCGGGCAAGGTGACGGCTGACGTCGCCCTGGAGGAGTTGCGGATCCGCCTTGGCCGAAAGCTTCCCGAGCTCGAGTTGGCCAGCATGCGCGGGCGCCTTGAGGGGGATTACAAGGCCAATCACTGGGCGGTCACCGGACAGCAGGTGGAGCTTCTGACCCAGGATGGCCTGCGCATAGCGCCGACCGATTTCAAGGTGGACTGGCATCAGGATGCAAAGACGGCTACGGTCAACGGCAATTCCAGCGCCAGTTTCCTTGATTTGGCGGCGCTTGGCCGGCTGGCTTCGTATCTGCCGCTCGATACCCACAGCCGGGAACTGCTGTTGCGTCATCGTCCGCAGGGCCGTATTTCCGAGTTGCGCGCTAGTTGGGTGCTGGATGGCGAAAATCTGACGCGCTACAGCCTGAAAGCGGGCTTCCAGGAGCTGGGTATCGAGGCTGATCACTATTTTCCAGGCGCCAGCGGAGTTTCAGGCAATGTTGATCTGTCCGAAAAAGGGGGCGTGCTGGTTCTCAATTCGGGGACGTCCAGCCTGTCACTGCCGGCCGTGTTTCCCGAGCCTGATATCGCCCTGAGTGCGCTAAAGGCCAAGGCAAGCTGGAAAACGACGTCGCAGGCGATCGACATCAAGCTCGATAAACTGGAGTTCGCCGGGCCGGATGCTGCGGGTTCGGCTCAGGGAACCTATCGTTTTACCGGCGACGGGCCGGGAGAAATTGATCTGACGGCCACAGTTGATCGCGGCGAAGGGCGTGCGGTCTGGCGCTACATGCCACATGCGGTCAATGCGGCCGCCCGCAACTGGCTTCGGCGCGGCATTGTGGCCGGGCGTGGCTACGACGGAAAACTGATCCTCAAGGGAAATCTGAAGGATTTCCCGTTTCGCGACGGCAAGGGGGGCAAGTTCATTGTCACCGCCAAGGCGGCAGGTGCCAAAATTGACTACGCAGATGGTTGGCCGGTCATCGATGACATCGACGCGGACATGAGTTTTGGTACCGGGATGAGTATTCTGGCCAGCAAGGGCCGCATCCTCGGTGCCTCCCTGTCCGGCGTCAAGGTCGATATTCCCGATTTCGAGTCGCACGAAGAAATGTTGCTGGTGCGTGGTTTGGCGCAGGGGCCGACCAGCGAGTTTTTCCGGTTCATCGAAAAAAGTCCGGTGGCCGAAAAGATAGATCGCTTTACCGACGGCATGAAGGCGGTCGGTAATGGCAGTCTCAATCTGGAACTCGACATACCGCTGCGGCATGCGCTGGATACCAAGATGCGCGGTGACTATCGGTTCCAGAACAATCAGTTGCAACCGCTGGCCGGGCTGCCTCCGCTGACGCAGGTCAATGGTCGCCTGTTGCTGACCGAAAATACAGTGGCCGCGCAGGATATCAGTGGCCAGGTATTTGGTGGGCCGCTCAAGGTGCAGGTGAACAGTGCCGGCGACAAGGTGCTGGTTCAGGCGGCTGGCAACGCCCATATCGGTGAGGTGAGCAAACATTTTGGCTGGCCGCTGATCAACCACCTGAGCGGCAATGCTGCATGGAAGGCCGATATCAGCATTCGTCGGCGCAATGCCGAAGTGGTGGTCGAATCGGATCTGCTCGGTATCAGTTCACCTTTGCCGGACCCGCTCAACAAGACAGCCACGACCCCGCTGGCCTTGCGCATCGAGCGTTCGGCGCCGGATGCCCAGCGCGAACAATACCGAATTACCCTGGGCAAGGTCGCCCAGGGCATCATCGTGCGCCGTCAGGAGGCCTGGGAGCGTGGCGTTTTTGCGGTGGGCGATGCCGAGCCGCGCCTGCCTGACAAGGGGCTGGCGGTACGGGTTGCCGTGCCGCGAATTGATGCCGACGCCTGGAAGAACTTCCTGCCGGATGGCGCCGCTGGCGGTGGGGATGGCGCCGGGCTGGCACTCAATGTGGTGACGCTCAAAACCCCTCAGTTACGCCTGTTCGAGCGTGACTACAACCAGGTGGATGTCAGCCTGCGGCCGCGTGATGGCGGCTGGCAAATCGGCTTGAATACGCGTGAAGCGATTGGCGACGTTTTCTGGAACAGCGCCGGTGAAGGCTGGGTCGAAGGCAATTTCAAGCGCCTGATTATCAAGCCGGCCGCCGAGGCGGCCGACAGTGCCTCGTCATTGATCAATACCTTGCCGGGCATGAGTCTGGTGGTGGACGATTTTTATCTCGGCGAAAAGGCGCTCGGCAAACTGGAGTTGAAGGCGCGCAATGACAAGGGGGCGTGGCATCTCGATAACCTGAGCCTGCAAAATCCGGATGGCGGGCTGAAGGGCAAGGGGGTCTGGGTGAATAGCGGGCGTCACCAGACACGACTGGATTTCGAGTTGACGGCCAAGGATGCCGGTAAGTTGCTGGATCGCCTGGGCTACATGGACGCAGTCAGGCGTGGCAAGGCGAAAATGGCGGGAGATTTGCAGTGGAACGGTCCGCTTACCGCTATCCATTACCCGTCCATGACGGGGCAAATGACCGTCGAGGCTGAAAAGGGGCAGTTCAACAAGCTGGAACCGGGCGTCGGCAAGCTGCTTGGGCTGATTTCCCTGCAATCGTTGCCGCGCCGCCTGACCCTGGATTTTCGCGATATTTTCAGTGATGGTCTGGCGTTCGACAGCATCGAGGCCAAATTGTCGGTGCGCAAAGGCATCATGCGCACGACTGAGCCCTTGCGCATCAGCGGCCCGGCTGCCCAGATTGAAATGCAGGGTGAAACCGATCTGAAAAATGAAACGCAGAATCTGCAGGTGGTCGTCCGGCCGGAACTGGGCGGCCTGGCGGCAGTGGGCGCCGCAGCCTTGGCCCATCCGGTGATTGGCGCCGCGGCACTGGTGGCCAACACCGTGCTCAAAAAGCCGCTCAACCGCTTGTTCAGCTACCGGTATCATGTGACGGGTACGTGGGCCGACCCTGCGGTCGACAAGGCGGGCGAATCGTCACAGGAAGTGAAGCCCGCGCCGGAAGAGGACAGCCAACCTGAGGAAAGCAAACCTTGAACAAGCAGAATTGCCGTATCGCCGGCTTGCAGATGATCTCCGGCCCTCGCGTTGCAGACAATCTGGCGACCGCTGCCCGACTGATTGACGACGCGGTCGGGCAGGGGGCGCAACTGGCGGTGCTGCCCGAATATTTTCCGATCATCGGTGCTGCCGATGCAGATCGGGTCCGGGCGCGCGAGGAGTTCGGCAACGGGCCGATCCAGTCCTGGCTGGCGGAAACCGCCCAGCGCCACGGCATTTGGCTTTTTGCCGGTTCCATCCCGTTGACCGCAGCCAGCCCGGACAAGATGCGCAATTCCAGCCTGGTCTTCAATCCGGATGGCGAATGTGTCAAGCGTTACGACAAGGTACATTTATTCGGATTCAGGAAGGGCGACGAGAGCTATGACGAAGCCAGTTTCATCGAGCCGGGGGATCACCCGGTGGCCGTCGATACACCGTTTGGACGGGTTGCCCTGTCGATCTGCTATGACCTGCGCTTTCCCGAGCTCTACCGCGCGCTGGCGCCGGTCGACCTGATCCTCGTGCCGGCGGCATTTACCGAAACCACCGGCCGGGCCCACTGGGAAATTTTGCTGCGCGCCCGTGCCATCGAGAACCAGTGTTATCTTCTTGCTGTCGGACAGGGTGGGCGCCATGAAAATGGGCGACTGACCCACGGGAACAGCATGGTCATTGACCCGTGGGGCGAGATTCTCGATCGGAAGCAACGGGGGCCGGGCGTCGTGATCGCCGACCTCAGTCACCAGCGTATTTCAGAAATTCGCGAGAGCCTGCCGGCGCTCGCGCACCGTAAACTTTAAGGAAGCATTCATGATTCAAGACAGTGCGCTGGCGCAAGCCGAATCCCTGCTGCTGGCCCCTTTCTCCCTTTCCGAAGGCGACCTGTCGCGGACATTTGGCCAGATTCTGACGCATCAGGTCGATTACGCGGACCTCTATTTTCAGTATTCCCGCTCCGAGGCCTGGAGCCTCGATGAAGGCATCGTCAAGTCGGGCAGTTTCAATATTGACCAGGGGGTTGGCGTACGCGCGCTGTCCGGTGAGAAAACCGCCTTTGCCTACTCCGATGACATCAGTATGCAGGCCTTGGGCGATGCCGCCAATGCCGTGCGAGCCATTGGCGCCGCCGGGCAAAATTCCAGTTTTGGCCAATTTTTCCCGTCGACCGCAGCAAGGTCGCTGTATGTGCCGAATGACCCGATTGCCTCCCTGCCGGCTGAAGCCAAGGTCAAATTGCTGGAGCGTCTCGAAGGGTTTGCCCGGGCGCTGGACCCGCGCGTTCAGCAAGTCATGGCCTCGCTCGCCGGCGAGTATGAAGTGGTGCTCGTTGCCGGCTCCGATGGTCGTCTGGCTGCCGATATCCGGCCACTCGTGCGCTGCTCGATCTCGGTCATCATCGAGGAGAATGGCAAGCGCGAGCAGGGCTCGGCCGGCGGTGGCGGCCGTTTCGACTTCGGCTATTTCGACGATGAAATCCTCCAGCGCTATGCCAAGGAGGCCGTCCATCAGGCTGTCGTTAACCTTCACGCCGATCCGGCGCCGGCGGGGCAGATGACTGTCGTGCTGGGCTCGGGCTGGCCGGGCATTCTGTTGCACGAAGCTGTCGGCCATGGGCTGGAGGGTGATTTCAATCGCAAGGGCAGTTCGACCTTCAGCGGCCGGGTCGGCCAGCGCGTTGCCGCCGAAGGCGTTACCGTGATCGACGACGGCACGATTGCCGACCGTCGCGGTTCGCTGAACATTGATGACGAGGGCAACACGACGCAACGGACCGTGCTGATCGAGGACGGCATCCTCAAGGGCTACCTGCAGGACAGCCTGAATGCCCGTCTGATGGGCGTCGCCCCGACCGGCAACGGCCGGCGCGAATCCTTCGCCCACCTGCCGATTCCGCGCATGACCAACACCATGATGTTGGCCGGTAAGCACGACCCGGCTGAAATCATCAAGTCGGTCAAGAAGGGTATCTACGCAGCCAATTTCGGTGGCGGACAGGTCGATATCACCAGCGGCAAGTTTGTCTTCTCGATGAGCGAGGCTTACCTGATCGAAGACGGCAAGATCACCCGGCCAATCAAGGGCGCGACGCTGATCGGCAACGGTCCGGACGCGATGACCCGCGTTTCGATGATCGGCAACGACCTGAAGCTTGATCCGGGCGTCGGTACGTGCGGCAAGGATGGCCAGAGCGTGCCGGTCGGCGTCGGCCAGCCAACCTTGCGAATTGATGGACTGACGGTGGGTGGCACTGCATAATCCGCAATAATTCAGTGTTCGAAGGTGTCGTCATGAGAGTCTTGCTCGCCTTGCTGGGATTGTTGATGATGAACGCCTCGGCACAGGGGCAGGCGTCATTGCCTGAACGTTTGAAAGCCATGCAGGGCGATCCGGCTGCCCTGAAAACGGCGGTTGAAGCGGGCAAGAAGGCATCCTTTTTTTGTGCCAATTGCCACGGCGAGGACGGCATCAGCAAAACGCCGGATGTGCCTAACCTGGCCGGCCAGAATCCGGCATATCTGCTGGAGCAGATTCGGAAATTTTCTGTCGGCGAGCGCAAGGACCCATTCATGCAGGGCTTGATCAAGGTGCTCAAGGATGATGATCGCCTGCAGATTGCCCTGTTCTATGCCAATAATCCGGTAGTGCCGAGCCGTGCTGATGCCAGTCTGGCCGCCAGCGGCAAGGTCTTGTTCGACAAACTGTGTGCGCGCTGTCACGGCCAGCAGGCGCATGGGGGCGAGCTTTATCCGCGTATCGCCGGTCAGAAAGTGCCATACCTGCAAGCGTCGATCACTCGCTATCGCGACAGGACAGGTGTTCGCAACAATCAGCTGATGAGCATTGCGACGGCTACCCTGAAAAATGAAGAGATCGTTGCGATCGCCAATTACCTGACCCAGCTTCCCTGATTGCTGATGGTTACGTAACAGTGTTGATTTTTGTCATGATCTGACAGTAAGCTCCCGGGGTATCTTTGGGCTCGTCTTGAGCCGCCAGCGGAGGCCATTTGAAAACTGTTCTGAGTGCGATGCTCGTCATATTCCTTGCGCTGACCGGGCGTGAAGCCTGGTCCCAGATCGACGATATCAATGCAGCGATCAACAAGGCCGGGCGACAGCGCATGTTGTCGCAACGCATGGCCAAGGCCTATTTTCAAATTGGCCAGAAAATTGACGTTGACCGCAGCAAGAAGGTCCTGGACAGCTCTGTTGCTGCATTCGATCGCCAGTTGATCGAGTTGAAGGCGTATGCGCCATCGCCTGAGATCAAGGATGCCTACTCGGCACTGGAAAAGTCATGGCAAGCCTACAAGGATGTACTGGTAGCGACCCCGGTATCGCCCGAGAACGGGCGAAAGGTGTTGCTCATGTCGGATGAGGTGCTGGCACTGGCACAACAGGGAACGACGCTGCTTGAAAAGCGGTCAGGCACCAGCGCCGGGCATCTGGTCAATCTTTCCGGGCGCCAGCGGATGCTGTCGCAGCGCATGGCGAAGTATTACCAGGCGGCTGCATGGAACATTGCAAGCGAGCGGGATGCGGGCAATCTGGACCGCGCACGCAAGGATTTTGCCGATGCGCTGGTCGAACTGTCGAGTGCGCGCGTCAATACGCAGCAAATTACCGATGGGTTGTCATTGGTCAAGCAGCAATGGATGTTTTTCGAGATTGCACTGGGTCAAAAAGCCGGTGTCGACCTGCGGCCACGACAGGTGGTGGCAACCACCAGCGAACGCATTCTGGAAGAAATGGAGGTGGTCGTCGATCTCTACGAGAAAGTATCCAGGTAGCTAGAACAGACTGAGTTGCCGATCATTTACCGGTATTTCTGGTGCTGTAAACAGGGAGCAATCCAGACTCGGCACTTCCTGCGCCAGTTCGAGCCGCCGGCAGGCCAGCGCAAAGCGCTGCTGGATCAGCTTGGCAAAATGGCCGAGGCCAGTCATCCGGCTGCCAAAATTCGGATCATTGGTGCGCTGGCCCCGTAAATCGTAAAGTATGGACATGACTCGCGCGGCCTTCTCCGGCGCGTGCCAGGCCAGCCAGTCGCGGAACAGGCCGGCCACCTCGTATGGCAGTCGCAAAAGCGTGTAGCAGGCGCTGGTTGCCCCGTGGTCGCGGCCGGCTGTGAGCAGCTTTTCCAGTTCATGATCATTGATGCCGGGTATGAGCGGCGCAACAAATACCGATACCGGAATGCCGGCGGCCGCCAGCTTTGCCATCGCCGCCAGACGGGCTTGCGGCGCGCTGGCGCGCGGCTCCAGCTGGCGTGCCAGCGCACCGTTCAGGGTGGTCAGGGAAAAAGCGACATGGGCCAGATTTTGCCGGGCAAGTGCCGACCATACATCCAGATCACGCACGATCAACGATGATTTGGTAATGACGCTGACGGGATGACGGGCTTCGAGCAGAACGTCAAGTACGGCACGGCTTAGCCGCTCCTTGCGCTCGAAGGGCTGGTAGGCATCGGTCGCACTGCCCAAGGCTATGGTCGAGCAACGATAGCCCGGCCGTGCCAGTTCATCGCGCAGGATTCGGGCAGCCTCCGGCTTAGCAAAGATCCGTGTTTCGAAATCAAGGCCCGGTGACAGGCCAAGGTAGGCATGAGTGGGGCGTGCATAGCAGTAAATGCAGCCATGTTCGCAGCCGCGATAGGGATTCAATGACTGCTCGAAAGGCAGATCCGGTGAATCGTTATGGCTGATGATGCTCTTTGCCATATCCACCTGCAGACTGGTTTGCGGTAACGACGGTTGCTCCGGCGTCCAGCCGTCATCCTCCGGGCAACGGCGCTCAATGCTGAAGCGGTGATCAACATTGCCCACTGCCCCGCGCCCTTTCACAGGCTGTGGCGGAATGTCCTGAGAGGGGGGCAAATCAATATCTTCCATGGTCATCCGGTAGAATGCCGCTTTTTACAGCATTAATAAATGGGGCTGGGCATGACGCTGCAAATTTCGCCAATGAGCAAACCAAATACCGATGACCTGCGTATCAGGGAAATCAAGGAGCTGGTGCCGCCAGCCCACGTTTTCCGCGAATATCCGGTATCCACCCGCGCCGCACAAACCACATTCGATGCCCGTCAGGCCATTCACCGTGTCCTGCATGGCGCCGACGATCGTCTGCTGGTGGTGATCGGGCCCTGCTCCATCCACGATTACGACCTGGCCATGGATTACGCCAGGAAGCTGGCCAAGGAGGCTGAAAA
>DAOLIO010000081.1:0-11614 GCA_035328505.1 Azonexus sp.
TCATGGGCAGTTTTTCCATTTGGCACTGGTTGATCGTTTTGGTCATCGTGATGCTCATTTTCGGTACCAAGAAATTGCGTAACGTTGGGCAGGATCTGGGTGGCGCCGTCAAGGGTTTCAAGGAAGGCATGAAGGAGGCAAGTGCGGACAGCAAGCCGGCTGATGTTGCACAACCGACTCAGCAAGTCAGTGGCGAAACCATTGACGTTGACGTTAAGGAAAAAACCAAGTCCTGATGACCGAATCGGGCTTTGCCCGTTTCATGATCCGGCTTCAAATCCATGTTCGATATCAGTTTTTCCGAGTTGATTGTGATCGGCTTTGTGGCGTTGATCGTCATTGGCCCCGAGCGCTTGCCCAAGGTTGCGCGTACGCTCGGGCACTTGCTTGGCCGTGCCCAGCGTTACGTCAATGACGTGAAATCCGATATCAGTCGTGAGGTGCAGCTCGATGAGTTGCGCAAATTGCAGTCCCAGGTCACCGAGTCGGCACGCGAACTGGAGAGTTCAGTGCGCAAGGAATTTGAAACAGCGCGCAGCGCCATTGAAGTACCAGCAAAAGAGGCGGTGACGGAAGTGCAATCGGCAGCAAATCTGACTGAGACATTGCCTGTCGCTGATAGCACCAGCAAGCCTGCGGCATGAGCGAACCGCAGGAAGATTCCTTTATTTCGCATTTGATCGAATTGCGTGACCGTGTGTTGCGCAGTCTGATTGCGGTTGTCGTGGTGCTCGGCATTCTGTGTCTCTACCCGGGACCGGGCGTGATTTACGACATTCTCGCTGCGCCGCTGACCAGAGCCTTGCCGGAAGGCACGAAGATGGTTGCCATCGGCGTCATTACGCCATTCATGGTGCCCTTGAAGGTGACCGCGATGGTGGCATTCGTGTTTGCTTTGCCTTACATTCTTTACCAGGTTTGGGCATTCATTGCACCTGGCCTGTATGCCCATGAAAAGCGTCTGGGTATACCGCTGATTATTTCCAGCTCGCTGCTGTTCATTTCCGGCATGGCGTTTTGTTACTTCTTCGTCTTCGGGCAAGTGTTCAGTTTTATTTCCAGCTTTGCCCCAAAAAGCATTACGCCGGCACCTGACATTGAAGCCTACCTGTCGTTTGTCATGACCATGTTCCTGGCCTTTGGCATCGCCTTCGAGGTGCCGGTTGCGCTGGTCATGCTGGTCAAGTTGAACGTGGTTACCGTTGATAAGCTCAAGGAGTGGCGCTCATATTTCATTGTCGGCGCCTTTGTGGTTGCCGCGGTCGTGACGCCGCCGGACGTGGTTTCCCAACTGGCGCTGGCTGTGCCCATGTGCCTGCTCTATGAACTGGGCATCATCGCATCGCGCTTGGTGTCGCGACCAGTGACCGATGCTGCGGTCAACCCGGGAAATGAAGCAAAAATGGAAACTGAAATGAGCAAGGCGGAAGAGGATTTCCGCAAGCTTTCTGGCGATTGATCAGTCCGGTTTTTTGACCGGCCCCGGCCGCGTTTGCAAGGTTTTGACCGGCACGCCTTCCTCGAACCACCACAGTGTGCCCGGCTGCATTTCGGCCCATACCTCGTTGTCGGTCAGTGGCAACGTGGCAATCACAGCCACGCGGTCCTCGGGCGACGTGACATCACTGAAATCGACAGTGACATCCTGATCCTTGAGGTGGGCCTGCATAAATGGCGCCTGGCGCACGATGTGGCTGAGTTTGGTTGAGGCATGGGCGAACAGGCAATCACCATTTGAGAGCAGGAAATTGAACTCGCCATGGCGCGATATTTCCAGTGTCAGTGCGTGAATAGCGTCGAACAGGTCGTTGCGATCTGGCACATGGCGCCCGAAACGGCGGCGCAGTTCCTGCAGTAGCCAGCAGAAGGCGCGTTCGCTATCGGTCAGACCGACCGGCACAAAACTGCCGTCGAGTTGCGGAATGAAATCGAACAGATTGCCGTTATGGGCAAATATCCAGTAGCGCCCCCAAAGTTCGCGCATGAACGGGTGTGTGTTCTCCAGTCCCACCGCCCCCTGTGTCGCCTTGCGGATATGGGCGATCACGTTTTTAGAACGGATCGGATACTGTCGCACCAGTTCGGCAACCGGCGAGGTGCTGGATGGCTGCGGGTCGAGGAAAAGTCGGGTGCCCTTGCCCTCAAAGAAGGCGATACCCCAGCCATCCGAATGGACGTCTGTCGCGCCACCACGAACCCGAAATCCGCTGAATGAGAAGCAGATGTCAGTCGGCACATTGCAGTTCATGCCAAGAAGCTGGCACATTTTCTTTCTCTTTTCATGTTAGGCTATCTGCTCAAGATGCTTGTTAATACAGGTGTTATGCGGAGTTTCCTTGATTTATTAGAGGTGACACAGACTGGCGGAAATTGGAAACACGACAGGGTGACACGTTGGCCGAATTTTTACATAAAAAAACAGATTCAAGTCTCTGGTACTACAGGCGGCGTTATCCGCAGGATGTTGCCAAGGTGTTAGGTAAAGCGACCTACATGCAGAGTCTTAAGACGATGGTCAAAGGAGAGGCACAAAAACTCTCTCGGGTCGTGTCTGTGCAGTTCGATACGATCTGTGAGGAGGCTAGGCGGGATCATAAGTTTCAGCAGGAGATAAAGCAGGCGGAGCTTGTAGCAGCGCACGGGGATGAAGCAACGCCGGTTGATAGTGCAGCCAGCACAGCTATTGCGGATACTCCGAGAAGTGCAGATGGCATCTTAGGTCGGGTTCCCGAGTTGATTCGGCTTGCAGCTACTAGGGTGGTGGAAGAGCAGCAACGTGATCCGCAGGGCTGGCAAGATACCATCAGGCGCTGGAAAGATTATTACTCGTCTGCTCTTACAGCACCTATGCCCAGCCCCGGCCCTCAGACGGCTATCGAAGCGCAGGCGTGTCTGAATGGAATCGAGTTGGCAATACAAGCTCAGCCACTCCCTCCGGAACCTGCAACGCAATCGAGCGCAATAAAGCAGCCTATTGCTACCCAGTCGGGGAGTGAGGCAAACACGGAAACATGGTCGGTGCTTTGTGATCGGGCATTGCGTGAATACCTGCACAAGGTAGCCCCCCAGCGGTATAGGTTGGCGAAATCGCTTCTGCCGAAGATAAAGGTTCGGAGCGTTGGGGAATCAGATATTCAGGATGGTTTGCGGGAGTGGAGCAACGCTCGTTTGCAAGTGATTCAGCCTCGGAGCGTGAAAGGCCAGCTTGATTGCATGGTGTCTGCTCTTCGCTGTGTTCTTCCTAGGCTTAGTGCTCCGGTATTGCGTGAGCTACAGGGCGTTATGCAGCCTCGGGTGGGTGATCGGCAAAGCATGCCGATTCAGGAGATTCGCGCAGCGTTGCAGGCATTCGAGAGTAGGCCAGTTCCTGTGAAGGTTCGGAATGACTACGGGGGCGGAGCTTCACAGTTCGATGCAATCGCTGTCGAGGTGTTGGCTGTGCTCGGTATGAGGCCACGGGAATTAATTCAAGCAAGACCAATCGATCTTGTGACCAAAACAGATGTGTTCGGAGAGGAAGGGTTGTACCTCCGTCTTGTCGATGGAAAGAACAAGGCATCGGAGCGCGAGATACCCCTAAGTGATGGAACTCGGGAAGTTATGCCAGTTCAGCGATTGCGGGAGATGTTGGAATGGCAGGAGAGAAACGAGCGTTCTCCACATGGGGCTGTGTCGTCATTCGGAACGAGGTTTAAGGAGATGACGGGGGGCCGTACGTTGTACCAGATGCGGCACTCTTGGAAAGACATAGCAGTTAATGCCGGGATAGATTCAGAGCTACGGGAACGATTGATGGGGCATAAGGTGCCGGGAGTTGCAGCGGTGTATGGATCGGGAATTCCTCTTGCTAGAGGGCTGGATGCTATCGAGGCTGTGCGTTCTGTGATCTTTGCTACCGTGAAAGAAACAGATAACGCTTGTTAGGGGAGTCTCAGTGAGAGAAAGTTTCTAATAGCACTTTCTCTCTCATCTTCTTCGGACATCCATGAAACTAGCATGAGGGCACCAACCACTCGTGCAGGGCTGTTAACTACTTCTCGTTCGCCAACGACACGAATCACTGAGGGAAGAGCCGAACCCATGAATTGAATCATGGTTGCATTTGCACCTTGTCTTTTGAAGATTTGGGTAACAAGGTCTCTTTGCTTACTGTTGATCGCACCCAATGTCCATGCAAAGTGAATGGCTTGTTGTAGCAAGGATACAGCCATTGCTGAACGCGAGGCGGGCGAGGAGGTGGAATCGTATTTGGAAACCCAAACATCAAAGTCTAGCGTTGTATGTTTGTCGTGTTGTCTTGCGCTCCAGAACCAAGCGGCAATAATCAGTGCAATGATTACGAGTGCTATTTCCATGTTCATTCGCAAGAGAAAACTACAGTTGCTTTCGGATAGTTCCCCATGATGTACGGGCCGGGGTTTTCCGTTTGAGAAATTAGCTTCACACCTTTTCCGGTGCTTGAGCACTTAGTTTGTGCTTCAGTAATTGCATCGACCAGCAAAGGCTCGCGACCACTGGGGAACGCTCCGGCTTGGCGGGATACAACATAAGTTCCATTGCCTACGGCTACAGGGCCGGTGCTCTGTGTCGCACATGCTGAAAGCGCAAGTGGGGCGATCAATACAAACGCAGCTTTCAAACTAAAACTCCCGATGGCTACTATGATTGATAAATCATACGTGTGACATTGGTATTTGTCACTCATAGGGCGTCGCCTCATAGAGGTCGTCTCCATAGCATCTTTTCCCTTTGGGGATGTGCTTTGGACGCACGCAAGCTATTCGGAAAGCGACTTGCCCTGTTAAGGAAAGCAAAGGGGTGGAGCCAGGAAATGCTTTCCCTTGAATCTGGTGTGGCGCGGAGCTACTTGGGTGGCGTGGAGCGCGGACAGCGGAATATAGCCCTGATCAATATTTGCCGGCTTGCTGATGCACTGGAAGTTAAGCCTGCCGAGTTGTTTAATTTTGATAACTCGACGGGTTAGTACGAGCTAGAAGGTTCTTAACTGATGTCTTGTGCCATGCCCCGCCCCGTGGCGTTTTGTACCCGCCCACGTTGAGAGCTTCTGCTAATGCCCCAAGGGAGGTCTTGCCCTGTGCCTGAAGGTGTGTGAGTACAGCCTGCATCTCTTGGGCGTACTCTTGTGCCTTTGCCTTTACGGCTTGTACCCCGGCTGCATTACCCTTGCCGGCCCTCAGTAGTGCGGCGGCACCATTAGGATTGCCTAGCTTGGTGCCCCTAGCCTTCGCAGCCTGAAGAGCTTCCTTCGTACGCTTGCTCGTGGCCTCTCTCTCCTGCTGGGCAACTAGAGCCATGATGCCAACTGTGAAGTTATTCGCTTCTGGCATGTCAGCGGCTACGAACCTAACCCCCGAGTCTTGCAGCGTCAGAAGGAAGGCCGCATTCCTTGATAGGCGATCCAGCTTGGCAATAACCAGCACTGAGCCTGTAACCTTTGCATGGTGTAGTGCTTTCAACAACTCGGGGCGCTCGTTCAGTTTGCCAGATTCAATCTCGGTAAATGACTCAACTATGCAAGCCCCTGTGCGATCTGCGTACGCTTGAATCGCTGCTTGCTGAGCCTCCAGCCCTAGGCCGGAATTGCCTTGCTTCGTGGTGCTGACACGCTGATAAGCAACTAGCTTTGTGTTGGTCTTGGCGTTCGGCATGGCTGGTTCCCTTTTGTGGTATAAGACTCACTAACGAGCGTTAGGTGGATTTATACCATTTCAAGGGAGGGCATGGCAAGCGGTATTCAAGCCTGTATTCAAAGTTGATTCAGGGATGATTCAGGGAGGTTCTACAAGGCGCTCAGGCGGGACTAAACACTGCGAGGAGGGGGTTGCCTTGGGTGTCTCATTCAATGTTTGATAGACGGCTCTGGAGGGGCTGCTGCAAAGTGAGTGCTTGACCATTGAGTGATTCGATCTTGGCTGGCACTGCATAAAATACTGTATGTATTAACAGTATTGGTATTGCTTAAATAGTAGGCAATCGGTTGATTGGTAAGCTATTGATTATAAATTGAAAACAATAGAGTGACACTAGATGGAAGAAGAGAGGATGCGAGCGGCGACCAGATAGCTACCCCGGTCTAACCCGGGATTAGTAGCCCTAGAAGCAAATGCACAGGACGCTTGTGCAGGTACAGGAGCTATAGCATGAGCTACACCGAGAGACATATATACAGATGACCGGCACAGAAAACAGTGGGATCGTTTATGAACGGACAGGAGATAGTTGAGAGTTTCCCTGTCCATTCCGTGTCACTCTAATTGGCAGGGAATGCGTGAGGTCGCTGCTGGAGAGGGGGTGAGGGGGGCGGCTAGCACTCGAGAACTCTTAGAGGGGGCTTCACATGAGCACAGTAAATTCAGGCTCTAATGCAGCAGAGCGCAGGTGGCTCTGCGGTAGCACGTTCAGGCTACACAGAATCCACTGTAAAGGTGACACAAATAAATAATTTATATTTGTAACTAATTGATTTTATTCAATTAAATTGGCTAATTGCAGTTCATGCCAAGCAGCTGGCACATCGTTGCTTACTCTTTTTCGGCGCGCATGGTGGCTGGCCGCTTGCCGATCCTGACCTGCACCTCAAGAATGCTCTTGTCTCGGCGCAATCGGAAATTGACGCGCTCATCCGGGGTCAGGGCGGCAATCAGGTCGAGCATGACCTGCGGATCCTTGACCGGTTTGCTACTGACCGACAGCAGGACATCGCCGGGCCGGATGCCGGCTGCATCGGCCGGACTGCCACGCACGACGCCGGCAATCAGCGCGCCTTCCGTATCCGGTAGGCCGAAGGATTCGGCCAGATCCGGCGTAATCTCCTGTGCCTCAACGCCGATCCAGCCACGCGTCACGGCGCCGGTTCGGATGATTTGTTCCATGATGCTGCGGGCAGTGGAGACAGGAATTGCAAAGCCGATGCCGAGCGATCCGCCGCTCCGTGAATAGATGGCCGAATTGATGCCGATCAGATTGCCGTTAGCGTCTACCAGCGCGCCACCGGAGTTGCCGGGGTTGATCGCAGCATCGGTCTGGATGAAGTTTTCGAAGGTGTTTATGCCTAGATGGGAGCGGCCGAGGGCAGACACAATACCCATCGTTACGGTCTGGCCGACGCCGAAGGGGTTGCCGATGGCGAGCACGACATCGCCTACGCGCAGGCTGTCGATCTGGCCGAAGGTGATTGCCGGCAACTTGTCAGCATTGATCTGCAGGATGGCCAAGTCGGATTCGGGGTCGCTGCCAATGACCTTGGCCTTGTAGGTCTTGTTGTCATTGAGCGAAACCTGAATATCGTCGGCACCGTCAATGACGTGGAAATTGGTCAGGATGTAGCCATTGGCGCTGACGATGACGCCAGAACCGAGGCCGGAATTTCGCTGTGGCTGACCGTCCGGTCGTTCGCCAAAAAAATGGCGGAAAATAGGGTCGTCGAACAGCGGGTGGCGCTGCTGCTTGATTTCCTGCGTCGTGTAGATGTGAACGACTGAAGGCAATGCTGCACGGGCGGCATCGCGATAGGAACCCAATGGAGCAGCCTTGCTTTCGTCGGCGCTGGTTGGTGCTTCCTGCAGCGCGACAACTGCCTGTCGTTGGGGCAGCCATTCAGGTTTCAGCGTAGAGATGACGAACAGAATGGCCAGCGCAACAGTTACTGTTTGTGCAAAAATCAGCCACAACCTCTGCATGGGAATTTGTCTCGATGAAGCGTGAAGAATTGGTGAATTATCTGGATGGGCTGATGGTGCCCGGCAAGTTCCGGGATTATTGCCCAAATGGACTGCAAGTGGAAGGCAGTTGCGAGGTTACGCGCCTTATTGCAGGTGTCACAGCAAGCCAGGCGCTGCTGAATGTTGCCGTCGAGCGCCAGGCCGATGCAATCTTGGTGCACCATGGTTATTTTTGGAAGGGCGAGGACGGTCGGGTGACCGGCATTCGGCGCCAGCGCATGGCGACTTTGCTGGCGAACGATATCAATCTACTGGCCTACCATCTGCCGCTGGATGCGCACCCGGAGTTGGGGAACAATGCACAGCTGGCCCTTCGCCTGGGCTGGTTACCCGATGGGCGCTTTGGTGAGCAGGATATTGCTTGGCTGGGGACAGTGGCCGAGCCGGTCGATGTGTCGACGTTGACGGCAAAGGTCGCCCGCGTTCTAGGGCGCCCGCCTTTGGTGATTGGAGATGGTGCGCGGCCGGTTCGTCGGATTGCCTGGTGTTCCGGAGGGGCGCAGGGATATTTCGAACAGGCCATTGCCTTGGGGGTAGATGCCTACTTGTCCGGCGAAATTTCAGAGCAGACCGTTCATCTGGCTAGAGAGAGCGGCGTGGCCTATCTGGCAGCTGGCCACCATGCGACGGAACGCTATGGTGTTCAGGCGCTCGCCGAACATCTGACACAGCGATTCGGCATCATCTGCGACTTTGTGGATGTCGAGAATCCGGTTTAGGTTATTTACTCAGACGCTGGCCCGTTTCGGTGGTTTGCCGGGTTTGGCAATGCGCGGAGACGCGTCGAAAGTTCTGAGGCTGTCCTGGCGGCGACTGACCAGATGTGCGACGCCAGCGGATACGGTGCCGCCAAGCAGTAGTCCGAACAGGAGTTCGAGCCAGCCGCCATGGCCAGTCCCGCGGCGGGCCGGCGCCACTGACTGAGCCGCTTGGGCGCTGGGCATCATGGTGCTGGTGGCTGATTGCCGGGACTGCAGGTCGTGAAGTTGGTCCCGCATGGCGCGCGATTCAGCGCCGAGGCTTAGCGCAGTACTTAATTTATCCACTTCCTGATTGAGGAGATGCAGCGTCGTTTCCATTTTCAGGATGCGCTCATTCATGTCGTAAGTCGATGAAAGAGGCGCGCCGGCAGTTGGTGGCGGCGGGTCGTCCAGCGCTGCGCCCAGCACGATCCGATCTCGACCGCTGGCTAATCCAGCCAACGTATCGGGCGGCAATGGGGTGACTGGTTTCGTGGCTTTTTGTTTGGCGCGTCGCTTCGGCTTTGGTTTCGCCGGATGTTCTGAAATGTCGTCCGAGGAAAAGTGATGCTCGCGGTTGTTGGCGACCAGGTTTTCGCGCCATTGCGGACTTGGCTCGGATTGGCGGGCTGACCCTTGGGTCAGGACTTCGTTTCTGCTGACAGGTGTTAAAACGGGTGGGCCCGGGAGAAGTACGTATTCACGCTGCAGATCAAGGCCGCATCCGGCGCGCAGGTTGATGGCGAGTATCGGCTCATCAATGACTTTGTTTCCACTGATGATCAGGCGATAGTCCTGGCCAACGCGGACCAGACGCATCCGGCCATTCGTGATGACGGGGATGTCGGACGCGGGCAAGGGGGCCAGCGAAAAACACCCGGAATCAAGTGATTCGCCGCCCGTGATCACCGGAACTTCAGCGCGGAAGGGTTCGCCAATTCGCGAGTGAAGTTTGATTTCGCCGAGTCCGACCGCGCTGGCTGCACTTGAAATCAACGTGAGGCTCAACAGAAGGTGGTGCAGCGGTCTTGATACGATCATTGTTATTTAATATGCCATGCGACTTCCGAGGTCTGAAAACTTTAACATCTGGCTGGCCTCAAGCGGTGGAAATGTTGCACACTTTGGCTTTCGTTTTCTGACTCAGGATTGCGCTCATGAACCTGGCATTTTCTCCGCACCCCATCGTTACATTGCCGGTTGTCGGCTCCGGACTGCGCTTTCCCGTTCGACGCGTTTTTTGCGTGGGCCGCAATTATGCTGATCATGCTCGCGAAATGGGGGCCTTGGACCAGGCTGACGGACGCGAGCCACCATTCTTTTTTAGCAAGCCGGGGGATGCGGTAGTCGGTGGTGAAGGCGAGTTGCGCGTGGCTTATCCGCCATTGACGAACAACCTGCATCACGAAGTCGAGTTGGTCGTTGCGTTGGGTGCTGGCGGGGCAAATGTACCAGTTGAATCTGCCAAAGCACTAATTTTTGGGTATGCGGTGGGCCTCGACCTGACGCGGCGCGATATTCAGGCGAAGGCAAAAGAGAAAGGGCATCCTTGGGATATGGGCAAGGGTTTCGATCAGTCTGCAGTGGTCGGCGCCATTTGTCCCGTGGCAAGCTGTGGCCACCCGGCGACAGGCCGAATCTGGCTGAAGGTGAACGGCGATGTGCGCCAGGCGGGAGATCTGTCGGCCATGATGTGGAAAGTGACCGACATTATCGCCAATCTGTCGACCATGGTTCGCCTCGAGGCGGGTGATCTGATTTATACCGGTACGCCGGCCGGGGTTGGGTCGATTGTTCCCGGGGATGTCCTGGAAGGTGGCGTCGATGGGGTTGGTGTATTGCGCGCGCGCATTATTTGATGGGCGTTGGCTTGCGGTTTCGCCGCGGCGGACTGGCTGAAATATTTTGATTTTGGCGATTTTTTTCCGGTTGACCGTGAGTGTCTGCGGTGACATCCGTGAACAGCCAAACGAGACGGTTTGGTGGCACAATGGGTGGCTTGTCGGTATGCACCAAGCCGCTGTTTCATCAGGTGTTCAGTCTGTGTTGCGGCTGGACGCTTGGGACGACGAAAAGTAGCGGTCAACTGGCGTGCAGTGTGGGGTGTTTTGCTTTTGAACGGGCCGGCGTGTGGATGCCAGCGTAGGTGAGGGGCTTCGCACCTGTTGGCAACGCCGCCAGCCTGATTGTGCATGGTCGTATTGGCCGCGGAATCATCGTCGTAATTATGAATTTCGGCCTGCAAAGTTTTTTGGCGTATGTGGTAACATTTTGTGTTCAAGCCGGTATAACCGGGTGGAGTCGGGGGATCATTCGGCCTGCCCATTGCTCGCAACTTAACTAAACGCAAGGAAAGCGCATGAAAATTCACGAATATCAGGGCAAACAACTCCTGAAGAAATTCGGCGTTACGGTTCCGCGCGGGATTCACTGCACGACCGTCGATGACGCAGTCAAGGCAGCCGAAACCCTGGGCGGCAAGGTTTGGGTCGTCAAAGCCCAGATTCACGCAGGTGGCCGTGGCAAGGGTGGTGGTGTCAAGGTTGCCACCTCGCTGGAAAAAGTGCGTGAGTACGCCGGTCAGATCCTCGGCATGCAGCTGGTTACGCATCAAACCGGTCCGGAAGGCCAGAAGGTTCGTCACCTGCTGATCGAAGAAGGTGCCGACATCAAGCACGAGTACTACGTTGCCGCGCTAACCGATCGCGCTACCCAGTCCGTAGCCATCATGGCTTCGTACGAAGGCGGCATGGACATCGAGGAAGTTGCCCACAAGACCCCGGAAAAGATCGTCAAGGTTTTCGTCAATCCGCTGGTTGGTCTGACCGACGATCAGGCGCTGACGCTGGCCAAGGGCATGGGCATGCAGGAAGCCTCGATTCCGCAGTGTGTCGACACGCTCAAGAAGCTGTACACCTGCTACATGGAAACGGACGCCTCTCTGGCCGAAATCAACCCGCTGATTCACGAAGGTGACGGCACGGTCAAGGCGCTCGACGCCAAGTTCAACTTCGACTCCAATGCGCTTTACCGCCAGCCGGAAATCGTCGCCATGCGCGACCTGGATGAAGAAGATCCGGATGAAGTTGAAGCCTCCCAATTCGATCTGGCCTACATCTCCCTCGACGGCAA
>DAOLIO010000082.1:0-10313 GCA_035328505.1 Azonexus sp.
GACCGGGCACCCGTCACCGTGCCCTTGCAGACCGGCATCAAGGTCATCGATGCGCTTATTCCGGTCGGCCGCGGCCAGCGCGAACTGATCCTGGGCGATCGGCAAACTGGCAAGACGGCAATTGCGCTCGACACTATTCTCAACCAGCGCGACAAGAACGTCATCTGCGTCTACTGCGCGATCGGCCAGCGCGCCTCGGGCGTCGCCAAGGTGATCGCCACATTGCGTGACAAGGGCGCCCTGTCCTACACCGTCGTCGTCGTTACCGAAGGCAACGATCCGCCAGGCTTGGCCTACATCGCGCCCTACGCTGCGACCAGCATAGCCGAGCATTTCATGGAACAGGGGCGCGATGTTCTGGTGGTCTACGACGACCTGACCCACCATGCCCGTGCCTACCGCGAGCTATCGTTGTTGCTACGTCGCCCCCCCGGCCGCGAAGCGTTTCCCGGCGACATTTTCTACATCCACTCACGCCTGCTCGAACGGGCGACCCACCTGCGCCTGGAGCTTGGGGGCGGTTCGCTGACCGCCTTGCCGATCATCGAAACGGAAGCGCAGGATATTTCCGCATATATCCCGACCAACCTGATTTCGATTACCGATGGCCAGATTTACCTGTCGCCCAACCTCTTCGAACTCGGTGTGCTGCCTGCCGTCGATGTCGGCAAATCAGTCTCCCGCGTTGGCGGCAAGGCGCAGCTTGCGGCCTACCGTGCGGTGGCCGGTGACCTCAAGCTGGCCTATGCGCAATTCGAGGAACTCGAAACCTTCTCGCGCTTCGGCGCCCGCCTCGATGAAGCCACCCGCCAGTTGATCGAGCACGGTCGGCGAATCCGCGCCTGCCTAAAGCAGCACGAATTTTCACCGATGCCAATGCCGGTGCAAATTACGGTTTTATTGGCGTTGACCGCAGGATTGTTCGATCAGGTGCCCCTGGCACGGATGGCCGAAGCCGAGCAGGCCGTCTGGGCCGCCGCAGCCAATATGCCGGCTGACGTGGTGGAGCGATTCTCGACCGCCGACAAGCTGAGTGACGTGGATCGGGCACAGATCATCGAACTTGCCACGCAGGCGTTGGCCGGCCTTGTTCCGCCAGCGCGCCAAGGGTGAGCCATGAGCAACACCGCCGCCAATTTAAGCAGAAAGATCTCCACGGCTGGCGATCTTGAATCAGTGGTACGAACGATGAAGGCAATGGCGGCATCCAGTATCAGCCAATACGAGCATGCCGTGCGCTCGTTGGATGTCTATGATCGGACAGTGCAGCTGGGTCTGCTTGCTTGCTTCCGGCAGCCACGTCCAGCGGCGGCGGCAACACGGAAGCGCAGCGATGAGGAAACGGTCTGTGTGCTTGTATTCGGCTCTGATCAAGGTTTGGTGGGTCAATTTAACGATCTTCTCGTCAATTTCGTGACCGAAAAACTGGGCCAGTTGCCCGGCAAAAAAATGGTCTGGGCGGTGGGGGAGCGCATACAGTCGCGGCTTGTTGGAAGCCCATTTGAAACCAGCAAGCGTTTTCCGCTGCCCAACGCGATCGGTGCAATTACGCAACTGGTCGGTCAAATACTCATGGACATTGAAAGTCACCGGGAAGGTGGCGAAATCGGGCCGGTTTACCTGTTTCACAATCGCCCCAAGTCCGGCGACATCTACGAACCGTGCTGTCAGCGCCTGTTACCCCTTGATGAAACGTGGCAGAAGGCATTGGCAAACCAACCCTGGCCAACCAACAAGCTGCCAGAAGTCATGCCCGATGAAGAACAGACCTTGTTCACCTTTATCCGGGAATATCTCTTTGTTTCACTGTTTCGTGCCTGCGCTGAATCGTTGGCCGGCGAAAACGCCAGCCGTCTGGCTGCCATGCAGCGTGCCGAAAAAAACATTGGCGAGTTACTGGAAAGTCTTGGCAGTGAGTTCCATCGTCTGCGTCAAAGTGCCATTGACGAAGAATTATTTGATGTTGTCTCAGGCTTTGAAGCTTATGCCCGGTGAAGCCCTTGGCGTAATCCGCCTCATCAGCCGGCACCCATGGCTTGGACCAAAGAAGGGGTGGCGAATGTCACCCCTGCCCTCAATAAGGCCCAGGCTTGCCGATGCCGACTGTGGTCAAACCAACAAATGCACCCTGAAACGCAGACCGCTCAGTGGGCTGGGTATTTCGCCGGGTCGGCCATTCTCTCGGCAACCTTGTTCAATTCGGGGATGGACAGCTTGTCATCGTAAACCCCGGCAGCCACCTGAATGCCGGTCGAAAAAGCGATTTCGGCCGTCGTTGAATAGGTCAGCTTGCGCGATACGCGGCCAGCGCCTGGTCGGGTCCATACATATTCAACCCAGCCACCATGAGGCTGTGAGCCGACCTTGCACAGATCCTTGAAAATGTACTTTCCATTGTTATCGGTAATTTGCAGTATGGACCGGCCAACGAGATCGGGACGCATCGGATGGGCGACCATTCGATCCAGTCGGCAGTCAAAGGCAAATACGTAGCTATCCTTCCATACCCAAGGGCCATCCTTGCTATTCAGCGAAGCAACCCCCGATACCCCTTTGTCCTGAAGGAACCTGGCGGCAGACCACACCTTGGTAATCGCCTCCTCTGGGGTGGCAACCTCATCGACCGCAGGGGCTGCAATGGTCACGCCAGCGACTAATGAGGCCAGCAACGTCAACGCAAAATTCCGGATCAGCAGCATCTTGTTTCCTTCCAAATGATTCGAACGATCGCCAAACCGCTCACAGCAGTGAGCAATCGGCAGGCAGTGACACCCCGTCTAGATCCAGGGCTTTCCGACCGGCAGCACGTCGCGACCAAAGAGGTCCGCAAATATCAGGTGAGCCATGATGTACCAGGCCATCGCTGCACAGGCCATCAATTCGTAGCCGGCCACCACGGTCAGTTCCGGGTATCCGAAGTGAGCAAAATCCAGCAGCACGAAGCCGATCATAAGGAGCGTGAACGTCAGCGCCAACGCGCTGCTGATACGCATCGATCCGATCCAGAGAATTGTGCTGAACGCAGTCCAGGCGACCAGAAACCAGCCAATGTCGGTTTTGCTGGAAACGTAGATATTGAAGTGATTGCCAATGAGAATCAGGGCCAGTGATATCCAGAAGCAACCGTAGGAGGTGAACGCGCAATAGCCGAAATTGTTGCCTGACTTCATTTCCTGCAGGCCGGCCACCATCTGTGCGAAACCGCCGAAAATCAAACCTAGCCAGATGACAGGTCCGATCCCCATCCAACCCACATTATGGAACTGCAACATCATGGTCGTCAGACCGAATCCCGCAAGACCAACAACTGCCGGGTTTCCCAGTGTTTGCTCCGCCATCGTGCGACTCCAGGTAAATAGTTATGTTGTCGAGCCCGCTGGTGCTTTGTAGGCACGGTCGTCTTCTTGTTCGCTTGCGCGCCCAAGTCTGGCATGAATGCCGCGATAACGAAAGCATGAATTATCAATGGATAAATGAATTACTGCATTGATTACCCCCCGCATGGACGGTGTTCACGCTTCACCTTTTCATGCGCACGGATGGCGTAGTCCCCGTTTGGAAATTTTCCGATACAGGATCTCATCACCACGTAAAATGTGCCGCCGTGGCATTGCCCACGCCATCCCTTACCCTTCCCACCGGACAAACGAGATCGCCATGACTGAATCCTTGTACGATATCCCCCTGAAGAGCCTCAACGGGCAAGCGATGAACCTGGGCGCATTCAAGGGACAGGTACTGCTCATCGTCAATGTAGCCTCGAAGTGTGGCCTGACGCCGCAATACGCCGGGCTGGAGAGCCTGTTCAAGCAGTATCGCGCGCGCGGCTTGCAGGTCCTTGGCTTCCCCTGCAATGACTTCGCCGCGCAAGAACCAGGATCGGCCGATGAAATTCAGGATTTCTGCACGACCAACTATGGTGTCGAGTTCCCGATGTTCGAGAAGCTGAATATCAACAGCGAACCCCGGCACCCGCTGTATGCGGCGCTCATTTCGGCCTTTCCGGACGCAACCTTTCCGGCGGGCAGCGATTTCTGCGAAAAGCTGGCCGGCTACGGCTGCGCTCCCAAGCGGCCTGACGATGTGCTCTGGAATTTCGAGAAGTTTCTGATCGGACGTGATGGACGGGTCGTTCAACGCTTTTCTCCGGACATGACGCCGGATGACCCGATTCTGGTCGCCGCCATTGAAACGGCCCTCGCGTAAGCAGGCGGCCCGGATTGACCACAAACCTGCCCATGCACGCCTTGCCCAAACCCGATGTTTGCCGGCCCACCGGTTCAGCCGAATTGGCCATGCTCGATGTGTACATGCCAATGATGAAGTCGTCGGCCATCATTTCTGCGGGACGGCTGGGAGTTTTCGAGGCGCTGGCCGATGGGCCGCTGTCCGCATCGGCACTGGCCGCCAGAATTGCAGCCAGCGTTCAAGGCATAGTCACGCTCGCCGATTTTCTGGTCACTGTCGGCTATCTGCAGAAGCAGGGCGATTCGTTCGCCAATACGACCAGCACGCAACGCTGGTTTACCAGCGCGGGCCAGGTCAATTACACACCCGGCCTGTTGTGGACCCACGAAGCATGGTCGATGATGGGCGGGCTCGCCGAAAGCGTGCGCCGTGGCGGCCCCGAGAAGTTGTTGTGGGATGCGATGGTAGACCAACCGCAACTTGGGCAACTGTTTTCCGCCTACATGGGTGCCTTTGCGGCCGACCTCGGGCCGGATCTGCTCGAGCATGTGCCGGTCTCGCCGAACTACCGACGCCTGCTTGATCTGGGCGGATCCCATGGCCTGCATTCAATTCGTTTTTGCCAGCGCTATCCGCAACTTGACGCTGTCATTGTGGATATGCCCAGCGCCCTGACGGAAACGGGTAATGAAATCGAGCGCGTACAGTTGTCGGATCGCATTCGCCTCAGCCCGGGCACCTTGCAGGAACACGACTGGGGTTGTGACAACGATTTGGTGTTTTACCTGTCGGTCGCCCACAACCATACGGCAGAAGAAAATCGACTCGCCATTCAGCAGATTGGCGAGTCGCTGCAGCCGGGCGGACTGCTGGTGATTCACGAATACATTGCCGAATCGCCGCTTGATGCGCTGAATGCCGCTTTTCGCCTGACCTTGCTGATCGAAACCGGCACGCAGACGCACACCGACGCCGATTATCGCGACTGGCTCAACGCCGCCGGTTTCACCGCCATTCAGCGTATCGACCTGAATCCGCGTGAAAAAGGTTCGCTGATTCTGGCGCACCGCCCGTCGTCAGCGGGCCCCGATACCTGATCGCCACCGGGGTTTGGACATTTCGATTTTGAACGTTTTTTCCGGTTGACCGCGACAGACCGGACATCACCGCGGCGTGTTGCAACTGCCAAGCTTTGCTGCCTTTGTCGCTTCACGCCATGCCGCCGGGAAGCTGAATCGAACCGATGGATCGGCGCCGTCCGCCTGTAGCCGGCGCTCACCCCCTGTCGCATCGGATATTTATCGATATCGTTCAAGGTGGCCGTCCTGACTAGCGCGCCGTCACATCTTGGCGGTATGCTCTGACTGATAACAATTCACTGGAGACACCCTGTGCCCGCCCTACTGCCACAACCCGATCCCGATGGCCTGCTTGAATACTCCGTGGTTTACACCGACCGTGCCCTGAATCACATGTCACAACGCTTCCAGGGCGTAATGAAAGACATTTCGCGCCTACTGAAGAAGGTTTACAACGCCAAAGCGGCTATCGTGGTACCCGGGAGTGGCACCTTCGGCATGGAAGCCGTCGCCCGCCAGTTCGCCACCCATCGCAAGGTTCTGGTCATCCGCAACGGCTGGTTCAGTTTCCGCTGGACGCAGATTTTCGACATGGGGAAGATCCCTTCGGAAAGCATCGTCCTCAAGGCTCGACAAGTCGGCAGTGGCTCGCAGGCGCCGTTCGCGCCGCCACCGATTGAAGAAGTCGTCGCCGCCATTCACGAACATCGCCCGGAAGTCGTTTTCGCACCCCACGTTGAAACGGCATCCGGCATGATCCTGCCTGACAGTTACATCAAGGCAGTGGGTGATGCTGTGCGCGCGGTTGACGGGATGTTCGTGCTCGACTGCATCGCCTCCGGCACCATCTGGGTCGACATGGCGGCCAACAACGTCGACATACTGATCAGCGCGCCGCAAAAGGGCTGGAGTGCAACGCCCTGCTGCGCCCTGGTCGCCCTCGGCGAACGCGCCCGCGCTCACATCGACGCCACCAGCAGCACCAGCTTTGCCTGCGACCTGAAAAAATGGCTGCAGATCATGGAAGCCTTCGAAAATGGTGGCCATGCCTACCACGCCACCATGCCCACCGATGGATTGGCGACCTTGCGCGACGTCATGCTGGAGACGGAAGCCTATGGATTCGAGAACGTTTGTCGGGAGCAATACGAACTCGGTCGCCGCATCCGTGAATTGATGGTCGCCAAAGGCTTCGTCAGTGTTGCCGCCGAAGGTTTCCAGGCACCCGGCGTCGTAGTCAGCTACACCACCGACCCTGATATCCATAACGGCAAGAAATTCCTTGCCCAGGGCCTGCAAACGGCCGCCGGTGTGCCCCTGCAATGTGACGAGCCGGCCGACTATCGCAGCTTCCGCATCGGTCTATTCGGACTGGACAAGCTGCATGATCCCGAGCAAACCGTCAGCCACTTCGCCAAGGCGCTCGACGCTGTCCCGACCGCCTGACCACGGATTAGTCAGCATCGACGGGATCGTTGTTTTCGCCAGCGATCCCGTGTGTCATGCGCAGCACCCGACCCTGCCTTGACAATGGCATCACTCCTTGACGAATATCAACCATCGCTGATCTGCGGGGCGCACAATGAGCGAAAAAAGGAGCCTGTCGTGCCCATTCCCCAACGTGGCCAGCCGCTGACCAGTACAGCACTTCCAGCCATTCCTGGCTATCTGCACGAAACCTATACCTGGGCTTATGTCTCCCCCGAAGCGATTCGGCGTTTCGAGCGCCAATGGCTGGTCAACCTGATTCTATGGGGAAACTTTGGCCGGCTGCGTGACCTGGCACTCGACAGTTTCGGCCAGCACCTTGATGGGCGCAGCCTGCAGGTCGCCTGCGTATATGGCAACCTGACGGCACATCTGGCGGCGCGCCATCGTCATCAAAGCGACCTCGATGTCATCGACATCATCCCGGCACAGATCGATAACCTGAAGCGCAAACTGGGACCGGACAGCAACGTCAATATTCAACTCGCCAACAGCGCAGCTCTGCCTCACCCCAGCGCCACCTGCGACCGAGCGCTGCTGTTTTTCCTGCTTCACGAACAGCCGCTGGAGGTTCGTTGCCAGACCGTCCGCGAAGCCTTCCGGGTGGTCAGGCCCGGCGGCAAGATCACCTTTGTCGACTATCACCGCCCCAGCGGCTGGCATCCGCTCCGTGCCGTGATGTACGCCATTCTTTCCCGGCTTGAGCCGTATGCGCTCGATCTCTGGCGCAGTGAAATCGCCGCATGGTTCCCCGCCGACATGCCGCCGGCCAGCATCCGGAAACGCACTTTTTTCGGCCAGCTTTACCAGATCGTCGAAGTCATCCGCTGATCCACCCTCTCATTACCCTGACCACTTCTGCTCACCGGCCGGCACCGCGAAAGACAACCAGTTCTCGGCCGGCGGGAGCGGACAGGTCGCAAATGGCGTGAAAGCACATGGCGGGTTGTAGGCAAAATTGAAATTCAACGAAATTTTCCCGTTGACCGCAGGATTTGCGATGCCATCGGTGGCGGGCAGCGTTGCCTTGAGGAAGCGGCCGGCGCCATAGCTTTCCTTGCCGCTGGTACGGTCACGGAAGATAAAGAAGACCTCTGTGTCACTGACCGACATCGGCAACAATCTGACCGTTTGACCTCCCACCTCAAATACCGCCTGATGCGAGACCTCGACCCTCTTCAGGTCGCCGCTGACATTCGGCACGTCCATCTGCACGGGCGGCGACAGAGGCAACCAGGCCGCGTCGATCCGCCAGGCCGGGTCGTAATCAAAATAGCGCATACCGGAAAATTGCCGCTTGCCAGACCAGGCACGGTCGCGCAACCTGACCGCAAGCCGACCCTCGCGGTCAACCACAAAAAATGACCCATTGTCGAATGCCACCACTGATGGCTGCCCATCGACATCCGTCTGCAAGTCACACGGCGGCGCCCCCGCCGGCAACCAGGTCAACCGTTCATCCTGCCAATTCAGATCGCCCAGATGAGCTGGGCCTTCCGGCAGGCGAACCGGACAATCGTCTGCGCTGCCAACCCGGTTCACGCCGGCCTCCAGCCAAAACAGTCCGACCAAACCCAGCCAGCTCTCCGGCCCTGACAACTCGGCGTGTCTGGCCCGCCGCCAATCCTGCCAGCGCAATTCTTCGTTCATCAGCGAACCCTCGTTTGATGCAGGGCAACATTGCCCCGCGCCATCTCGGCCGGCCACCAGCATCCTTGCCATCCGACCAGCGCATTCTGTTACGATGTTGCCATGATTTGCTGCGCACGCACATCTGCCTTAGCCGACCACTCCGCTGGTTTGCCACCACCGGAACGAATACTTCTTCCATCACAGCACTGACCGAACGGACGCGCCGATGAAACTGGACCTTCGCCTGGCATTCCACTACGGCCTCACCATTTTCCTCAGCGCCTTTCTTCTGTTCCAGGTCCAGCCGATGATCGGCAAGATGATACTGCCGTGGTTCGGCGGATCGGCATCGGTTTGGACGACCTGCATGCTCTTCTTCCAGAGCGTGTTGCTGCTCGGTTATCTCTATTCGCACTGGGTAGTCGCCCGCCTGACCCCGCGCCACCAGAGCCTGCTGCACATCAGTTTGCTGATCGCCGCCCTGCTCCTGCTGCCCATCGCACCGGGCGAGGCCTGGAAACCCGGCGGTGCCGAGAACCCGACCCTGCGCATCCTGGGCCTCCTTGTTGCGTCGATCGGCTTGCCCTATTTCGTGCTGTCCACCACTGGCCCGCTGGTTCAGGCCTGGTTTGCTCGCGAACGGGCCGGCCTGGTGCCTTACCGTCTCTTCGCGCTATCCAACCTCGGATCGATGCTCGCCCTGGTCGCCTATCCGCTGGCCGTCGAACCCTACCTGCCCACCCGCATGCAATCCTGGACGTGGTCCGGTTTGTTTGCCGTGTTCGTCGTTGCCTGCGGCCTGCTTGCCTGGCGCGGCCGAAACAGCCAGTCACTTCACACGCAACATCATGAAGCCCTGTCACCCCTCCCTGCCCGCCAGCTTGCCCTGTGGGCCGCCCTGGCAGCCTGCCCCTCCATCCTGATGGTGGCCGACACCAGCTTCCTGACCGAGAACATCGCGCCGATTCCCATGCTTTGGGTTGGGCCGCTGGCGCTCTACCTGCTCTCCTTCATCCTCGCCTTTGATCATGCCGGCTGGTATCAGCGGAGGATCTACCTGCCGCTGCTCGGCCTCAGCCTCTTCCTGCTGGCCTGGCTGCCGACGCTGAGGGTCAGCCAACTGCCCATCAAGGCGGCAATCCCGATCAATCTGATGGCCTTTTTCGTCGCCTGCATGGTCTGCCACGGCGAACTTGCCCGCCAGCAGCCGCCCCCCCGCCAGCTGACCACCTATTTTCTGATGCTGGCCCTCGGCGGAATGGTGGGCGGTTTCTTTGTGGGTGTCGTCGCACCGTATGGCTTCAACAGCCACTACGAACTCTCCATCGGCATCCTGCTCACCGGGCTGATCGTTGCCATCGCCGTCCTGCCCGGCCTCGTCTTCCGCTCACCGGGACGCCGCAAGGCTGCGCTGGCCAGCTGCGGCATTGTCATGCTCGGCATTGCCGGCATCCGCATTGCCGATCATCACGACGAGATCATTGGCGCGGATGCCTTGCTGCGGAATTTTTACGGCACGCTGACCGTGTATACCAATGCCGAGGAACACTGGCGCAGCATGTATCACGGCCAGATCCTGCACGGTCGCCAGCATATTTCGCCGGACAAGCGCGCTCTGCCGACCACCTACTACAGCGCGGAAGGTGGCGTCGGCAAAACACTATTGGCCAAGGCCAAACCGGGTACGCCGCTCAAGGTCGGCGTCATCGGCATCGGTGTCGGCACCTTGGCCACCTATGGCCGACCAGGCGACACCTATCGCCTCTACGACATCGACCCGATGGTCATCGACGTGGCCGAAAAGTATTTCAGCTTCCTGTCCGACAGCCGCGCCAACACCGAGATTGTGCTCGGTGACGCCCGGCTGCAACTTGAACGCGAGGCACCCCAACAGTTCGACGTTCTGGTCGTTGACGCCTTCTCCGG
>DAOLIO010000082.1:10413-11601 GCA_035328505.1 Azonexus sp.
CCGACAAACCTGGATTCCGACCCTGGCAGGACGATTACAGCAGTCTGCTCGCCGTGCTGATTTAACTGGAGAGCCGCCTGCACTGACGATAACTTTCAAAATTGGTGGATTTTTCCGGTTGACCGTGGAAGGATCGACTTTCGACTCACTTAACCATGCATCGTTAATCCGCTGCAGTTTCCTCAAGGCATGCAAACATGAAAAAAATCCTGCTGGCACTGGCCATCGCCGCCACGCCACTACTGGCCACTGCGGTCGACGTCAACGTCAATCTGGGCAATGTACGCATCGATGCGCCTGGCGTCAGCGTCACCTTTGGCAGCCGCAATGACCGTGGCTATTACTGGGATGGCTACGACTGGCGCGAACCGACCTACTGGCGAGAACACAACGGCCATCGGGGCGAAAAGTACTATACCGGTCGCGGCAATCGTGGCGGTCACCATCGTGACGGTGAGCACTGCCCGCCGGGACAAGCCAAGAAGGGCAACTGCTGAGTTGTCCGGATGCAAAAAGCAAAAGGGCGAGGCCAATTGGCCTCGCCCTTTTTGATTGGCCGGACGCTGATTAGTCCTTGGCAAAGCGCATGATGCCGCCGGTCGCCGGATCGCAACTGACACGGATCGTATCCTTCGGGCCGAACCTCCCTTCCAGGATGGCCTTGGCCAGCGGATTCTCGATCTCCTGCTGGATCGCCCGCTTGAGCGGACGCGCACCGAACACCGGATCGAAACCGGCCTGAGCCAGTTCGGCCAGGGCACTGTCTTCGACGACGATGCCCATTTCAAGCTGGGCCAGGCGTTTTTCCAGATAACCGAGCTGGATCTTCGCAATGCCGGCAATGTGTTTTTCATCCAGCGCATGGAAGACCACCACTTCGTCGATCCGGTTGATGAATTCCGGCCGGAAATAGTTCTTCACCTCGGCCATCACCGCCACCTTGATCACCCCATAATCGTCACCTGACATCTGCTGGATCATCTGGCTACCCAGGTTGGAGGTCATGACGATCACCGTGTTCTTGAAATCCACGGTACGGCCCTGGCCATCGGTCATGCGCCCGTCATCCAGCACCTGCAACAGCACGTTGAAGACATCCGGGTGCGCCTTCTCGACCTCGTCGAGCAGGATCACGCTGTACGGTTTGCGACGCACGGCTTCGGTCAGGTAACCGCCCTCTTCGTAGCC
>DAOLIO010000083.1:0-6977 GCA_035328505.1 Azonexus sp.
CCAGGCACGTGAGACCCCAACCCTCCTTCGGCGAGGTCATGACGAACGACCACGCGCTGCGGTACAGACGCACCTTCTCCTCCTCGCTCACCCGCCCGACGAAGCGCACGTGGGACGCGGCCCCCACCCTCTCCGCGTGGCGGCGGATTGCCGTATTCGCGGGTCAGGTCATCGGCCCGGCTCCACAGGACAAAACCGTTTTCGAGCGAGACACGGACGACCGTTTCCGGCTTGACTTCGATGTCCTCGCTGGCGCCGTCGCGGGCACTGCCCGGGGCCAGGCTGAACAACGGTTGCGGACCGCCGGGTTGGGCTGCGCCCCGACTGCCGGTAGCGACCTTGGTGCCGCGGATGCGAATCGTACGTGTGCTCATGTCTTGTCTCCTGTGCTGCTGACCGGGAATGCCGCTGGAATCAGGTCAAGGCCTTGCGCGACCGTGCGGCCGCGGCGCCAAAGAGTTGCGGCGTCTGCGGGTAGCTGGCCGAGGGAAGGTTCTTGAGGATGGCCTTGTACCAGTCGGCATACGTGGCATCCGGCTTCAGCGCCTTCAGTGTTTTCAGCGCGTAGTAGGTGAAGGCGCCGTTGTAGCGGCCGCCGATCTTGGCGTCGTAACTGTAGTTGTTCGGGCCTTCCTTGCAGCCGGCCAGCAAGAGGTCACCTACCTGCTTGTCGAGTGCGCTGTTGAGCGGCGAAGTACCGCTCGGCGACACGATGGTTTGCACCGGCTTGCCGGCAAAATTCTTCGGCAGCTTGCTGGCGGGCAGCCAGTTGCCCATGGGCATGAAGCGCGGCCGGGTATCGGCATCCGGCTCGGCCTTGGCGGCGCGGGTCACGGTGCCGGAATGGCAACTGTCGGCAATCAGCAGCAGGCGGACCCCGCCTTTGCGGGCGCTGAAAAGGGTCTTGATTTCATCATCGATCAGCGCGGCGCCGCCGGTTTGCAGGTCATAAGGGCAGAGTGCTTCGTCGAGCCCATCCACTTCGTCGCCATCGGTGTCGGGTTGATAGGTACCGTGCCCTGAGTAGGTGATGATCAGGCTGTCACCCTTGCTGCCGCTGGCAATCAGTTTTGACATGGCGTCCACCATGGCCGCTTTGGTGGCCTGGTCGTCCAGCAGCAGGGTGGTCTTGTAGCCGCGCTCGGTCAGCGCGGCAGACCAGTCCTGCGCGTCATTGACGCAGCCTTGCAGGTCCATGTGGGTGCCGGGGTAGTTGTTGATGCCGATGCAGAGTGCTTTTTTGGCCATGATGTGTCTCCGTTTGTTTTTGGCAGGTGGACAAAAAGATTTGAATGACAGGGTGATTCCCGATAATTACCTTTTCATTACCAGAGTTGGCGTGTGTCCAGCCAGCTGACCTGGCCGGTCCGTCGTTTCACTTCGCGAACCATGTGTGCCGTGCCGCCGGGGCCGTCGCCACCACCGCCGTTCCACAGGCAGATGAAGCGGACGCGATCCAGGCCTTGGGCCAGTGCGCTGTAGAGCAGCCACAGGTTGCAGCGTTCGAAAGGGTTCATCTCGCGTCCATCACGCGTGCGCGGCAGCGGACCAAGCGCGTCCGGCATGATGCGAGGCGGCAAGGCGAGTTTGTCGCGCAGCGCCAGATAGCGTTGGCGCCAGCTTTCACCATTGCACGAAGGTAGCACCGAGGCCTCGATGAAGTCAGGTTCTTCCAGAGGCAGCAGCATCTGAAAGGGAACGCCGCGTGCCACACAGGCTTCGGCAAAGAGAATGTCGCCGCCGGCCGCTCCCTGTGCAAAGGCCAGGTCATCCGGCCCGGCCGCCAACTTGTCGAGGGTTTCTGCAATGCGGGCCGCGGCGATTGCTTCCTTGTCCGCGGGAAAGCGGGGATCGGCCCGGTCGGGACTGTCGATCATGTGGCCGGAGAAGAGAAAGACCTTGCCGGGCCGACGTTCACTGATTGGCGGTTTCATACGCTGCATGGCGCGGTCGAGCGTGGCAAGGGCGGCGTTGACGTTGTCGGGGCGAAAGCCGAGTTCTGCCAGCAGGCCCATCTGCTTGAAGGTCGCATCCAGTGCCAGCCAGTCGTTGTTGAGGTGAGCGATAGCCTCGCGAAACGCCTCGCCCACCGCGGCGGGGTCCTGGTCAAGAATGGCCAGCGCCCCCAGATTGGCGAGTGCCCAGAATCGATTGGCGTCGTCGCGTTCGCAGGATGCCGCCCAGGCAACGCCGCCAGCCATGATCGCCGCCTCGCTGTCGTAACGCGTGTCATGGGTCAGGTCACGGTAGACGTGCATCATCATCACCGCATTGATGCCCGGCAGGTAATGGCCTGGGCTGCGCCGGAAGGCAGTGCTGTAGCTGTGGATGGTGTCGCGCAGCAGGGCATCCTCGTAGGCAGCATCATCACGCATCTGGGCTGGCGTGTGGCCGGGGACCCGCCAGGCATTGACCCATTCCTCCTTGTCCAGCCGAGCCAGCAGTTCCCAGGCATCGACATCATCTGCGTCGATGTCGATCAGTTTCTTGTAAATCGCGCGGGCCTCGTCGGTGCGCCCGATGTGCTGCAGGCAGACACCACGCTGGCTGGCGGCCTCATGGTGGTCCGGAGCGAACGCCAGAGCCAGGTCGTATTGCTCCAGTGCAAAATTGAAATGTTCCATCCGGCGCAGTGCTTCGCCTGCTTTCAGGTGGGCTTCAAGTCGTAGCGGGGTGGCCGGGGCTTCATCGGCCAGTACCAGGATGTCTTCCGGGTGATTGGCGTTGCGCGCTACTTCGATGCGGGTAGCCCACTCGTCATAACTTTCCCAGTACGCCAGTGCATTGCCGACACGCAGGCGACACCAGTCGGGCTCTTCGAGATTGGGCAACAGGCTGTAGACAGGGCTGGTCTTGCGGCCGCGCCAGGCGTTCAGCGTGTTTCTGGCCATGGTCGCCAGATTGGCAATGTCGTTGGCCAGCATTTGCGGGTCGAGCGCGCCGTCCTTTACATGGTAGGTCAGCTTGCGATCGGTGTAGATGTCGAAGGGCTGGGCGGCGCGCGGCCCCTGAACGAGTATCACGCCGCGGGCGCGCAAGGCATGGCGGACGCCCAGTTCGTACCAGACATTCGGGTTGTCCAGGGTCAGGTCAGCGACCACAAGGTCAGCCATCAGGAGTTCCTGGAACATGTCGGCGCGAATATCACCGGCGCTCTGTTCTTCATCTGCCCGCATGACTGCCAGCCCGACGCTTTCCAGCGCCGGCCGGATGAGCTCGGTGAAAATCCGGTCGAAGTCGATCAGGCAGCCGTCTTCGCCGGGTTTTACTCCGAAGGGCATGGCGACGAAGACATGCAGACTCATGGGCGCCTCTCTGTTGGCTTAACTCATCTGCCGACACTGGTTCGAATTTTGATCGATCGATTGCAGGTCGGATTGCGTCTGGTTGAATCTTCAGCAAAACAGAACTCCCGTATCGGCGGGAGATTCGATAATCTTAGACTGATGATGTTGTCAAGCCAAGTGTCGCGTGTTTCTTTGTCTAAACAGAGCGAATTCTCCTGCGCGCAGGGAACTTATTGATCGTTGGGGCGACGACGATGGTCTCTGTCTTTGTTGTCTGACCATGCAAGGCTCAGCTGATTTTCCCGTTTTCTTGCGCCGTGCAGCGCGTTCGTCTTGACGCGCCCAGAAGAAGCGGAATAAAGCCGAGCAGAATCCCCCCGACACCCAGGATGTTGGTAACTGCGTCAAAGGTAGGGATGCTGTATAGCGCAATGAATACCATGAAGAGTGCAGCCATGAGCGGCCAGAGTATGTAGGAGACTGCGGCGGATATCCCGCTTCGCCATTCATGCCGGTAGTGCCAGGCGCAGGCAAATCCGGCGAGGCTCATGTAGAAGCAGATCTGGAAGCCGATCGCCAATATCGAGCTCTCGAGTATTTTTTTGACGGAGGGCATGTACGACGAACTGAAGAGAAGGAATACGCCGAGGAACCAGATCACGAAAGTTGCCACCCATGGCGTCTGCCACTCGGCATGAACCCGCGCATAGCGCGGGTGAAGCATGTCATCGCGAGCCATGGCAAACATGCTGCGGCTGAACTGCAGAATTTGTGTTTCGATGGTGCCCACCGTGCTGAGGATGGTCGACAGGACAGCCAGATAGTTCCAGGGGGTCGGAAAAAGCTTGTTGGCAATGGCATAAAGCACGTTGGTATTGGCTTGGGCAATCTCTTCGTCACTGAGCACGATCAGGACGACGATCATCATGATGATGAAAAACAAGATCAGGTTGAGCATCGCCCAGAATGCGCCCAGGCTGGCAGGATGAGGTTTTCCCGAAACGCTGGTCTTGGTCTCCTCGCTGAGATTCATGGTGACATCCCAGCCCCAATAGAAAAAAATGGCCGTCAATGCACCGGTCGCAAAGAGCTGCGGTGTAAAGGAAAACGGCGAGAACCAGATGATTGACGGCGGATGCGCCGGTTTGCCGCCGTACTGGATGAAGGCGCCGATAATCAGCGCGAATACGACCGCGGTTTCGATCCCGGTGAGAATCAGCTGGGTATAGCTGGCGTGCTTGATGCCCTTGGTGACCACAATGGTGACCAATGTGAGCCAGATGGCTGCCGTACCCGTCACCCAGACAGTGTTTTCAACGAAATCAGGGGCAAGCAGGACGAGTGTTGAGGTGGCAGCAGGAATGGTGGCCGATACCATGAAGAAGATCGACGCTACCAGTAGCCCCCAGCCGGTAAAGAATCCCCAGGTTGGGCCGAAAACGTGCCCGACCCAGGCGTACGCGGCGCCGGCATGGGGCGTGATTTTGCTGAGGTGAAAAAAGGCCAGCATGATCCCGAACATGATGAGACCGCAATAGAAGATACTGCCTACGGACAGCACGCCTACGGAGGCAACGATTGTTGCCGTCGTTACGGCCACGCTGAATGCCGGTGCCGTACCCGCAATGCCCATGATGGCGGACTCGAAAGTACCGAGTGATTCCTTGGCCAATTCTCCGTGTTTTGACACAGCCGCTCCCTCTTGCCCGGGTAAGTTATAGCCTAATGCCTTACTGATCTTGCGATCACCTTCTTGTGAAATTTGCAGGATCTCCAAAATGTGTTTATGGAGAACCCGAGGTATGACGCAGATATCTGTTTGAAAATAAAAAAACTCGGGAAAGCCTGATGCTCTCCCGAGTTTCGGAACGAGATGAATTCGGTCGCGAACTTATCTTCACGACTTTATTCATGTGTCAAATCAAGCGGCGAAATTGGCTTCGGCGAAGGACCAGTTGACCAGGTTGTTCAGGTAGGTTTCGACGAATTTCGGACGCATGTTGCGGTAGTCGATGTAGTAGGCGTGTTCCCAGACGTCAACGCAGAGCAGGGCCTTGTCGCCGGTGGTCAGCGGGGTGCCGGCGGCGCCCATGTTCACGATGTCGACGGAGCCATCGGCCTTCTTGACGAGCCAGGTCCAGCCGGAGCCGAAGTTGCCGACAGCGGAGGTCTGGAAAGCGGTCTTGAAGGCATCCAGTGAACCCCACTTGGCGTTGATGGCGTCAGCCAGTGCACCCTTGGGAGCGCCGCCGCCGTTCGGGGTCAGGCAGTTCCAGAAGAAGGTGTGGTTCCAGACCTGGGCTGCGTTGTTGTACACGCCGCCGGCCGGGGCCTTCTTGACGATGGCTTCGAGGTCGAGGGTTTCGTACTCGGTGCCCTTGATCAGGTTGTTCAGGTTGGTGACGTAGGCCTGATGGTGCTTGCTGTAGTGGTAGTCAAAGGTTTCGGCCGACATGTGCGGGGCGAGTGCGTCTTTGGCGAAGGGCAGTGCGGGCAGTTGGTGTTCCATTGATGTTCTCCGTTGGGGTTTGATGAGGGGGTAAATAGAAAATTCTAGTCAGCTTCAGGGTTAGCGACAACCTTATTCACGGTGGCTTCGGCGGCGCCGCTGGCAAACCGGAGCTTGAGCAGTTCGCCGGCGCTGAGTCTCGTGGCATCGCGGATGGCCCGGCCGTCAGGTCCAATGGCCAGTGTATAGCCTCGTGACAGGACAGCGTGTGGATCAAGCTGGATGAGACTGCTGGCGAGTGAATTTAGTTTCCCGGAATATTGTGAAATTGCCCATTGGGTTTGCCGCGTGAGGCGGTATTGCAGGTGATTGATGCCGTCGGCCAGCTTTTCCGGGCGCGGGCGGGCGCCGCTGTGGCGCAGTCCGAGCCCTTGCAGGCGAACGGCGCAATGCTCGGTTTGCCGACGCAGGGCATGATGCAAGCGGTTGCCGTAGGCTTCCATTTCACGGCGACGTTGCGCAATACGGTCGGCCGGATGGATCAGGCGGGCGGCTAGCCAGTCGAGGCGCTGTATGTGATCTGACAGTGAACGGTCCATGCGGCGACTGATCTGATTTTGCAGATTGGTCAGATGGTCAAGCAGGGCATCGCGGTCGGGGCTGGCCAGTTCGGCGGCGGCGGTCGGGGTGGGGGCGCGCAGGTCGGCCGCAAAATCGGCGATGGTGAAATCGGTTTCATGGCCGACGCCGGAGATGACGGGGATAGGCGAGGCGTGGATGGCGCGGGCAACGCTTTCTTCATTGAAGGCCCAGAGGTCTTCGATGCTGCCGCCGCCGCGACAGACGATGATCGCGTCGCAATTGCCCTGGCCAGCCTGTTTGATGGCGTCGGCAATTTTGGTGCCGGCACCTTCACCCTGGACGGGCGTGGGAAACAGCGTGATCGCAATGTGCGGTGCGCGCCGGTGCAACGTGGTCAGCACATCGCGCAGCGCAGCGGCCTGCGGGCTGGTGACAATGGCGAGGCGCCGCGGGAAACCGGGTAGGGGTCTCTTGCGGTCAACGGCAAAAATTCCCTCTTTTTCAAGTTTTTCCTTGAGTTGCTGGAAGCGTTCGAACAGGTCGCCCTGTCCTGCCCGGCGAATGGCGTCGACATTGAGCTGGAATTCGCCGCGTGGTTCGTAGAAAGAGACCAGTGTGCGGGCTTCGATCTGCTGACCGTTTTCCAGACGCCAGCCAAG
>DAOLIO010000083.1:7077-11444 GCA_035328505.1 Azonexus sp.
TGTTGATGACAGCTGATTCACAGACTTATCCACAGGTTTTGGGGATAAGCCGCCGCAACCCTGCTATTTCCTCGCTTGCCCTGTGGCGGGGGGAAGGGCAGAATTGCGGGCTGATATTCCATCAAGGATGACTTCACGTGTTTGCAATCGTTCAGGCGGCCGGCTGGCCTATTTGGCCCTTGTTACTGGCTTCGATCATTTCCGTAGCGCTGATTATCGAGCGTCTGGTGGCCCTGCGTCGTTCGAAGGTGGTGCCTGCTGGCCTGCTGCAGCGGGCGGTGGGTGAATTCAAGCGCGGTGCCAACAACGACAAATTGCTCGATGATCTGGAGCGTCATTCGCCGCTCGGCCGCGTGCTCTCTGCCGGTTTGCGCAACGTCAATGCATCGCGCGAGATCATGAAGGAGTCGATCGAGGAAACGGGTTCGGCGGTTTCTCATGAGCTGAACCGGTATTTGACGACGCTGGGAACGATTGCCTCGATCAGCCCGCTGATGGGGCTGTTCGGTACGGTGGTGGGCATGATCGAGATTTTTGGCTCGCAATCGCCGACGGGGGCGAATCCGATGCAGCTGGCGCATGGTATTTCCATTGCCCTCTATAACACTGGTTTTGGTATCTTCATTGCCGTTCCATGCCTGATTTTCTGGCGGCATTTCCGGGCGCTGGTCGATAGCTTCGTGGTCGAGATGGAGCAGCAGGCAGTTCGCCTGGTCGAATATATGCATGGCGAGCGAAAGTAAGCGATGAATTTTCAACGCGGCCGCGGCAGCGAAGAGCCGGAAATCAACTTGATTCCGATGATCGACGTCCTGCTGGTGATCATTATTTTCCTGATGTTGACCACGACTTACGCCAAGTTTTCCGGGCTGGAGATCAATCTGCCGACGGCAGATGCCACCAAGCAGGCCGAGCAGCCAAACGAGGTTAATGTCTCGGTGACTGCCAGCGGGCAGGTTCTGGTCAATAAATCGCCACTGACGGCCAGTGATGTAAAGAGCATCGCCGATGGCTTGCGCCGGGCTGCCGGCGGCAAGGAGGATCCGCTGATCGTGATCAATGCGGACGCCAAGGCCACGCACCAGAGCGTCATTGATGTCATGCAGGCGGCACAGACGGCCGGTTACCCGCACATTTCCTTTGCGACCCAGAATCGCTGATGCTGGCACGCTGGCTACAGCGACAGTGGTTTGAGCAACGCCGGCTGACGCCGGCGTTGTGGCTTTGGCTGCCGCTAAGTTGGCTCTATGGGGTGTTGAGCGCGTTTAACCGGCGGCTGTCCAAGCCGCGGCAATTGCCGGTACCCGTCATCGTGGTCGGCAACATTATTGTGGGGGGGGCCGGCAAAACGCCGCTTACCCTTTGGCTGGCGCAGCAATTGAAGGTGCGGGGCTGGCGACCGGGGATTGTCAGTCGTGGATATGGGCGCAGCACGGAGGGTGTTGTCGCGGTGAGCGCGGATGCACGGCCGGCGGATGTGGGCGACGAGCCGCTGCTACTGGCCCGGCGCAGCGGCGTGCCGGTCTGGGTCGGACGCCAGCGCGCAGAGGCCGGCGCGGCGCTTCTGGATGCGCATCCAGAGGTCAATGTCTTGCTTTGTGACGATGGTTTGCAGCACTACGCCCTGGCGCGGGATGTCGAACTGGTGGTATTCGATGCGCGCGGGACTGGAAATGGCTGGCGTTTGCCGATTGGCCCGCTGCGTGAGCCCTTGGGGCGACTTGCTACGGTCGACGCGATTATTCGCAATAATTTGAAAGATTTTAACTCGGCTGCCGTACCGACTTTTGACATGGCGTTGCAGCCGGGCAGGTTTTATCGACTGGGCGATCCACAGCAAACCTGTTCCGCTGGTAGTCTCAAGGCGGGCGCGCCGTTGCATGCGCTGGCCGGGATCGGGAATCCGGACCGCTTTTTTCAAACCCTCGAATCGCTTGGCCTGACTTGCGAACGGCATCCGTTTCCCGATCACCATCAATATTCGGTCGCGGATCTGGCTTTTGCCCGAAATGGCATCCTGCTGATGACGGAGAAGGATGCAGTAAAATGCGAGGGTCTGACGGCGGGTGAAACTTGGGTTTTGCCGGTCGAGGCCGAGCTTTCGCCGGCCCTTATTGAATTGATTTTGGAGAAACTCCGTGGACGCCAGACTGCTTGATATTCTCGTCTGCCCGATTTGCAAGGGCAATCTCGAACACCGCAAAGCCGAGAAGGAACTGGTCTGCAAGCCCTGCAAGCTGGCTTTCCCGATCCGCGATGACATTCCGATCATGCTGGAGGATGAAGCTCGCCCATTGAACGCGGACGGACAGTAATGTCCAGTTTTGCCTTCAAGGTCGTCATCCCGGCGCGCTATGCGTCAACGCGGTTGCCGGCCAAGCCGCTGCTCGATCTGGGCGGCAAGCCCATGGTTGTCCGAGTGGCCGAGCGGGCGCGTCTGTCCGGGGCGGAAGAGATCTGGGTGGCAACCGATCACGTGGATGTGCGTGCTGCGGCGGAGGCGCATGAAGTTGCCGCGCTGATGACGCGCAGCGACCATCCGACCGGTACGGACCGTCTGGCCGAAGTCGTGGCGTTGCGCGGCTGGAGCAGCGATACCATCGTCGTCAATGTTCAGGGCGACGAGCCGCTGATTGAGCCGGAAGTCATTATTCAGACAGCGCGCCAATTGGCCGCCAGTGGTGCCGATATCGCCACCGTGGCCCATTCGATCACCGATCCGGCTGATTTCTTCAATCCGAATGTGGTCAAGGTGGTGTGCCGGGCCGATGGCGATGCCGCATATTTCTCGCGGGCGCCGATTCCCTATGCGCGGGACCATTTCGCCAAAGAGACGGGGGGCGAATCGTTGCCGGCAGATTTTCCGGCCTATCGCCACGTCGGCTTGTACGCCTATCGCGCTTCATTTTTAAGGGCTTTTTCCGGGTTGACCGTAGCACCTACCGAACATTTCGAATCCCTGGAGCAGTTGCGTGCCCTGTGGCATGGCTACCGGATCAGCGTCACCCTGGTTGATGTCGCGCCGGCGCCTGGCGTCGATACGCCCGAAGATGCAGCACGGATGCGCAAATTGTTTGACCGTGCCATCAATTGCGAGTAATTTTCCGCTCTTGGAGAGCGGCCAATTTTGAAGCCGATAACAAGAATTTTTTAGACAAAACCGAGGGACTTTTCATGAAATTGATTCTGTTGGGCGCACCTGGCGCTGGCAAGGGAACGCAAGCAACTTTTATCTCCAAACAGTTTGGCATTCCCCAGATTTCCACAGGCGACATGCTGCGTGCCCAGGTCAAGGCGGGTACCGCCCTCGGCCTAGAGGCCAAGAAGCACATGGATGCCGGCGGCCTGGTGCCGGACGCTGTCATTATCGGCATGGTCAAGGATCGCCTGACCCAGGACGATTGCAAGAACGGTTACCTGTTCGATGGCTTCCCGCGCACCATTCCCCAAGCTCAAGCCATGAAGGATGCCGGCGTTCCGATTGAGTTCGTGCTTGAAATCGACGTGCCGGACAGCGATATTGTTGAGCGCATGGCGGGTCGCCGCGCTCACCTGGCGTCGGGTCGTACCTACCACGTCAAGTACAATCCGCCGAAGGTTGAAGGTATTGACGACGTCACCGGCGAGCCGCTGGTTCAGCGTGATGACGACAAGGAAGAAACCGTCAAGAAACGTCTGGAAATCTATCACTCCCAAACCAAGCCACTGGTTGATTTCTACAGCAAGTGGGCCGCCGAAGGTGATGGCATTGCGCCAAAGGTACGCAAGGTGGCAGGGGTCGGCAGCGTTGATGGTATTACCAAGAGCGTGTTTGAAGCGCTGAAATAAGGAGCAACTGATGGCGGTTAAAAATGCCTTCTACGCGCAGTCGGGGGGCGTTACCGCCGTCATCAATGCCACGGCGTGCGGCCTGATCCAGGAAGCACGCCGGCATCCCGATAAAATCGGGAATGTACTCGCCGGGCGCGACGGTATTATCGGCGCCCTGACCGAAGACTTGATTGACACCAGTCTCGAATCCGATGAAGTGATAGCCCGCCTGCGTCATACGCCGGGTGGTGCCTTTGGTTCCTGCCGATACAAGCTGAAAAGTCTGGAGCAGCATCGGGCGCAGTACGAGCGCCTGATCGAGGTATTCAAGGCGCACGACATAGGTTATTTTTTCTACAACGGCGGCAATGACTCCATGGATACCGCATGGAAGGTGTCTCAAATCGCAGAAAAAATGGGCTATCCCGTCGTTTGTGTCGGCGTGCCGAAAACGGTGGATAACGATCTGCCGCATACCGATTGCTGTCCTGGATTCGGTTCAGTTGCCAAGTATGTCGCCACTTCGATTCGCGAGGCAGGTTATGACGTGGCCTCCA
>DAOLIO010000084.1:0-11438 GCA_035328505.1 Azonexus sp.
AGGATTATCAGCGCTTGCTGGATGCCCAGGAACGCGGCGATCCGGCCGCGGTGGAAGAGGCATCACGGGCTATTGAAACGCGCCTCAAGATTGAGGCGAAAAGCATCCATGAGAAATATGTCTCGCCGCCGCACACGACCGATTTTGCCTTGCTCTACCTGCCACTGGAGGGGCTTTATGCCGAGGCGCTCCGCCGGCCAGGCCTGGGCGAGACGCTTCAGCGCGAATGGCGAGTCAGCCTGACCGGACCGACGACCCTGGCTGCGATGCTGAACAGCCTGCAGATGGGTTTTCGCACACTGGCCATAGAGCAGCGATCGGCCGAAGTGTGGGCTGTGCTTGGTGCGGTGAAGACCGAATTTGGCAAGTTTGGCGAGGCGTTGGCGCATACCCGGAAAAAACTGGATGAGGCGAGCAACAGCATCAGCAAGGCAGAAACCCGCACCCGCCAACTTTCGCGACGCCTGAAGGAAGTCGAGGCGCTACCCGTGGCAGATTCCGAACAATTGATCGGCATGGTGGATTTCGATGGCGAAGACGAGTGAACTGGAAGCTGCTTACAAGGCAACGACTTATCGGGTATTTTTGCCCAGCGGAATTTGTGATTTACGCATCGACGAGCCTTGTGAAACTTTGCGATGCTGGCTTGAAACGGCCGATTGCACGAAATTTGCGCTGATTACGGCGCACAATCCGGGCGGCGTACCCATTGACGATGCGACCAATGCGGAGCGCCAGTCGCAGTTGGAATGTGAATTGCTGGAAGGCAATTACGAGCCGTATGCGGCGCAGCACATATCGGATGGTGCGTTGTGGCCGGATGAGGAAAGCTGCTTTGTGCCGGATATGTCGACTGACGATGCGTGTGCGCTGGCTGCTGACTACGGGCAGAATGCGGTGGTCCGCGGCGGTGCTGATGCCGTGCCGCATCTGGTCTGGATAGAAGAAACCGAAAAATGAACAAAAATATCGGCCGTTTCGAGCTTCGCGGGGAATTGGGGCGCGGTGCGCAGAGTATTGTCTATCTGGGCTTTGACCCGCAATTGCAGCGAGAAATTGCCATCAAGACCTTGCATTTCGCGCATCCTGATCCGGTTCAAAACCGGGCGTTGCTGGATGAGGCGCGGACGGTCGGCAAAATGCGCCATCCCAGCATCGTGCCGATTTTTGAAGCGGGCGAGCAGGATGGCGATTTGTATCTGGTCTTTGAATACGTGCCGGGCAAGAATCTCGCCGATTTTCTGCGGCAGAGTGACGCCTTGCCGCCGATCAAGGCAGTTTCAATCTTGCGGCCGATTATCGATGCGGTTGCCTATGCCCACGGACTGGGCATCATTCACCGCGATTTGAAACCCTCGAATATCCTGCTCGATGATGACGGAACGCCACGTGTCATGGATTTCGGCATTGCCACCCGGGTCAATGGTGCCACTGAAGCCGCCGATCGAATCACCGGGACCCCGGCCTACATGGCACCGGAATACATCCTTCGGCGTGAGATCAGCGAATGTTGCGATGTCTTCTCGGCAGGGTTAATCCTTTTCGAGATGCTGACCGGACAACGCGCCATGGTGGCTGACAGCGTCACGGCGATCCTGCAGCGAATGGTCAGGGAGGACATCAAATTGCCGCAGGATGCCGCGGTGGATGAACACCTGAGCAGCATCCTGCACAAGGCGATCGCTCGCGATCCATCGATGCGCTATCAGAGCATGGCGCAATTTGGTGAGGCGTTGGACAAGTATCTCGATCCGGATGACGAGGCAGTGCCGAGTGGTGGCCGCCAGGCTACCCTCGAATTCCTGCTGCGCCGCATGCGCCACAAAAGCGATTTTCCGGCCCTGTCCGAGTCTGTCAGTGCGATCAACAAGATCGCCAACAGCGAGACGGAGAGTATCGACAAGCTCTCCAATACCATCCTCAAGGATTTCGCACTGACCAACAAGTTGCTGCGCTTGGTTAACTCGGCCTATTTCCGGCCGGCGGGTGGCGGCAATATCAGCACCGTTTCGCGGGCGGTGATCGTGCTGGGCTTCGAGGCCGTACGCAACATCGCCATCACCGTACTGCTGTTTGAACATCTGCAGAACAAGGGCAATGCCAATCAGCTGAAAGAGGATTTCCTGCGCGCCAACCTGGCCGGTGTACTGGCCAAGGATATTGGTGCTGCTGCCAAGATGCGTGATCTGGAGCAGTCTTTCATCTGCGCGTTGTTTCATAGTCTGGGCCGCTTGCTGTCGCAATTTTACTTTCCGGAAGAAGCGGACGAGATCCGCCGCGTGATGGCGCAGAAGAATTGTTCGGAGGACGGGGCCGCCATGCAGGTGTTGGGCATTACCTTCGAGGAAATGGGCATCGCGATTGCTCGTCAGTGGGGGTTTCCGCCGCTGATTGTCAGTTCGATGCGGAAGTTGCCGTCCGGTCCGGTGCGCAAGGCGATTCAGCAAGAAGATCGGTTGCGCGTGCTGTCGGGTTTTTCGAATGAACTGTGTGACGTGATCGCGCAGGCCACACCGGAAGCACGGGAGCGCGAACTCAAAAAATCGATGGCGCGATTTGCCGATGCGGTGGCACTAGGCCAGAAGGAAGTGCTCCAGACCGTGCAGCGGGCGGTGGAGGAGGTGGCTGATTTCGCTCGCATCATTCACCTTAATTTGCCACAGACCACGTTCGGCAAACAGATGCGGAGTTTTGCCAATGCCGGTCTTGAAGAGAATGCTGCGGTCGACCGGAAAAAAGATGCGAATTCGGAAGACGGCACCTTGCTGGGCGAGAGCGATCCGCTGAGTGGCGTCGGTGGTGACGCTGGTGCGCAACCCGTGGATGCCCAGGCGGTGTTGACGGCGGGCATTCAGGACATCAGCAATACGCTGATTGACGGCTTCCAGTTGAACGACATTCTGCGCATCATCCTGGAAACGATGTACCGGGCCATGGGCTTCAAGCGAGTCGTGCTCTGCATTCGTGATGCGAAGGCGGGCGTCATGCAGGGGCGCTTCGGGTTTGGGCCGGATGCCAATGAGGTTGCCAAGGCTTTCCGTTTTCCGCTGAGTTTTACCCCGGATATCTTTCATGCGGCAACGTCCAAGGGGGTGGATCTCATGATTAGCGACATCAACGATCCCAAAATTGCCAACCGGATTCCGGACTGGTATCGCAAGGCCGTTTCGGCCCAGTCGTTTGTGCTCTTCCCGCTGAATATCAAGGGAAGCTCGGTGGCCCTGATCTATGCGGACCGCGACGAGCCGGGCGGAATCTCGATTCCGGAAAAGGAACTGCAGCTACTGCGGACGCTGCGCAATCAAGCCATCCTGGCTATCAAACAGGGGGCCTGATTGATGGCAGTTGAGAATGGAAAATGCCCGCATTGAGCGGGCATTTTCCATTCATGTGATCCGGAGACCACTTACCAGAGTTGCCACCAGGCCGTCTTGCGGGTCAGGCCATCCTTGTAAAAACGGCTATTCGGAAAATTTTTCCGCATTACACGATCGGCGTCGTCACGCAGGTCGTTCATTCCCAGCTTGTCATAGGCCGTGATCAGCACAAACATGGCTTCCTCAATGGCCGGGGCTTGCGGGTAAGTCTTGATTGCAAACTGGGCTCGATTGGCGGCGGCAATGTAGGCGCCACGTCTAATGTAATAGCGGGCGACGTGTACTTCCAGCGAGGCCATCGCGTTGATCAGGTAATTCATGCGCAGCTTGGCGTCCGGCGTGTATTTGCTTTCCGGAAAGCGGGTGACCAGTTCCTTGAACGCGTCGAAGGACTCCCGCGCGGCCTTCGGATCACGCTCGGTCGGGTCTTGCGTACTGATATAGGCGGTCAGGCCCAGATCTTCATTGAAATTGATCAAGCCCTTCAGGTAATAGACGTAATCAACGGTCGGATGCGTCGGGTGCAACTTGATAAAGCGGTCGCAGGCAGCCAGTGCCGAGCCGGGTTCATTGGCCTTCCAATAGACATAGCCAAGCTCAAGCTGGGCTTGCTGGGCGTAGCGACCGTAAGGGTAGCGGGACTCCAGTTTTTCCAGCATTTTTGCTGCCTTGTCCCAGCCACCGTCCGCTTGCGCATCCTTGGCTTCGCCATAGAGCTTGCCGGCTGACCAGCCGGCAGTTTCGTCGTACTGACTGTTGGAGGCACAGCCGGCAATGAAAATAGCAACGAAAACAGCCATCAGCACGCGCAATAGGGCCGGGAATGACTGGAATGCGGGTAAACTTCGCATCATGAATGATCCTGTTGAAAACTCCGGCGATTATAGCCGAACTGAACCTGTCCGCCTGACCGTTCCTGATACCAGTTATGGTCGTCGTCTCGACCAGGTATTGGCCGAGCTGCTGCCGCAACACTCCCGCAACCGTCTGCAAGGCTGGGTCCGCGATGCCTGCGTGCAGGTCGATGGCAAGCCAGAAACCGAACCCAAGCGCAAGATGATGGGTGGCGAGCGGCTGCTGGTCAGTGAGCCGAATGATATTCGTAACCAGCCCGAACTGCCTGAAGATATTCCGCTCGATGTGGTTTTCGAAGACGAAACCTTGCTGGTCATCAACAAGCCGGCCGGACTGGTCGTCCATCCCGGCAGCGGCAATTGGAGCGGCACGTTGATGAATGCGCTGCTGCACCACGTGCCGGGAATTGAGGCAGTGCCGCGCGCCGGCATCGTGCATCGGCTGGACAAGGACACCAGCGGCCTGCTGGTCGTCGCCAAGACGCTGGAAGCGCAGACCGATCTGGTCCGCCAGTTGCAGGCGCGGACGGTGCGGCGCATCTATCTGGCTCTGGCGGCCGGCGCGATGAAGCACGAAGGGACGGTCAACGAGCCGATTGGCCGGCATCCGTCGCAGCGTATCAAGATGGCCATCGTGCCGGAAAACCGCGGCGGAAAGCCGGCGATTACCAATATCCGTATCCTTGAACTGTTCCCCTACACCACGTTCGTGGAGTGTTCGCTGGAAACCGGACGGACGCACCAGATTCGCGTGCACATGGCGGCTATTCATCACCCGTTGGTGGGCGATCAGGTCTACGGCAAACACAATCCCAAGCTCCCGGAGTTTCCAAGGCAAGCGCTGCATGCCACGCGACTTGGTCTCGTCCATCCGCTGACCGGGCTGAAAATGCAGTGGGAAGTGCCAATGCCGCCCGATATGCGCGACCTGCTCGACGGGTTGCGCTATGGCTGATCTGCTGATTCCGGACTGGCCGGCGCCAGCCCGGGTTCGGGCAATTCAGACGTTGCGTGGCGGCGGTTGCAGTCAGGCACCATGGGACAGCCAGAACCTTGGCGATCATGTCGGTGACGATCCAGTTCATGTCGCAGCAAATCGGGCAGCGCTGGGTGCTCACTTGCCGGCTGAACCACTGTGGCTGACTCAGGTTCACGGCATTGCTGCGGTCAACGCGAAAAATTGCCCGAAATCGACAGAAGCCGATGCGGCATTCAGCCGACAGCCCGGCCTTGTCTGCGCGGTCATGACGGCTGATTGCCTGCCTGTCCTCTTTTGCGACTGCGCCGGTACAGTCGTTGCTGCCGCGCACGCCGGGTGGCGCGGGCTTGTTGGCGGTATTCTTGAATCGACCATCCAGGCGATGGATGTCCCGGCTCAAGAACTGTTCGCCTGGCTCGGACCGGCCATTGGTCCCATGGCTTTTGAGGTCGGCAACGAGGTTCGTGCCGCTTTTGTGGCCGATGACCCGGGCGCGGTGATCGCCTTCGTACCGAACGCGCCGGGCAAATGGCTGGCCGATATCTATGAATTGGCTCGGCGCCGCCTGCGGCGTGCCGGGGTCAAAGCCATCTACGGCGGCGAATTGTGTACGGTCAGTGACCCGGTGCGTTTTTTTTCCTACCGACGTGATGGCGTTACCGGGCGCCAGGCAACGCTGATCTGGTTGGCTGACGGCGTATAATCCGCGGCTTTTGATCGAACCTAATTCCGTGAGTACTCTTTCCTGGATTATTGCCGTATCGCTGGCCGGTGGCGCGCTGAGTGTGCTTGCTGCGGCCGCACTGAGCATTGCGCTCGGCGCGCATCGCATCAGCATGCTGATTTCCTACGCTATCGGCGCCCTGCTGGGTGCCGCTTTTCTGGAAATCCTGCCGCACGCGCTCGAGCATGGCGACAAGCATCAGACGACGGCAACCGTCCTGTTCGGCATTCTGGCTTTTTTCGTTCTGGAAAAGCTGGTGCTTTGGCGACATTGCCATCACGATCATTGTGAGGCGCACGATGCCCATGCGCCAGCGCATGACCACGGGCGTTCCGGCCTGCTGATCCTGGTCGGCGATACCTTCCATAATTTTGTGGACGGTATCCTGATCGCCGCTGCCTTTCTCGAAAACACTGAACTGGGCATCGTGACGGCGCTCGCCATCATTGCCCATGAAATTCCGCAGGAAGTCGGTGATTACCTGATTTTGCTCCACTCAGGCTATAGCCGAATGAGGGCGCTGGCATTCAATCTGTTGTCGAGCCTGGCAACCATGGTGGGTGCCATGCTGGCGTATTTTGCCCTGGCCGATTTGACCCATTGGATTCCTTCGTTACTGGCGCTCGGCGCGGCAAGCATGATCTACGTGGCTGTTGCCGACTTGATTCCGGGATTGCACAAACGTTCGGAAATGAAGGAGTCAATTCTGCAAGTCCTGCTGATCGGTTCGGGCATCGCTTCCATTGCCATTGTTCAGGCGCTGGTTGGCGAGTGATTCGCGATGTGCCCGGCGTTGTCGCCGGGACTTGGTGCCCCCCAGCCACATTAATAGCGAGCAGGGCAGAAGGCCGTAAAACAGGAATGAAATGACGCCGGCCACAACGGTGGGTTCGTTGGCGGCGACCAGCAATGTAACGTAAAGCCAGCCGATTGCAACAATGTACATGTTAGGTGCCTCGAAGAGGCGTCATTATGCATGTAAATTCATTGACAGCGTCGAACCGGGTATGGAGAATCCAAAGGCTGAAACCCCGATAACTAGAGAGAAGAGTCTTCCCATGGCCCAGGGATCGAACGGAAATGACGCATTCGCGGGTTCTGCCGCACAGCTAATGCAAAGCGGGCAGAACATGATGCAGCAGTTCATGGACTATCTCGGCAAGGCAGGTGCCCAGGCCGGCGCAACACCACCGGCCGCCGACCCGCAGGCGATCACTGCCCTTCAGAAGCAGTTCATGGATCAGCAGATGTCGTTGTGGCAGTCGATGCTGGGTAAGCAGAAAGGCCAGGAGCCGGCCTTCAAGGTGTCGCCAGAACCCGGTGATCGTCGTTTTTCAGCACCCGAATGGCGCGAAAGTCCGATCTACGATTACCTGCATCAGGCTTACCTGCTCAATACGCAGTACATGAAGCAAATGGTCGAGGTGATTCCGGCCGAAGATGCAAAATCCAAGGAACGCATGCGCTTTCTTGCGCGGCAAATGGCTGACGCCATGGCGCCCTCGAATTTTGCCGCAACCAATCCGGAATTTATCAAGCTGGCTCTGGAAACCAAGGGGCAGAGCATTACCGATGGCATCAACAACCTGATCAAGGATTTCGAAAAGGGCCGAATTTCGATGACCGATGAATCGGTGTTCGAAGTTGGCAAGAACATTGCAACTACCGAAGGTTCGGTGGTTTATGAAAATGACCTGATGCAGTTGATCCAGTATGCGCCGTTGACGCCCAAAGTCGCGTCGCGGCCGCTGCTGGTTGTGCCGCCCTGTATCAACAAGTTTTACATCATGGATCTGCAACCGGATAACTCGCTGATCCGTTACATGGTGGATCAAGGCAACACGGTTTTCCTGGTGTCGTGGCGCAATCCATCCGAGGCGCATGGCCAGGTGGGCTGGGACGATTACCTCGAAAACGGTCCGATCACAGCGCTGCGCGTGGTTCGGGAGATTACCAAAGTCAAGCAGATCAATGCACTTGGATTCTGCGTTGGTGGCACGATCTTGACGTCAGCCTTGGCAGTCCTCAAGGCACGCGGTGAAGATCCCGTTGCCTCGTTGACGCTGCTGACAACGCTGCTTGATTTCTCCGATACGGGCGAAATTGGCTTGTTTATTGACGAAAAGGGCATTACGGCCCGCGAGGCTACAATAGGCAAGGGCGGTTTACTGCCGGCCAGAGACCTGCAAAATACGTTTTCGTTCCTGCGCGCCAATGATCTCGTCTGGAACTACGTGACCGGCAATTACCTGAAGGGCGAAAAGCCAAAAGCCTTTGACCTGCTCTACTGGAACTCGGACTCGACCAATCTTCCCGGGCCGTTTGCCTGCTGGTACATGCGCAACATGTATCTCGAAAACAATCTGCGTGAGCCGGGCAAGCTGGAGATGTGCGGCACGAAGGTTGATCTGGGTAAGCTCGATATGCCGGTCTATCTGCTTGCTACCCGTGAAGACCATATTGTTCCCTGGCAATCGGCCTATCAGAGCACGCGTATTCTTGGCGGCAAGGTCCGTTTTGTACTCGGCGCCTCCGGCCACATTGCCGGCGTGATCAATCCCGCCAGCAAGAACAAGCGCAGTTATTGGGTGAATGAAGATGTGAAAAATGAAGCCGATGGCTGGTTGGTATCGGCTGAAGAGAAAAAGGGAAGCTGGTGGTCCGACTGGGCTGACTGGCTCAAACCTTTGTCTGGAGAGCTAAGGGCACCGCGCAAACCGGGAAGCACCAAATACAAGGCGATCGAACCGGCCCCCGGCCGATACGTCAGGGAACGCGCGGTCTGAGAACTTCTCGATGAGGCTATAACAATGTCGCGAGTTGCACTGGTTACCGGAGGTATGGGGGGGCTTGGTGAGGCTGTCTGCATCAAGCTTGCAGCACTGGGTTACAAGGTGGTAACGACCTATTCGCCTGGGAATCCGAAGGTTACGGATTGGCTCAAGGGAATGAACAATATGGGTTATGGCTTCAAGGCCTATCCCTGCGATGTCACGGATTTCGACTCTGCACATGAATGCGTTGAAACGGTGACCAGAGATGTCGGCCCCGTCGATGTGCTGGTTAACAACGCCGGCATTACCCGTGACATGACATTCAAGAAGATGACCAAGGGCGACTGGGATGCGGTGATGCATACCAACCTGGATTCCGTTTTCAATATGACCAAGCAAGTCATGGATGGCATGATGGAGCGCAAATGGGGCCGCGTCATCAATGTATCCTCGGTCAATGGCCAGAAGGGTGCATTCGGTCAAACCAACTATTCTGCGGCCAAGGCCGGGATGCATGGTTTTACCAAGGCACTGGCGCTGGAGGTGGCCAAGCAGGGTGTAACCGTCAACACCATTTCACCGGGCTACATCGGTACCAAGATGGTGACGACCATCCCTCAGGAAATTCTAGACTCAAAAATTCTGCCGCAAATCCCGGTCAATCGTCTGGGGAAACCGGAAGAAATCGCTGGTCTCGTTGCCTACCTTGCTTCTGACGAAGCAGCGTTTGTGACGGGGGCCAATATTTCCATCAACGGCGGTCAGCACATGTTCTGATCGGCCTGCTCTTTTTTAACCCCTTTTATTTCACTACAGGAAGGAATAACAATGACACAACGTGTTGCTCTCGTTACCGGCGCTATGGGTGGTCTTGGAACGGCAATTTGTCAGGAACTGGCCAAGGCTGGCCACAAGGTGGTCGCTTCTTACCACCCGCAGTTTGATAACAAGGATGCCTGGCTGGCTGAAATGGCCGAAGCCGGCTTCAAGGATTTCGTCTGCGTTGCCGGTGACGTTTCTTCGCTGGAAGACTGCCAGAAAATGGTTGCCGAAGCTGAAGCCGCTTGCGGCCAGGTCGACATTCTCGTGAACAACGCCGGTATTACTCGTGACCGCATGTTCGCCAAGATGGAACGCGATGGTTGGGATGCCGTGATCGCCACCAACCTGACCTCATTGTTCAACATGACCAAGCAAGTCTCCGCCAAGATGGCAGAGCGTGGCTGGGGTCGCATCATCAACATCTCGTCCGTCAACGGTGTCAAGGGTCAGGCTGGCCAGACCAACTACTCTGCTGCCAAGGCTGGTGTGATCGGTTTCTCCAAGGCTCTCGCCGCAGAACTGGCTGCCAAGGGCGTGACCGTCAACGTGATTTGCCCGGGCTACGTGGCCACCAAGATGGTCATGGCCATCAAGCCGGAAGTTCTGCAGACCATCGTTGATTCCGTCCCGATGAAGCGCCTGGCCAAGCCGGAAGAAATCGGTGGTGCTTGCGCATACCTCGCTTCCGACATCGCTGCCTTCATGACCGGCGCAACGATGAACATTAACGGCGGTTTGTACTACCAGTAATTTTGCAGTTTTTGGCATAAATTATTGCTGAATTTTTGCAATGCACCACGAACGGGCGCCCTAAAGCGCCCGTTTTTTTTGTTATAATGTTGCACTGCACTAAAACCTTCTCTGAGGATCACCGCATGTCGGAACCGGTACGCATGATCAAGAAATACCCCAATCGTCGTCTCTACGACACGAAGACGAGTGCGTACATCACGCTGGGCGATGTGAAAGAGCTGGTTCTGAAATATGAAGTGTTTCAGGTGGTTGATGCCAAGACCAACGAGGATTTGACCCGCAGTATTCTGCTCCAGATCATTCTTGAAGAAGAATCTGGTGGCATGCCAATGTTTTCCAGCGAACTACTGTCAGGGTTCATCCGGTTTTATGGCAGCACCATGCAGGGCATGCTGGGCAAGTACCTTGAAAACAACATGCGGACGTTCGTTGATTTTCAGGGGCGCCTGCAAGAGCAGTCGAAGACGATGTATGGTCCGAATGGCGCCGAAAATACCCATATGCAGACGGATTTCTGGAACCAGTTCCTGAATTTCCAGCAGCCGGCTATGCAGAATATGATGACTGCCTATATGGATCAGTCAAAAAAAATGTTTCAGTCGATGCAGGATCAAATGAAAAATCAGACGCGAAACATGTTCCCCGGGTTCAAGTACAACCCAGGCGATAAGGGCGAGTCCTAGCCTTTTTGAGCAGACTGCCCGTCGTGTCATGCCAGGCATGACCGCCCCTTTTTGAATTTCACCGATTTTTTCGGTTGACCGCGGCATTTGCTCATTGAGCAAATGGCTCGCTTCAGGCCTCAGCGGATGACCGACCTGAGATCCTTTATCCATTGATGCTGTGCTTCACGACGTCGTTTGTCGCTCAGGTGCTCGATGATCCGTGGGCAAACCTCCTGGAACGGCAGCATGCCGCTGGGCAGTATTTCATCGCAGCGCAGAATGTGCAGGCCCATCGGTGATTCCAGAACGGTGCTGATTTCGCCTTCTTTCAGATCAAAAGCAGCCGGTTCCAGTTCGGCATAGAGTTGGTTACGCTTGATGGCGCCGAGCTGTCCACCGTCCATCGCGGTTGGGCATTGGGAGTGCAAAAGGGCTGCCTTGGCGAATTCGCCAGGGTTGCTCAGCGTTGTCCGTATAGACGCCAGCGTGG
>DAOLIO010000085.1:0-11431 GCA_035328505.1 Azonexus sp.
CCTGGTTGCCAATCACGCTGGGTGCCAGCACTTTGCTGATATTGCTCGGTTTCGGCATCTGGCGTCTGGTCCGTGAAACAGACGCCAGGCAACGCGCGGAGCAGGCATTGATGCAGGAGAAAACCGATCTGGCCGACGCCAACCATCGGCTTGGTATTGAAATGAAGGAACGCGAAAGCGCCCAGGTTGAATTGGCAAAATCGGTGGCGAACCTGGAGCGCAGCAACCGGGAACTGGACGAATTTGCCTATATCGCCTCCCACGACCTGAAAGAGCCGCTGCGGGGCATGCACAACTACGCCAGTTTTCTGGCGGAGGACTATGCCGACCGCCTCGATGATCAGGGGCGTGGCTATATTGAGCGCATTCAGCGACTCGCGGAGCGCCAGACGGCCTTGCTGAATGCCCTGCTGACTTACGCACGCATTGGCCAGACTGAGCTCGTGGTCGAGCCGGTTGATCTCGACAAACTGCTGGATTATGTCCTCGAAGATCTGGCGGCGTTCCTGATCGAACACCACGTGGATTTGAAGCGCACCGCTCGTTTGCCGGTGCTGGTCTGTAATGCCATACGCGTAGGCGAGGTGCTGCAAAATCTGATTGTCAATGCGGCCAAATACAACGACAAGGATGTCCGGCTCGTCGAGATTGGTTGTGACAATCAGGCAAATCCCCCGGTCTTTCATGTTCGAGATAATGGCATCGGGATTGAGCCGCAGCATCAGGAGAACGTATTCCGCATCTTCAAACGACTGCATGAGCAGAACAGGTATGGTGGCGGTACGGGTGCTGGGCTTACCATTGTTAAAAAGATCATCGAAAAACACGGTGGCACGATCTGGCTGACGTCGGTCCCTGGCGAAGGAACCATTTTTCATTTCACATTGAGTCGAGCCCTCTGATGAATTTGAATGCCACACAAACCATCTTGATTGTCGAAGACAGCGACGACGACTTCTTCGCAACGGAGCGTGCCTTCAAGAAATCCGGTCTGCGAAACCCGATCAAACGCTGCGTGACGGGAGACCAGGCGCTGGACTATCTGTACCATCGCGGCGAGTTTTCTGGCTTGGAGACAGTGCGCAGCCCCGGCATCATCCTGCTCGATCTCAACCTGCCAGGGACTGATGGCCGAGAAGTACTGCATGTCCTCAAGTCAGATCCGGTGAGGCGAAAAATCCCGGTCATTGTTCTCACTACGTCAAATGCCGAGCAGGATATCGAGCGTTGTTACGCGGAAGGTGCCAACAGCTACGTTCAGAAACCCGTCAGCATGGTGGGTTTTGTCGAGGCCATTGCTCGGCTCAGGGAGTATTGGTTTGAAGTCGCGGTACTCCCCAAGGAAGATCCGCTGGATTGAGTCGCTCAAACCATACCGCCTTGGCTGGCCAAGCTCAGGAGCGTCAGTTTTGGATGCGGGATCGATGCGGTTTTGGCGGTTGGTGCCGACTATTCAGCGTGGCAGGCGGTGTTGGTCAGCGGGCATCGTCCACTATCATGACCAGTTTGGACTCGATTTCGGCGATGAGGCGCGCCAGTTCGGGGTTGTCGCCCGAGATTGCCAGCCATGAATCCAGCCGACTGACGCCGATTTTGGTGGCCCCGTTTTCGGTAAAGACTGAAATCCGCCAGGGGAGCGACACGCTGAAGCGCATGTCGATGGCGAGCAGCTTTTCAACATAACGGTAGTTGCAAATCTCGACGATCTGGCAGTCGTCATCGAGGTCGATATCCTTGCGTTGCAGCAGGCCGCCTAGGTCGTGGGTCGCCAGGACGACGAATCCCAGGCGTTGAATGGTCGGCACCAGATCGAAGGTGGCTTCGTAAAATGATTTGCTGCTTTCAACGATGTAGTGCATGAAGATTCCTGTGGCGCGGGGAGGCGGACGCAAGGATAGCGAAGCTTCGCCCGGCAAACAATCTGCCGTCAAAGTCCTGCGTTCTCCTTTTGACAATGCTTTTCGTGTGTCGATGGCGGATTGCCAATGGAATGGACCCCATGTAGGCTTGAGGAAATTCCGATACTTGAAATGCCAGACGTTGCTTTTTGAATTGAAGTTTTGCTTGAAGGATGGTGGGTGATGAAACCTTGCCCGAGCTGCGCAGAAGAGATTTTGGACGCTGCGAAAAAGTGCAGATATTGCGGAAGCGATTTATCTGAAAAACTGGTCACGGGTACCAAAGAAGAACACGAGTATTATCGGATTGTTAGAACGACATTGCAGGGTGCCGATAGCCTTCGTCTGCAATCGGCAAGTTCAGGTCTCACACTTTGCAGTACTTTTATCGGTGTCGGCTTCACTGCATCGAAGTATCTCGTCGAACATCCATTGCCAGCCCCTTATCCACCAAGCTTTGGTCATTGGATCGTATTGATCTCATTTGTGATTTCCTTGGTGGTGGCGATCCAATACATTCTCAAGATTTCAATGTTCAGCCGCTTCATCAATGAATCGGCTGAGATAGCAAAGACATTCGAAGACAGGCTGATTGTGAATCAGCCGCATAGACTCACCGACAGATTCAATCAAGACCGCTTGGCAGGACCCAAGGGCGATCCCTACTTCAAGACCTCGCTGCTTTTATTGGCCGCAGTGGCATTTGTTGGAATCTGTTTCAGCATCCGTGATTTTTTCGTATAAGCCAACCCAGAGCGACGCGCATCCATGTTCAAGCAACCGAATGGCTTCGAAATCGTTCAGCCGCAATGGATTGATGATTTTTCACAAACCTACGTGGCTACCGCAGATATCGCAAAGCGGATGGCCTTCGTGATTGCCGCGGCACGCCGGAATATTGTCGAGAAGACAGGGGGGCCTTTCGCCGCTGCCGTCTTCGAGTCTGTGTCGGGGAAGCTGGTATCGCTGGCGGTCAATGTGGTCACGACGCAGCGGCTGTCGATCCTGCATGCGGAAATGGTGGCGATCACCATCGCCCAAAAGAAACTTGCCACGTACGATTTAGGTGGCAAGGCATTGCCAAACCACGATCTGTTCGCAAGCACCGAGCCGTGCGCGATGTGTTTTGGTGCCATCCCGTGGTCGGGGGTTCGACGGGTGGTGACTGCTGCGGAGGATAGCGATGCCAGAAAAATCGGGTTCGATGAAGGCCCCAAGCCAGGTGACTGGGCTGCCTCGCTCAGGGAGCGTGGCATTGAGGTGATTAGCGACGTTGAGCGTCAGCAGGCAGTCGGTGTGCTGGATTTTTATCTGGCCAGTCACGGGCATATCTACAATTCGCGGGAAGCCTGAGGACAGTTGCCGCGTCGGGTTGGTTTACCGGTGGCGCGCCCTGAAATCCGCCATGAAATTTGCCAGTTCTTCGACGGCCGGTAACTGCAGGCCGTTATAGAGCGAGGCCCGAATGCCGCCGATGCTGCGATGGCCGGCAAGGCCGGAAAAGCCTGCCGCCAGGGCAGTGGTCGCGAATTCCGCCTCCAGCGCCGGCGTCGCCAGGTTGAAGGCGACATTCATCTTGGAACGATCGATGTGGGCTGCTCGTCCCGTGTAGAAGCCCTGGCTGTCGTCCAGCGCCTGATACAGGGTCGCGGCCTTGCGTGTGTTGATCACATCCATTGCGGCCAGACCGCCGATGTCGTCACGCAGCCAGCGGGTGACCAGCAATACGACGTAGATCGAAAACACCGGCGGGGTGTTGTAGATCGAATGCGCCTGGATCTGGGTGCGGTAGTCGAGAAAACCGGGCAGGTTGTCGGGGGCACCCTTGAGCAACTCATCCTTGACCACCACGACGGTGACACCCGCAGGCCCAATGTTCTTTTGTGCATGGGCATAGATCATCGAAAAACGCTCGAAATCACCGGGCGCCGAGAGAAAATCGGAAGACATGTCACAGATGCGCGGCACGTCATCGTGCCCGAGTACCCGGTGAAACTGGAGACCCTCGACCGTTTCATTCGACACGTAATGGACGTATGGCGCATCGGCATGAAAATCGAGTTCCTCGTCCGTGGGCAGGCGCCCAAACGCGCAAGGCTCGCCGCTCCATACCACGCGCACCGTGCCTTCGCGCCGCGCCTCGGGCAGCGCCTTGCCGCTCCAGTAGCCGGTGTGCAGGTAATCGGCCGGGTGTGTCTTGCCCGCCAGCAGGGTCATCGGCACCATCGAAAATTGCTGCGTTGCCCCGCCTTGCAGGAAGAGCACATGATAGTTTTCAGGAAGTCCGAGCAAGGCGCGAACGTTAGAGGCCAGCTCGGCGACCACGGCGGCAAACCAGTCCGAGCGGTGGCTGATACCGAGAATGGACAAGCCGACTTCCGGCACGCTCACGATGGATTCCTGCACTTGATGCAGCACGCTTTGCGGCAGTACGCCGGGGCCGCCGGAAAAATTCAGTCCGTTAAGGCGGTTGGTTCGTGAATGCCTCATTCAACGTCCCCCGGCATTCAGGCTGACGAGGAAGTTTTCGAAAGCCTGCCGGACTTTGCCCATATGAATCTGCTTGTATGGAAAGAGGTCTTCCGGGTCCATGGCATGGACCACCATCGCATGGTCAATTTCAAATATCAGCAGCTCACCCGATGGCGTTTCGGCGCAGTCGATGCAGATGTAATCCATTTTTGAGCGCTGATGGATGGCCGTCAACGCCGTCTGGTGCCGCTCGGCAAACGCCGCGAAGCCATCCATGAAGCGCGCCTCTTCGGCGCGCTTGTTGGCATCGTCATACATCCCGGCGTTGAGGTAATGAATCATCCAATGCGACGAGATGCCCATGTGGCAGGCAAAGGGCTGGCCGGCGATCAAGGCGATGCGGAATTTCCGAAACAGGCCGTCCGGGCCACTGTAGTCAATGAAGCGCGATATGAAAAAGGCCGCTTCGGGTACGCGGGCGAGATACTCGCGGATGCCCTGTGGGTCCTCGATCTTGTCCAGATCACGGCCGGCATGCGAGCCGACCGGACGCAGAATGATGGGGAACCTGCAGCCCTCAAATACCTCGTCGATCTGCGAATCGCCACGAACGATAGCTTGCAGCGCTGCGCGGTCCCGCTGACGGGTCGGTGGCATGAGCAGGCCGTCTACCTGCTGCAAAAGATCGCTGGCGGTATCGCGTCCGGTATTGGTGATGTGTTGCGGGGCGTTGATGACGGGGGTGGGCCAACGCGCCAGAAGCGGCGTGAGCGCCTGGAGAACCGGATGATTGGCTTCGGCGTCGCAGATGGCTACCAGCAGGGCGTCATGCTCGGGAATGTCATCCGGCAACGGGGATTCTGACGTCGCAAAGTAATACAGCAGGTCAATGTCGCTGCCTTCGAGCAGACAATCTATTGGCGTGTTTTCGGAGATATCGCCGGCGACCATGAGGACCATCAGGCGAAAGCGGGCGGGCTGGGTCGCGGCAGCAACCCGGTAGGAACGCTGCATGCACAGCGCCTGTTGCTGGATCAGCAGGCCATGCTCGCGCTGGCCGATACAGAAGAATGCGGTGGAAAGGTTCATCCAGAGATATGCATTTTCCTGGTTTTGCTCCGCCTTTTCGAGCAGGGCCTGGGCAATTGGACGGAGATCGCTGCCAGCGAGGTTCAGTCGCAGAAACGGGGCCAGGCCAAGGTAGGCGGTTTCAACCGGATGAGTCATGTCGTGCGGCTCGGAAAGCGTTGGGGCAAGGCGAATATCAGCAAATGCCGGCGCAGATTAGCACATCAGCCGATGTTCCCGGCCGGGTACGGCATCCAGGGGGCCCGGTCGCCCGTGCATTGCATGACTGCAGAATGTTGGAATGACATTTGAAATATGCTGGCTTTCGTATTTCATGGCGATTCCTTTTCAAACCACAGGAGTCTGTCATGTTGAGTCAATTTTACGAATCGCTGCGTCAGGTTCGCGGTATTGCGGTGCTGGATGGTGCTCAGGAGATTGAGCCATATCGCCCGGACACCGGTGGTGCTACCCGTTATCCCTCCGGGGTGCTACGGGTCACCGATGTTGCCGCCGTGCCACGCATCCTTGAAGCGGCCAACACGCATGGTGTGCCGTTGTGGCCGATCAGTGGCGGACGCAACTTCGGCTATGGCACGGCACAGGCCGTCAAGCCGGGCAGCGTCGTGGTCGACCTGTCGCCGCTCAAACGCATCGAGATCGATACGGACGCTGCCGTGGCCCGCATTCAGCCGGGTGTTTGCCAGCACGATCTGGAGCAGGCCATTGCGCGCGCCGGGGCCCGCCTGCTGGTGCCAACCACCGGTGTCGGGCCGAACGGCAATATCCTCGGCAACGCACTGGACGGCGGTTATGGCCTGACACCCATAGTCGATCACTTCGAAGCGGTCTCCGAACTTGAAGGGTACTGGGGTAACGGGAAGTCGTTCCGCCACGCCTACAAGGATTTGCGTTGCAGCGATCTGGCCGAGCGCTGGCGGGTCGGCACCGGCCCGTACTGGGGTGGTCTGCTGCGCCAGGGCAGCTTTGGGGTCGTCACCCAGGCCACCGTGCAACTGGCGCGCGTGCCGGAGGATTGCCGCATCCTCATTTTTGAATGGGCGTCCGATGCCTGCTTCGAGGGTAGCCAGACCGCGCTCAATCGCATCGTCGAAGACATTCCCGGCATCGGCGGCATCATCATGATGAACGACTTCCGCATCCTGGCCACGCAGCCCGACGCGCCACTCTCCACATCGCGCCGAGGCGTCGAGCGCGTCGATTTCCTGAGCAGCGAAGCGGCCCGGCGCAAGATCTCGAGCTGGACGGCGCTGGGGACGCTGTATGGCTCCCGTCAGGCAGTCAAGGGCGCCGTGCGCGACATTCGGCGCCGGGTGAAGGGTTGTCGCATCTGGAGCTTCAGTACGCGTGAAGTGCGTCTGCTGCAAGGGCTGTTCAAGGCGCTGCCGAATCGTTTCTTTCCCAGCCTGCGGCGCCACCTCGGCTCGTTGGTGAATGCGCTGGGCACCGTCGAGGGGGTGCCGATCACCGCCTTCCTGCGCATCGCCTACGCGCTGGAAAAGAATCCCCGGCCGCTGGGTATTTCGGCGCATCCGGCCCGCGACGGGCAAGGCATCCTCTGGTATGCACCACTGCTGCCATTCACGCCGCAGGCGGTGCGCTGCTACCGCGAGATCATGGGCGAAGTACTGGCGCGCCATGGCTTTGACGCGCTGCTGGCAGTGACCTCGCGCTCGCCTCGTGTCCTGTCGGCCACCATCCCGCTGCTCTTCGATCCGTCGAATCCGGAAGAGGTTGGGCGGGCCAGGGATTGCTATCGCGATCTTGTTTCCTCGGGCCTGCGCCGTGGCTGGCCTCCCTATCGGTTGGGGGTCGATTACATGGATCTGATTGGCGCCGAGGAGGGATCGGAGCAGTCCGAATTGCATCAGCGCCTGAAGGCCGCGCTCGATCCGAATAATGTCATTGCGCCGGGCAGATATTCGGGCGTTCGGCATTAGCCGCGTGGTTGATGCCGCGCCATTCGGGCTGATGGCGAGTCCGAATGGCGCCGCATGATCAGGTTCGCCAGCGGATTCGGGAGTGCTGCGGTCAACCGGAAAAAATGCCCGAATTTCAAATGTCTGGCCCGGTCAGGGGCATGCCTGACTCACGGCTCGGGCCATCAGGCCCGTTCAAATGGACTAGAACTTTAGTCGCTGCTGCCAGTCCTAGTTACTTGGTCAGCAGCGACCTAACCGTGAAGAAAAGGAGCCAACATGCCAAATCGTCTTGTGAGCGAAGTCATCGGTCAACGTGCCTTTCCTACCGCCACCCATCACACCTCGGTCCGTGATGCCGCAATCATCATGAAGGAATGGCATTCGTCTGCCATTCTGGTCGTCGAAAACAACTATCTGGTCGGCATCTGCACTGAGCGCGACATTGTTTTCCGTGTGGTGGCGGGTGATTGCAATCCAGTGCAGACCACCGTTGCGTCGGTGATGACCAAAAAGCCGCAGACCATTGGTCCGGACAAGCCGTTCGGCCATGCCCTGCATCTGATGTATGAAGGTGGTTTCCGTCATTTGCCGGTCGTTGATCGCACCGGCCACCCCATCGGCCTGCTGGCCGCCCACGACGCGCTGGATCTGGATGGCCTGCAGATGGAACAGGACCTGGTTCGCCGCGAGGAAATTACCGTCATCCTCTGACCCAATACGATTCGGGCAGTGCCACTGCCCGCACGACATTGCGTCTCGGGCACGATGCCGAGGGTAACAGGCGGGCCGTATTGACTCGCCTCATGCGCGTGACCATTCCCGTGCCTTGATTGAGCCGTCTTTCAGCCTGCGCCATTGCGGTAGCGACGGCAAAACCGGGTAGCATGAACGGATCTTTTGCCGGATCCTCATCATGAAAATTCGTCCTTCAGGCACGCATGCACCCCGCGCGATGACAATTGCGGTCGTTCCCTTGCTGAGCATGCTGGTTGCGGGCTTGACCGCCTCCGTGGCCATCGCCGGAACCGAGGGCGTCGAGGCCCCCCGCGGCGCCAATGCCCTGGTGTCCACCCTGGGCGTCCCTGATTTTTCGCTGATCACCCAGCGCTATGGTCCCTCCGTCGTCAACATCAGTATCAGTGGCATGCGGCAGGTTTCGGCCGGGTCCGGCGCGGCCGGCGCCGAGGGAAATGACAGCAGCTCGGCGGATACCGATCAGATGCAGTTGTTCCTGCGGCGCTTCCAGGAGCAATTCGGTGGGTCCGGTGCCACCATGCAAGTGCCGGTCAGGGGATTGGGCTCGGGATTCATTGTCAGCGAGGATGGTCTGATTCTTACGAATGCGCATGTGATCGCCCATGCCCGGGATGTCGTCGTCAAATTGACGGATCGGCGCGAGTTCCATGCCCAGGTGCTGGGTAGCGACCCGCGCACCGACATTGCCGTGCTCAAGATTGATGCCAGTCATCTGCCCGCGGTGGCCATCGGCAATCCGGGAGAATTGCAGGTGGGGCAATGGGTCCTGGCCATTGGCTCGCCCTACGGTTTCGAAAATAGTGTCAGCGCCGGGGTGGTGAGCGCGAAAGGGCGCTCATTGCCGGATGGCAGCGGTGTGCCGTTCATCCAGACGGATGCCGCGGTGAATCCCGGAAATTCAGGCGGCCCGCTGTTCAATGCCCGCGGTGAAGTGGTCGGGATCAACTCGCAGATCTACAGCCGCACCGGTGGCTTTCAGGGCCTGAGTTTCGCCATTCCGATCGATTTGGCACTGAAGGTCCAGCAGCAGATCACCCGGACCGGGCACGCCTCGCATGGCATGTTGGGCGTGTCGGTGCAAGAAGTCGACCAGTCGCTGGCGGATGCATTCAATCTGCCGAAACCCATGGGGGCAATCGTTCTGGAAGTGCGGCCGGCCAGCCCCGCCGCCAACGCCGGTCTGCAAGCGGGCGATGTCATCCTGAAGGTGGATGGCACGCCGATCAATTTTTCCGGCGACATGTCCACGCTGGTGACCATGGGCGTTCCCGGGCAGAAGATGGAGATGGATGTCTGGCGCGACGGGCAGATGAAGCATCTGATTGCCAAACTGGGCGATTCCGGTACCGCCACTGCGACGCAGGTGCCCGTTGCGGACAAGCCGAAAAAGAACCTGTTCGGCATGGAACTGCGGGCGCTCCAGCCTGGCGAGCGTCTCGCCATCGGCGGGTCTGCCGGCTTGCTGGTCGAGGCAGTCAGCGGCTCGTCCAAGGAATCCGGCATACAACCCGGCGATGTGTTGCTCTCGATCAATGGCAAGCCGCTGTCATCCGTGGCGCAGGCCCGCGCGGTGGCCGGCGAAACAGCGGGGCCGGTTGCGCTTCTGGTTCAACGAGGCGAAGAAAAGGTTTTTGTGACCATTCGTGGAGGCAATTCGTCGCGTCAGCAATGAGGTGCCGTCGCTGAATACGGCGCCCGGTGGCCGGGTTAAATTGGTGGATCGCTGACATTCGTGGTGTCGGGATTCTGCATGAAGGTCTATAATCCAATCAGCTAATGACTCATTAGTCAGTAATAAATTGGGTGCCTCATGAACCGTTCCCGTCTTGGCAGGATTTCGCTTTTTGCCCTTTTTTTCGGGTTGACCGCAGCAATCGGTTTTTACCTCTATCAGCAGCGTCCGGCTGGCTTGCCGGCGGGTTTGGCTTCCGGGAACGGGCGGCTGGAGGCGGTTGAGGTGGATGTCGCCACCAAGATCGCCGGGCGCTTGCGTGAACTCGGGCCACGTGAGGGCGATTTTGTTGAGGCCGGTGCGGTCGTGGCCCGGCTCGATGCCGATGATCTGCGGGCCCAGCTGCAGGCGGCCGAGGCGCAGATTGTGCAGGCGCAGCGGGCGGTGGATCAGTCACGTGCCGGGGTGCGCAAGTCGCAATCCGATGCGATGCTGGCGGGCAAGACGCTGAAGCGCTCCGAGGATCTGGTTGGTCGGGGTTTCATCAGCCGCAGCAAGCTGGATGTAGACAAGACCGGCGTGGAAGGCGCGATGGCCGGCATGGCTCAGGCGCGCGGCAAGGCGGGCGAGGCCGATGCCGGCGTAGCGGCGGCCGAGGCCAGAGCCGAAAGCCTGCGGGTGATGCTGAACGATATGTCCCTGAAGGCGCCGATCACCGGCCGTGTGTTGTACCGACTGGCCGAGCCGGGCGAGGTGCTGGCGGCGGGGGGCAAGGTGCTGACGCTGGTGAATTTGTCGGACATGTTCATGAGCATCTACCTGCCGACCGACAAGGCCGGGCGGGTGGGGCTGGGCAGCGAGGCGCGCATTGTGCTCGATGCGCTGCCGGGGCAGGTGATTCCGGCCAGCGTCAGTTTCGTTGCCCCGAAGGCGCAGTTCACACCGCGTGAGGTGGAGACGCGTACCGAGCGCGAAAAACTGATGTTCCGCCTCAAGGTCAAGCCCGATGCGGCCTGGTTGGCGGCGCATCGCGATCAGGCCAAGGGCGGCATGCCGGGCGTCGCGTATGTGAAGCTCGATACCGATTCGTCCTGGCCAGCCAATCTGCAGATCAGCGGGAAATAAGCCACCATGGACCGCGCGCCGGTCGCCCGATTGTCCGGAGTCAGCCATCGCTATGGCGCTGTCGTGGCGCTCGATTCGGTCGATATTGCGCTGCCGGCCGGAGGCATGGTCGGGTTGATCGGGCCGGATGGCGTCGGCAAGTCTTCGTTGCTGGCACTGGTGTCCGGGGCGCGGATGATCCAGTCGGGCAGGGTCGAGGTGCTCGGGGGCGACATTGGCGAGCCTCGCTTTCGCGCCTCGGTACTGCCGCGCATTGCCTACATGCCGCAGGGGCTGGGCAAGAACCTCTATCCAACCCTCTCGGTTTTTGAAAACGTCGATTTTTTTGGGCGTCTGTTCGGGCAGGGCAGACGCGAGCGTGAGCAGCGCATTGACGAGTTACTGAACAGCACCGGCCTGATGGCGTTCAAGGATCGCCCGGCGGCCAAGTTGTCCGGCGGCATGAAGCAGAAGCTCGGCCTGTGCTGCGCGCTGATCCACGACCCCGACCTGCTCAT
>DAOLIO010000086.1:0-6559 GCA_035328505.1 Azonexus sp.
CAGGAAGCGGTCGATGACGTGCGCGACGCCGTGTCGCGCATCCGGGCCGATCTGCCCGGTGACATCAAGGACCCGGTGATCAGCAAGGTCAATCTGTCCGGCGCGCCGATCCTGACGTACACCGTGGCATCGAGCCGGATGGACAACGAGGCGCTGTCATGGTTCGTCGACAATGCTGTCACCAAGGCGCTGTTGTCGGCGCGTGGGGTGGGGGCGGTGTCGCGGGTAGGTGGCGTGACGCGCGAGGTTCGGGTCGAGCTCGATCCGGCCCGGATGCTGGCGTTGAACGTGACGGCGGCAGATATTTCGCGGCAGTTGCGGCAGATTCAGCAGGATGCGTCAGGCGGTATGGCCGACGTGGGCGGCATCGAGCAGTCGGTGCGCACCATCGCCACCGTGCAGACGGCCAGCGAACTGGGCAGCATGGATATCGTGCTGACCGACGGCCGGCGCATTCGCCTTGATCAGGTGGCCAGCATCAGCGACACGGTCGGCGAAGAACGCACGGCGGCGCTGCTCAACGGCAAGCCGGTGGTCGGTTTCGAAATTACCCGCAGCAAGGGGGCGGGCGAGATCGAAGTGGCCGACAACGTCCAACGCGTGCTGGAGAAGCTGAAAGCCGATCACCCGGATATTGAAATTACCGAGGCCTTCAATTTCGTCGATCCCGTCATCGACAACTATGAAGGCTCGATGAAGCTGTTGATCGAAGGTGCGCTGCTCGCCGTGCTGGTCGTCTGGCTTTTCCTGCGTGATGCTCGCGCCACCTTTGTGTCCGCCGCCGCGCTGCCGCTGTCGGCCATCCCGACCTTCGCCGCCATGTACCTGATGGGATTCACGCTTAATGTCGTGACCCTGCTCTCGATGTCGCTGGTCGTCGGCATTCTGGTCGACGACGCCATTGTCGAGATCGAAAACATCATGCGCCATCTGCGCATGGGCAAGACGCCCTATCAGGCCGCGATGGAGGCCGCCGACGAAATCGGTCTGGCGGTGATTGCCACCACCTTTACGCTGATTGCCGTATTTCTGCCGACCGCCTTCATGAGCGGCGTGGCCGGCAAGTTCTTCGTGCAGTTCGGGTGGACTGCAGCGATTGCCGTGTTCTTCTCGCTGGTCGTCGCCCGCATGCTGACCCCCATGATGGCTGCCTACATCCTCAAGCCGGTGACGCATGCCGAGCCAACTCCGGGCTGGCTCACGCGCTACGAAGGGTGGGCGGCCTGGTGTCTGAAGCACCGCGTGATCACCATGCTGGGGGCGGCGGTTTTCTTCGTCGGTTCTTTCATGCTGGTGCCGCTGCTGCCCAAGGGCTTCCTTCCTCCGGATGACGTCTCGCAGACGCAGATCTACCTCTCCTTGCCGCCAGGGGCGACCTTCAAGGAAACGCTGGCCGCCGCTGAACGGGCGCGGGTGGTTGCCGAGGCCAATCCCCACGTGAAGCTGGTGTATACCGCCGTTGGTGGTGGCAAGGCGGGCAGCGACCCGTTTGCCCCGGCCGGTGCTGCCGAAGTGCGCAAGGCGACGCTGACCCTGAACCTGACCCCGCGCAGTCAACGCCACGGCACCAGCAAGCAGGTGATTGAGGACCAGTTGCGGGAAGGGCTGACCGCCATTCCCGGTGTTCAGGCCAAGGTCGGCCTGGCTTCCGGAAACGAAAAATATATCCTTGTGCTGGCCAGCGAGAACGGTCCGCTGCTCTCGGAACACGCGCGCGTTGTCGAACGCGAATTGCGTGGCCTGCCGGGGCTGGGCAATATCACGACGACGGCCAGTCTGGTTCGGCCGGAACTGGTCATTCGTCCTGATTTCGCCCGGATGGCCGATCTCGGCGTGACTTCAGCCGCGATTGCCGACACGCTGCGCATTGCCACGGCCGGGGATTACGACCAGGGACTGGCCAAACTCAATCTTGCCCAGCGCCAGATCCCCATCGTCGTCAAATTGCCGCCGGCCGCACGCACTGATCTGGCATTGCTGGAACGGCTGACTGTGCCCGGAAAGCATGGTCCGGTCATGCTGGCCAACGTCGCCGCGATCAGCATTGGCGGTGGCCCGGCCGAAATCAACCGCTACGACCGCCTGCGCAACATCAATTTCGAAATCGAACTCAATGGCCAACCGCTGGGCGAAGTTGAGGCCTCTGCCCTCAAATTGCCCAGCCTTGCCACTCTGCCGCCGGGTGTCATCCAGACCACGGTTGGCGATGCCGAGGCGATGGGTGAGTTGTTCTCCAGCTTTGCACTGGCCATGGGGACAGGGGTGTTGTGCATCTACATCGTACTGGTCCTGCTTTTCAAGGATTTCGTCCAGCCGGTGACCATCCTGGCGGCCCTGATCCTGTCGGTGCCGGGGGCCTTCCTGGCGCTCTTTGTCTCGCATACGGCTTTGTCGATGCCATCAATGATCGGACTGATCATGCTGATGGGCATCGCGACCAAAAATTCCATCCTGCTGATCGATTACGTGGTCCTCGCGCGTCGCGAGCATGGGCTTGATCGCTGGGATGCCTTGCTCGATGCCTGTCGCAAGCGGGCTCGTCCCATTGTCATGACGACCGTCGCGATGGGAGCCGGCATGATGCCAATTGCACTCGGGATTGGCACCGATCCTAGCTTTCGGGCGCCGATGGCCATCGTCGTCATCGGCGGCCTGATTACCTCGACTTTTCTGAGTTTACTGGTAATTCCGGTGGTTTTTACCTATGTTGATGATCTGATCAACTGGTTCCGCCGATATTTTGCCAAGCCCGTTCACGGATGACGGGCTGCTGAATGACGCGGCCCGTCATCCAGTGCGGCAGATGGCGCCGGGAAAAATTGGGTTTTTCGAAAGTAGTCGTGCCGCTTTGGGTAGAATCAAGGATTGGAATCCATCGATGGGTCAACAGATGAAAAAGAATGGATTGCTGCTTGTTGCAGCCGCGATCACGGTTTCCGCATTGATGAGCGCTTGTGTCATGGCGCCAGTGGATCCTTACTACGATCAACCGGTACGCCTGCCGCCCCCCCCGCCACGGCATGAGTATCTGGGCTACGCGCCCGCGCCGGATTATGTCTGGATCAGCGGTTACTGGGGTTGGGGGGGCGCGCGTTATGAGTGGATCCCGGGTCGCTGGGAAGCGCCTCGTCCGGGGTATCAGTGGATGCCGCATCGCTGGGAGCGCAGTGGTGACCACTGGCGTCAGTCTGGCGGCCGCTGGGAGCAGGACAATCGCCCGCGAACGATGCCGGCACCGGTCGTCGTACCGCAAAATGCTCCGCGCTCGGAACGCGATTATCCGCAGTACCGGGAGCAGGGTGGCGATGCGCGAAATTTTCGTGATCAGCGCCCCGTCGCGCCGGTAGAACGGGGCAGTCAGCCACGTTACGAACCGCGTGAAGCGGGTCGTTCGGCGCCGGTAAATCCGGCGCCGAGGCCGGATCGAGATAGCTATTCCCGTCCGGCGGCACCGGTTGCGGCGCCAGCGCCAGCACCGGCAGTGGCTCCGCAGCCAAGTGCCGTCCGGCGCGACGAGTCGGCCAGGGGCAGAGATGGGGGTGACCGAGGCGATGGGCGCTCCAAGCGCCGCAGGGGCGAGGACGAGCGCTAGGCGAATCGCATGTCGGTTTTTTGCACTGAGCCCCTCGTTTTGTAAATTTGGGGCAAACGTGAAATAGCTCACTGACCGTCGTTATTAGTCGGCTTAGTTTGTAGGCATAGGAGGTGGTGTCATGACTACAACGGCAAAAGTAATGTTTTTCAAGAATGAATTTATCGCCTCATTGAGCGACGGGCGGCGTATTGAGCGTCGAGACTGGCGTGAAATGGCGCTGGCGCTTTACAGTGCAGGCGTAGAGGGTGGCGCGGTGGATTTTGAGTGGGGTGCCGGGCAGCGCATGATTACGGCGGGTCAGCAGGTGGCTTTGCGGGCCGAAATCCGGCGTTTGGCGCGCACGGAAAAGGTCCGTATTGTGGCGGCCGCCTGAGCCGTGCTGCTATTGTTCAAGCGTTTTGTCTGTTTTTCGTCCAAAACTTAGCGTATAGAAAATATCCAGCGCATTGTCGCTGCCGGCGCGGCCGATGATGGCAATTTGACGGGTCAGATTGACCGTCAGTTTGACGATACCTTCGGCCTTGCCAAGCGTTTGTTCATAAGAGAGCAGCGCATTCGACGAAAGGCGCTTGCCGACGCTGAGTATCTGCTGACCGGTGTTGCTCGTGTCGCTGACGCTGCTGCCGGCCACGCGACTGCCCGGCTGGCGGCCACCGGTGTCGCCGATGGCGCCTTGGCGTACGCCAAATTCGTCAAAGCCAAGGGTTTGTTTCAACTGCTGGACGACATTGACCGAGTTGTTACCGAGCAGTCCGCCAGCCGCTGAAAACAGCAAACTGGCATCTCCAGCCCCCATTTGTTCGGCGCCGTGGCCAAGAACGAGCCAGGCCAGCTTTTCGGCATCGGGCAGCTCCGGATCAGAAACCAGCTTGATGACGGGCTTTTGCGCACTGCCGCCAATTTGGACGCCAGCTTCCACTGATAAACCCTTGCGCACAGCGCGTATGTCGAGGCCGGGATTGTCGAGCAGGCCATTGAAGCTGAGAATGCCTCGTTCGATGTCCAGCTTCTGGCCGTAGGCTTCGAAGCTCCCGTTGCGGGCGCGTATGGTACCGCTGGCCCGTGGCAGGTCGCGGCCGTGTGCCGAAATCCGGATCGCACCAGCTAGCCGGCTGGTGAGTCCAGCCCCCTTGAACAGGAAATTCCGGCCAAGATCGGTGCTGATATCGAGTTCCAGTTTCGGCCGCAGGCGGGCCGCAGGCTGGTCGCTGCCCGGTCGAGTGATGATGACGTCGTCCGATAGCCGGGGCGCACCGCTGGGCGCGAGTTGCCAATAGCCGGCGTCTACGGTCAGCTTGCCGTGGGCGCCCAGCGCACGGTCTTTCCAGGTCAGGCGGCCGTCGCCGGAAACGGCCACCCATTGATCAGGCAATTGAAAGGCGCCGAGTCGATCGAGGTGAAAATCGAGAAAGGCATTGTCGTTCTGGCTACCAGCGTCTACCCGCATCTCTCCGGTAATTTCAAGTCGGCCCGGCTGTTTGGTGAGCGCTGCCACATTGTCGCGGGCTTCCAGACGAAGTAGCCGTGGCATGGGCTGGAGCAGGCTGTCGAAGCCGAGGCGGTTGATGCGCAGCAGGTTGTCACGCAGATCGACATCGAGTTTGCCGCGGGCCAGATTGAGGCCTTGTTCGGGCAGGCGCAGGGCCAGCTTTTCGCCCTGGAAGCGGCCGCTGGTCAATGGTTTGGCGGGGGTGCCGGCCAGTTGAAGTTCGCCGTTCAGGCGGCCTTCGCTCTGCCAGCCTTCGCCCATCAGTTCGGCCAGCCAGCCGAGATCGGCGATGTCGGTCTTGAGTTTGCCTTGCCAGCGAGCTTGCTGGTTGAGCGACCAGGCGCCGAGCATGGTCGCATTCAGTTCGCCCTCCACCAGCCCGACCCGACTGCCGCTGGCATGCAGGCTGGCGTGCAATTGGCGGGCATCGGCGCTGGCTTGAAGGGTCGCCTGCCAATCCAGCGGGTCGCCGGTGAACGTGGCGGGGCCGATATTCCAGCCGCCGCCCGTGAGCTTGACAGGCGCGGGGGTCGCGAGGCGGAAATTGCGGGACTTGTCGGGGCCGTTGGCACGGGCTTCGAGCAGCTTGCCTTGCCAGGCCGAGAAATCGGCATTGAGCCCACCGTCGGCGACGATGCTGAGCAGGATTTTATCGGCCAGTTCGGCATTGGCGGTGAGGTGGTGTGCCTGATTGCTGCCTTCGCCCTGAAGCCGGATATTGCGGAGCAGGGCGACTTGATCGGGCCTGTCGAGCGAAGCGATCGCGAGGTCGACGCTCAGCGGCGAGCTTGATTCGCCGCCGCCGCTGGCCTTTACGGAGAGGGCGTTGAGGCGGAAGCTGCCGGGGCGGCCGATCCTGGGTGAGTTTAATTGACCGCTGATTTTGGGTTGTTGAGCCGACCCGGTGAGCGCCAGATGGCCCTTGAGGCTGCCTTCAAGCCCATAGGGGGCAAGTTGGGGGGCGTCGATGTCGATGTTGAGCGTGTCGCCAGGCTGGCCGAAGGCGCCTTTGGCCGAGAGGTGGTTGTCGCGGGTGACCAGCTGGATGTCTGCTTTCGGGATGCGTGGCCAGTCGATGACCAGGCTGCCCTGACCGCTCAGCGGCTGGTCGGCGACGCGGCTGTCCTTGAGCGTGAAATTGCCGTCCAGCACCGGGCGGGGATCGAGGCGGCCCGCGGTCTTGAAGCTGGCATTGATGTGCGCCGCCGGCACTTTGGCGAAACGACTCGGGTCGAAATGTTGCAGTTCGCCCTCGGCCGTGAATGTCCGGGGCGTTTTCAGATCGAGTTGGCCTTTCGCGGTCAGGCGGGCGTCGCCGGCGCTCAGCTGCAATTGTGGCAGCTCGATTTTGTTGTCGGCGTGGCGGGCGTCGGCCTGCAGGCCGAACGTGGCGTCCTTGAGGTTGAGTTTCAGCTGCTGATGCTGAGCGCTGAGCTGTGTTGAAATTTGGCCATTTAATCGGGTTGACCGCAGCA
>DAOLIO010000086.1:6659-11400 GCA_035328505.1 Azonexus sp.
GGCGTTCGGCTGCCAGGTCGCCGGGTCCAGGTTTTCAAGGACAATGCGGGCGCTGGCGAAAGCGGCGGCGGCAAATGGCGTGAGGGCAACGTCGGCGTGGCCGGCAACGCCTTGCGTGGCCACCGCAGACAGGGCAATACGCTCCAGCGGGCCGCGAGCGGTGAGCGACATGGCAAGCGGTCGCTGGTCGAACTGGCCGGTTATGTTGGTGCTGGCGTCGAGCGGGAGCGGGGCCAGACCATCCAGTTTGGCGTGGCCGGTGATGGCAACGTCACCGGTCAGGGCATGGAATTCATCGAGGTGATGTTGGCGCCCGTCGCTGCTGAAGCTGCCCTCAAGCGCCGTGGCGACGAACGCTGCGCCATAGGAAAATGTCGAAATAGCCACTTTTTTGGCGTTGACTGCGACCGGCAGCTGCAAATCGGTCGGTGCCGGCGTTGGCGTCGGGCTTGGCGTGCTGGCGATGTGCAGGCTGGCCATGCGGAGTTCAGCGATTTGCAGTACGCCATGCAAGAGGCTGGCTGGTGTCCAATCCAGATGAATTTCAGTGGCGTCTATTTGCAAGTCGGGTGCTTGCCAGCGGAGTTGGCCGATGTCGAGATTACCGAGCAGCCGCCCGCTGGCGCCGGCGATGTGCAGTTGCCCGGCGGTACCGCGTTCAGCCAGCTGGATGGCCGCTTGCAGGCCGCTTTCGCTGGTCGTCAGCCAGCCGATGCCACCGATGACGGCGGCGCTGGTGAGGAGGGCTAGGGTGCGTCGCATGTCAGAACGGAATGGCCAGCGAGAAATGCAGGTGCAGCGCTTTGTCGCGTTCGCCATACGCGAAGTCGACGCCGATTGGTCCGGCCGGGCTGCGCCAGCGGGCGCCAAGGCCGTAACCGATGGCGAGGCGGACGTCCTGCAGCGCGTCGACCGCATCGCCGGCATCGATGAAAGCGGCGATGCCCCAGGCCTCGTTCAACCAATGGGTCGCTTCGACGCTGGCGATGGCGAGATAACGACCGCCGACTACCGCAGTGCCTTCCTTGATGCCGAGGCTCTGGTAGGCGTAGCCGCGCACCGAGCCGGCACCGCCGGTACGGAACAGGTAATCCTGCGGGATATGCTGGCGCGAGTCGGCGAAGGTGTAGCCGATTTCGCCGCGGAGGATCAGTGTGTCGACCCGGCCGAGCGGGATGTATTGCTGGAAGCGGCCATGCAGGCGGACGAAGTTCTGGTCCGAGAGGGCGACCTTGGCGCCGCCACCGATCTGAACCTGGATGATGGTGCCGGTGTGCGGGTCGAGCAGGTTGTCGATATGGCGCCAGGTCCACATGCCATTGGGTACCAGCGCCCGGCTGGTGTCGGGCAAGGTACCGTCGGTCTCGCGCCGCTCCTGTTCCCAGTTGAGTGATAGTCGCTGCTCGACAATGCCGCGTTGCTGCACGGTTTGCGCCCCGAAGGCATAGCGCTCGGTGCGCAGGCCCTGGATGTCGGATGCCTCGGCCATGGCACCCAGGCTGTTTCGCCGGTTGCGTGCGTCCGGCGGCAGGAAGACATCGGCGTAGGCCGTCTGCCTTTTCTGTTCGATGCGCAGACCACTGTCCAGCGCCCAGGTCTGGTTGAACAGATTGGGCGTGTGGTAGTTGATTTCGACGCGGCCACCGGTATTGGAGCTGGCACCGGCACCGAAGGAAACGCGATGCGATGCGCGTTCGCGAACCCTTACCAGCACGGGAATGGTGGCCGTCCCGTCATCTTGGATCTCGGCCGCATCACGATCCAGCGTGGTTTGTACCGATGCAAAATAGGGCGTCGATTGCAACGTGCTTTGCAGGGCGTTCAGACGGTCTTCGCGGTAAGGCTGGCCGGCCAGCACGGCGCGGTTGTAACGCTCGACCAGTTCCGGCCCGTAATTCTGCAGGCCTTCGACACGCAATGGTCCGAAACGGTAGCGCGGACCGGTATCGTAATGCGTACTCAGCCTGGCGCTGTGCGTTGCGGTGTCGATGGCCGCCTCACTGTCCAGCAGCCTGGCATCGGCGTATTCCACGGCCAGCAGTTCGGACAGAATCCGCTGCTTGGCAGTATTCCAGTCATCCTGCCGGAAGGGGCGGCCGACGGGCAATAGCCAGCTGTCAATCAGCGAAGATTTCGCTTTTGGGTCAATTTGGCCGTCGACCGTGACGTCGACGCGGGTGATGGTGGTGCGCAGCCCCGGATCAATCGCCAGATCAAGACCCCCGTCATGTTCTTCAAAGGTGAATTCCGGCGAAAAATAGCCTTCAGTGGCGAGGATTTCGCTCAATTGCCCCTGCAGGCGACGCTGATTACCGGCATCGTCAGGTAACCAGGGCGTCAGCAGCTTTTTGATGTCGCTGGGGGCCTGCAACGACAGTTCGCCAGCCACCAGCGGGGTGGCGACGGCGAGCAGGAGCAGCAATGCAGGATGGGTCAGGCGGCGGTGGATCACCCCGATATCTTACGCGTCGACGGCTCTTTGGCGCGGTGGCAGCACAAAACTGCGGGGATGATGGTTGATACGATTCCACCAGGCGCGTAGCAACGGCCCCCAGTGTTCGAACTGTATGCCACGGGCGCGCATGGCCGTTCGCATGGCCAGCGTAAAGCTGACCGCGAGGTTGATGAATCCGATGGCGGCAACGCCAAAAGCAGCCCAGGCGATGGCCTTGAGCGGCAATTCGAACTGGAAGCCGATCAGCGCATAACCGAGATTGGCCGAGGCGAAGGCAATGTGCCGGATATCGAGCGGCAAGCCGAGAATGGTCCCGATGACCCCCGTTGAGCCGAGCATGCAGCCAAACAGGAAGTTGCCCATGATGCCGCCAAGGTGTTCCTGAATATAGTGGCCGATACGGCTGGCCTGATCCCGGCCACAAACGCCTTGCAGCCAGCGCAGGCGACCGATGCGTGGGCCGAGTTCGGCGTAAGCGGCGCGATTGTCAAAATAGCCGCTGATCAATCCGGACAGGAAGAGGTAAAAGCCGGCAATGGCGGCATGTGGCAGCGCCCATGACAGCGGATCGAGGTCGGCGATCAGATGCGCGCCCTTGTCGAGGCTGATCACGGGTTCGCCAACCACATAGCTCAACCCGAAACCGACGGCTATGGCGACCGGTAGCGCGACCATGACATTGCCCGCAATGGCAGCCAGTTGGCTGCGGCTGACGGCAGCGGCCACATCGATGATTTTCTCAAGATCGGCGCTGCGTGTCCCCCTGGCATCCCCCAGCAGGCCGGCCAGCGTTTGCGCGGTCATGGCTGGCTGCTTGGTGGCCACTGTCATGCCGAGCAGGAAAATGGCGACGAAACCCAGGCCGTAAATCATGCTGAACATGAAGGCCTCGCCGAACAGCGGCGCGTGCAAACTCGCGGCCATGATCTTGAGCAGGGCCATCAGGCCGATCAGCACGCCGGCGCCCGCCGCCGAGCGCCACATCTTGCGATAATCGGCCGGGGTGTCGCAGATGTAATGCTCGCCGGAGCGGGCCGCATTTTCAGTGACGCGCACCGCAAGCAGGTGAGAGAGCTGTGCCATGTAAAAGCGCAAGCTGTTGCGCCGGTTTTCGGCGAGGAAGGCGGCGTGGGCAAACTCGCCCCACGACTGGATGGCATCCGCACGAACCGTCGCCTGTTCGCCGGCGCGCAGAATGGCAACAAGGTCGCACAGGCGCTCAAGACTTTGCTCGCTGCGCGTCAAAATATAGGATAAATGGAGGCTTGTACCGACAGTAAGTGCACGCTTTCTGATCCGTTGCAGGGTTTCATGGCACTGGTCTGCGATGACCAGTAGCTGGTTACCGTCGTCGGCAGTCAGCGCCGGATCATCGAGGGTGGCGCGAAAGGCGTTCACGAAACCCAGCGCTTCGGCCGAGAGGGCGATGAAACGCGGCGTGTCGTCGTCAAAGTTCGGCGAGGCGCGCATCAGTTCGCTTTCAATGCCTAGGCCACTGACCCGGTGAGCAAGCAACAGGACGGCATCAAGCATTTGTTCCTGAATGGCGCGCCAGTCGATATTGCGCAATTCCTCAGCCGGTGCGATCAGCGCCCAGAAGTGTTGTGAGGCTTTGGCGGGAATCGTCTCCAGCCAGCGCCAGTCACTGGTACGGTCATAAATGACATGCAGGCAATCCTTCAGTCGGCGCTCGTCGGCTACTTCCGGCAGCAAGTTGCTGCCCAGGATACGCCACCATTCCGAAAAGAAGCCCGTACCCGGCAGCACGCCGCTTTCGGTAAAAAAGGTGACCAGTCGACGGGTCGCGACGAAATGAACGATATGACGACGAAATGCGGCGAGCAGCGCGGGGTCTGCCGCCAGTTGGTCGAGCATGGCCTGATGGCGCGCGATGACCCCGAGGTCGCCCCGGCCTTGCGGACGCAGTGCGGCAACCAGTCGACGCGCCAGTTCCAGTGTGTTCGCGTCGGGGTCACGGAAATAGCGCAGCGCCTCGGCAACCGGGTCGCCAGTCGGGGCTGATTGGCCGAACAGACGCTGCAGAAAAAGGCGGGGTTTTGCCATCGTTTTTTGCAATCTTAAAATGACGGAGAAATCGCCGGATGGCTGGATGGTAACTTAGTTAAAGTCTATCTGCCGTGCGTGACAAGTGGTTGAAATGTGACGTTTCGTAATAGAATTGCGGGGTTTCAAAATTAAACCATCCTAATTTCTCAGGGACTGCTGAATATGAACATCGCCAAGAAATCTCTGGTTCTGGCCCTGCTGGCCGGCATCGGTTTTACT
>DAOLIO010000087.1:0-11347 GCA_035328505.1 Azonexus sp.
CCAACTCTTCGCGGCGCGCACGCCCAAACCACAGCGCGTGTTCGATGAAGTTGGCTTTCATCTTGGTGATGCGCCCGGTCATGATGTTGTCGAGCACACTCATGCCCTTGAACAGCGCGATGTTCTGGAAGGTGCGGGCAATGTTCTGCTGGGCCGCCATGTGCGGCTCCATCTTCTTGCGCTCCTTGCCATGCCAGAAAATCTTGCCTTCCTGCGGGTGATACACGCCGTTGATGACGTTGAGCATCGAGCTTTTTCCCGCACCGTTCGGACCGATGATGGCGCGGATTTCATGCTGTTTGACGTTGAAGGAGATATCGGTCAGCGCCTTGACGCCGCCGAAGCGCAGGGAAATGTTCTGCAGGTCGAGAATGACGTCGCCTATTTTCTTGGACATGTCAGGCCGCCTTCTTCACGATCGGAAAGGTCTTGGCGTCGATGATCCTGAGGTCGGCCGACACCTTGCCGCGTCGGCCATCCTCGAACTTGACCTCGGTTTCGATGAACTGATTCGCCTTGCCCGCATAGAGCGCGTCGATGAGCACCTTGTATTTTTCCGCAACGAAGTTGCGCCGCACCTTGCGCGTCCGCGTCAGCTCGTCGTCGTCGGGGTCCAGTTCCTTGTGCAGCAAGAGGAAGCGGTGGATCTGCGAATCGGCGACCATCGTGTCGTGCACCAGATCAGCATTGACCTGCTCGACACATTCGCGGAGCAACTCCAGCACTTCGGGTTTGCCGGCCAGATCGGCATAACCGGAATAGGCGATGCCACGGCGCTCGGCCCAGTTGCCGACGGCGCTGACATCGATATTGATGAAGGCACAGACCATGTCGCGGTCGTGGCCGAAACAGACGGCCTCCTTGACGTGCTGGAAGAACTTCAGCTTGTTCTCGATGTAGTTCGGGGCAAACATTGCGCCGTTCGTTAGCTTGCCGACATCCTTGGCGCGGTCGATGATCTTCAGGTGGCCATCCTCGTCGAGGAAGCCGGCGTCGCCGGTCATGAAGTAGCCGTTGGCATCAATCGCCTCGGCCGTGGCATCCGGGCGCTTGTAGTATTCCTTGAGCAGCATCGGGCCCTTGACCAGGACTTCGCCGTTGTCGGCAATCTTGATGTCGACACCGGGTGCCGGTTGCCCGACGGAGTCGAACTTGATCTGGCCGTCCGGCTGCAGGCAGACGTAGGCACAGGTTTCGGTCTGGCCGTAGAACTGCTTGAGGTTGATGCCCATCGAACGGTAGAAGCGGAACAGTTCCGGGCCGATCGCGGCGCCGGCCGTGTAGGCCACGCGGATGCGGCTCATGCCGAGTACGTTGCGCAACGGGCCATAAACCAGCAGGTTGCCGAGCCAGTATTGCAGGCGATCGCCGAAGCCGACCGACTTGCCATCAAGGATGTCGGCGCCGCAGCGTTTGGCCACCGCCATGAAGTGGTGGAACATGGTCTGTTTGAGCTTGCCAGCGTCCTCCATGCGGATCATGACCGAGGTCAGCAGGCTCTCGAAGACGCGCGGCGGGGCGAAATAGCAGGTTGGACCAATTTCGCGCAGGTCGGACATCACCGTATCGCCGGACTCCGGGCAGTTGATGGTGAAACCGGCGACCAGCGCCTGGGCGTAGGAAAACAGGTGGTCGCCAACCCAGGCCATGGGCAGGTAGGACAGGATGTCACCGTCGGCGCCGAGATGATCGACTTGTACGCCGCCCTGTGCTGCGGCAATAAACGCGGCGTGCGTCTGGCAAACCCCCTTCGGCTTGCCGGTGGTGCCCGAGGTGTAGAGCATCACCGAGGTGTCGTCGAAATGCCCCTGCTCGACTTCGGCATTCAGGAAATCGGCGTGATTGCGGTCGTGAATCCGCCCCATTTCCATCAGTTCATGGATGTCATGCAAGTAGGATTGGCTGTAGTGCCGCATGCCACGCGGGTCATCATAAATGATCTGTTCCAGGGTGCCGACCTGGTCACGGATCTCGAGCATTTTGTCGACCTGCTCCTGATCCTCGACCACCACGAAGCGAATGCCGGCATCCTGCAGCACGAACAACATCTCGTTGGCCACGGCGTCCTGATAGAGCGGCACCGGCACGCCACCCAGACACTGGGCCGCCGTCATCATCATGTACAGGTGGGGACGGTTGTCGCCGATGATCGCCAGATTGTCGCCCCGCTTGAAACCGAGAGAGGCCAGGCCACAGGCCAGCGCGCGAACCCGATCGGCAACATCCGACCAGCTCCAGGTTTGCCAGATGCCGAGATACTTTTCACGCATGGCCGGCGCCTGCGGGCGAACGGTAGCGTGATGGAACAGTAGCCGCGGGAAGGTGTGCAAACCATCCAGCGCGGCGAAATTCGCCTGCTTGGGCATCTCTTGTCTCCTCCGCCGCGTCTCATTGTCCGCGGTCTAACATTCGTTTGAATCATTGTGACCCCGGCCAGCTTACATAGACCTTGCAGGGCGCCACACAATCTCACAGTTGCGCCCCAGTGTATGTACACTCGCGGCTTATAATTGTCATCCGGCAGACATTCCAGGAAATAAATTGAAAAACGCTGAGGAACTGCTTCGCGCCTCTGCCTGGGGGCCGGCATTGACCGCCGAGGAAATGGAGAAAGCCATCACGGGCACCTTCGAGCGCAGTTTCGCGCCCGGCGCTTTCATCTGCATGAAAGGCGAAACGGTCGATTACTGGATGGGCATCATCGACGGGCTGGGCAAGATGGCCAGTCACTGGACCACGGGCAAAACCACCTCGCTGACCGGTATCAGTACCGGCGGCTGGTTCGGCGAAGGCTCGCTGCTCAAGAGTGAACCACGCCGCTACGATGTCATGGCACTGCGCGAAACCCGAGTGGCGTTCATGAGTCGCAGCACCTTCCTGTGGCTGCTCGACCACAGCATCCCGTTCAACCGCCACATCATCGCGCAGTTGAACGAACGCCTGGGCCAGTTTGTCGGCATGATCGAAAACGAGCGCATGCTCGACACCGACGCCCGCATCGCACGCGGCCTGGCCGCCCTGTTCAACCCGGTGCTCTACCCCGGTACCAATCGCCTGCTGCAGATTTCCCAGGAGGAACTCGGCTATCTGGCCGGGGTGTCACGGCAACGGGCCAATCAGGCGCTGAAAGTCCTGGAAGACGCCGGCCTGGTGCGCAGCGAATATGGCGGCATCAATATTCTCGACCTCGAGGGGCTGCGCGCCTTCCGCGACTGACTGCCGCGGTCAACCGGAAAAACGCCCAGAATCCGCATTATTCGAGACGGCCTCTGGGCGCCAGGCCGCGCGTCGACGATTACGCTGACTTGCCTGCAGCCTGAGACTTCAGGGAGGCAGCCATTTGCGCCGCCTCCCTTGCAAAAACCTTCACCAACATTCCGACCTTCCTTTGTCATAATGTCACCCTGACAAAAATTCTGAGGCAGTCGATGATGCGCGCAATCTTTATCTTTTTGGGTCTGGTGCTGCTGGCCGCAGTGGCCTGGGTCTGGGCGACCCTGACCTGGAGTTACTCGGAAGGTGAGCGGGCTGGCTACATTCAAAAGCTGTCACGCAAGGGCTGGCTATGCAAGACCTGGGAAGGCGAAGTTGCATTGGTGACCATGCCGGGCGCCATTCCGGACCGCTTTGAATTTTCGGTACGTGACGAAGCCGTTGCCGCCAAGATCAATGCGCTGGCTGGCCAACGCATCGTGCTGATCTACTCGCAGCACAAGTTCATTCCCACCAGTTGCTTTGGTGAGACCGAATATTTTGTCACTGACGTCCGTGCCGTCACGGAACAACCGGCGTCAACCGCACCGGCAGTCGCCCCGCCCCTGACCCCGCCAGCCCCCGCACCCGCGCCGGCCGCTCCCGCCAAGTAGGCTGAAAAACGACGAGGGTAATCGCCTCGCCGATATGGTCTCCGCCATCCCAATCGGGACTGGATGGCTGCGCTTGGCCGGCATGGCCGGCAACCGCTCCAAATTGCGCGCCTGGAAATCACCCAGGCGCTTGATCTGCGACTGCTTTTCTTCTTCGCTGTCATAGGTCAGCTTGCCTTGGAAAACTTGCACCCCAAGCCAGTTTCAGGACATTGGATTCACCGCATGGCGGCGCAGAGCATGAATGTCTGCCAAGCTTGTTCACATCGGTGACCTTGGGCAATCGCTAAACGGCATCGTCGCCACCGATTCAGACAGCCTCCCTGACGACCTCCTTCGGCTCACGCTTGTTTTCCGGGGCGAAGTAGAGCACCGTCCAGCCGGGCTCGGCCGTAAAAGGCAGCTCGCTGGAGTAAAGCCGGAAGGTCCCGTCGGGCGTCACGGCGGCAACGAGCAGCCAGTCGGTGCCCGGTTCGCCGAGGCGTTGCCGCATGTTGTCAAAGGTGTAGGTTTTGCTCAGGACCGAAGTCTGAACTTTCCAGCCTTCGTCCAGGCGCTGATTCAACGTTTCGAAATCGGCGCTGGCGTTGAAGGCGATATGGCCACGCCGCTGCAATGTCAGGCGCTTCGGCTCATGGCGCGACTCCTGATGGGTAGCCAATTGGAAAGCCCGGTGATGGCCGAAACTGCGGCCCATCGCCTTGCACACCAGGGCGTTGTAGAAATCGTTGTCGGTCGCTGCCAGCAGGTGGTTCAAATGCAGTGTTTCCAGCGTATTTTCGGCATGCTCGGAGAGAATTTCGCCGTAATAGATGTCTATGCCATCCATCCGTGCCGTTTTCAGCCGGTGATAGGCACCGTCGACGAGCAGCACTTCGACTTCGTATTTCTTCAGGGCTTTGGCCAGTTCATTGGTCCACGGCGAGGCGCCGACAATGAGCAAGCCGTTCGCCGTCTTGGCCGCGAGGCCCAGGTGACGCGAGAAGCGGCCGATGGTCAGGCCATGGGCCAGCACGGTGGTGATGATGACGAGAAAAACGATGAACGGCAGTTTCTCGCCATCGGGATAGCCAGCCGCCACCAGGGCCGGGCCAAAAATACCGGCCGTCGCCGCCGCAACAATTCCGCGCGGGGCAATCCAGGACAGCAGCTTGCGATCGGCCATCCGCATCGGCGCGCCTATGGTCGCCAGCATGATGGTCAACGGGCGGACGAGGAAAACCACGGCAACAACGAACATCAGAATCCGGAAATCCATCAGGTAAATCAATTGTCGGTCGAGCTGCGAGGGAATGACGATGAACAGCACGGAGAGCAGAATGACCGTCAGGTTTTCCTTGAAGCGCATCAAGTCTTCGCGGTCGACCAGTTTCATGTTGCCGAGCACCAGCCCCATTGCCGTGACGCTGAGCAGCCCGGCTTCGTTCTGGACCATATTGCTGGCCGAATAGACGAGGAGGACGAGGACCAGCAGCAAGGGCGCTTTCAGATGCTCGGGAACAAGTCCGCGCTGGTACAGCCAGCCGGTCAGCCATCCGCCGCCACCGCCCAGCAGCATCATGACCGCCAGCGCCATACCGACCCCAGCGAGGGTTTCGGCCCAGCCACTGCCGGCAATGGTGAAATACTGAAAAGCCAGCACGGCAAGCAGAACGCCGATCGGATCGTTGACGATGCCTTCCCACTTGAGCAGAGAAGCCGACTCCTTGTTGAGGCGAACCTGGCGCAGCAAAGGCAAAATGACGGTCGGGCCGGTGACGACCAGAATGGCCCCGAGCACCGAGGCGACCGGCCAGCTCAGACCGGCGATGCGGTGTGCGGCGAAACTGCCGAACAGCCAGGCCAACGGTGGCCCAAGCAGGGTCAGGCGACCGATCCCTTTGCCAACCCGGCGGAACTCCTCCAGCTTCAAGTCCATGCCGCCTTCGAAAAGGATGATCGCCACCCCCAGCCCGATCAAATCCGCCAGATCGTGCGGCGACATGCCGGGCGCAATAAAGCCGGAAACCGGCCCGAGGATCAGCCCGACCGTAATCAGCACGACAATGGCCGGGATCTGGAAACGCCAGGCCAGCCACTGGCTGGAAAGCCCGGCAAACAAGAGTGTCAGAAGGAGGGTGGCTGTATTCATTCAGGATGCTCAACAGATGACAGCGCGTATTCTCCTGGCTGACGGAGAACGGATTTTCATCCCACACGCGTTGTTCGGGGCCGGTGCCACACAGGCGGCAGTCGCGACGGGACGTTCTGGCGGATTCTAGCAGACCGCGTCGGCGCTGCCCGTTTTGCCCGTCCACGGCCGCCCTCATGGCGAAAGAAGATGATCCGCCGGCTTGCCACGGTCAACCGGAAATTCTGCCCAAAATTGAAATCGCTGCCACGACTACTCGGGGTAACTGATGGGCAATGTTATTTCGATTCGCGTCCCGGCCCCTGGCGCACTGTCGATCTGGCAGCGCGCGCCAATCTGCCCGGCATGCTCCTTCAGCCCGGTCAGCCCGAAATGGCCGGCCGGCGTCGCCGCCGGGTCGAAGCCGCAACCATTGTCAGTCAGGGTCAAGCTCAAAATGCTGTCGCCCTCACCCGCCGCCAGCCGCAGTTCGACCTGACTGGCGCCGGCGTGCCGTTCGACGTTGCGCAAGCCTTCCTCGACCATGCGGAACAGCGTTTCGGCCGACGCCTGAGCAAAACCGGCCATTGCCGGAGCACAGTCGAAACGGGCCTGAATGCCGGTGCGTGCGGAAAATCGCTGCAAATGCTCGGCCAGCGACGCGCCCAGACCAATGTCGCGCACGGCATTGAAGCGCATCTGGGTAATCGCCGCGCGCGCTTCGGCCAGCCCCAAGCGGGCGGTTTCCTCGGCCTGCTCAAGCTCGGCCGGCAGGGCGGCAGGATCGCTCACGGCCAGTCGCTTCAGCACACGAATCTGGGCCACCATGGCCATCATCGAGTGGCCCAGCGTGTCATGCAGGTCACGAGCCAGACGCAGGCGTTCGCGAAACGTCTCGGCGTAACGCGATTCTTCGGCCAGGCGCTCGATTTCCAGCGTTCGCGCGACGACCCGGCGATCAAGTTCCTCGTTGAGTCGGGTCAACGCGGCTCGTTCGGCATCGAGCGACGCGAACAGACGAGACAGTACCTCAGCCAGGCGCGACGCCTCATCGCGTCCGGGCGGCACGGCAATTTGCCGGACCTTGCCGCCCAGCATTTCTTCGGCCGAATCGGTGATCTGCGTGATCCGCCGCGTCAGCCGCCGCCCGAGCAGCAGCCCGCACGCGCCGCCGGCCAGGCCCAGCGCGAAGATGGAAAAAAACATTTTCCAGCCGGTCGACCGGGCCTCATGGCGCAATTCGGAGAGCGGCTGCACGGCGCTGACTTGCCAGCCGGAGCGCGCCATGTCCGGGTTGACGGAGGGTCTTGCCGTGACGCTGAGCAACTCGCTGCCGTCAGGCAGACGTTGGCCGATGCGGGCGTGATTCGAACTGATCTGGATACTGCCGCTATCGTCGGCCAGTACCCACTCTTCGCCAGCCGCCAGTTTGAAATCCACGGCCAGCGAAGGAGCCAGCGCATTGGCCCAGGTCCAGTCGAGGCGACCGACCAGGGTGCCCACCTCGGCGCCGCGAACGTTGCGGATCGCCACCGTCTGGGCGATATAGCGACCTTGCAGACCCTGATTGTCGGCCAGCGGCTGGCCGCTCGCCTTGCCGAGATTTCGGCCGTCGCGGTCGAAGGCCTCAATTGCAATGAATTCGGGAAAAACCAGGCGCATGTCACGCAACACACTGGGCAAGTCGTCGCCCGCCGCATGCCCGAGATGCTGACCAAGAATCGCCGCCGTGGCGCGCAGGGCCTGCTGGCGGAGCAGGATGCCCTGGGCCAGTTCGCCGGCAACCTGATCAGCCAGGGCCTGCAGGTGCTCGCTTTCGCGCGCCATGACCGCTTCGCTGGCCCGATGTCCGGCCCACAGGCCGGCCAGGGTGCCAATACCCAGGGAAAGGGCGAGAACCAGCCAGCCAACGGCCGCCCCCAGGCTGGCCCGAGGATCGATCCGGCGAGCACCGGTTGGCTGGGTTTCAGGGTTCGGCGGCGGCATGGAGAGTGCAGTCCGTGTGATCTTGTCGCGGATTATGTAGTCTACTCGCCAAGGCATCAAAGCCGCCTGGCGAAAATCCGGCACTGATGCAGATCAACGAAGGCGAGGATGAGCGAGATGGCGAGCCAGATGAGCACCGAGGCAAAAAAACGTATCCGGGTATTGGTGGTCGACGATCAGGCCCTGATTCGCCGCGGCATGGCGCTGATGATCGAAGCCCAGCCCGGCCTTTGTGTCGTTGGCCAGGCCGAGGATGGCGAGGTGGCCGTGCGTCTGGCCAGCGAGCTGAAACCCGATGTCGTGCTGATGGACCTCAATATGCCGCGCCTGGGTGGTGTTGCGGCCACCCGGCAGATCACCCGCGAACTGCCCGAGGTGCGGGTCATGGTGCTGACCACCTTCGATACCGACGAACTGGTTTTCGATGCCATTCAAGCCGGCGCCGGCTCCTATCTGCTCAAGGATGCCAGCGAAGACGAAGTGGTCGACGCCATCTTCGCAGCCCATCGCGGCGAATCGCGCATGACGCCAGCCATTGCGCGCAAGGTGCTCGACCAGTTCCGGGTGCTCGCCGGCCGGGCCGGTTCGCCGCTGGCCGACAAGGAAGGCGCGCATGCGGCCACCGACAGCGGCGAGCCGTTGAGCGACAAGGAAGCCCAAGTCCTTGAACTGATTGCCCAGGGACTGGGCAATCGCCAGATCGCCGAACGTATCTTTCTGGCCGAAGGTACGGTCAAGAACTACGTCAGCCGCATCATGGAAAAGCTGCACGCCCGCAGCCGCACGGAACTCGCCGTCATCGCCCTGCGCGAACGCCGCTCCTGAGCACTGCCGCCCACACCGGGCGAGCTCGCACCCTCGTCAAATGACTTTCGTCACCTGCGATCGTGACCTTATTCCCTCTGTATTCGTGACTTTCGGCCGCTGAAGAACGTCTTGCCGCGTCCTACATTGGAGTCATGGAAGCAAGGGATGCAGCAACGGTATCTGCAACAAACCGCCCCGATCCGAACACCCCGACCTGGCTTCCCGATCGGGTCAAGGCAGAAAGGAAGATCATGAAACACATCGAGCACAGATCAGTTCTAGCCGCCACGCTAGCCGGGCTGATCGCCATCGCGCCAGCCATTCGTGCCGAATCTTTAGCGACGCCCGATGGCACCGTGCGAACCGCGACCTTCGCCAACGGCGGTATCGGGGATCAGGATCTGAAGCGCATGCACCTGCTGGCGCCCAGATTCCCCTTGCATATCCTGTTGGCAACCCATCCGAATGGCGAGTTTCTGGCCAAAGTGCCGGTCACCATTCGCGATCAGCAGGGCAACACCGTATTCGAGATATCCGATGCCGGCCCGCTGCTCTACGTCAATCTGCCGGATGGCCATTACCAGATCACGGCGACGGTTGCCGGCATGGCACAAACCCGCAACATCACCCTGCATTCCCACGCAGCAAGAGAAGTTGATTTCTACTGGCCACAGGCTGCGGCTTGATCCCCGCCGCTGTTGGCACCCCGGGCCGATAACGCCCGTCATTGAATCAGCCAAAGGAGTCCATCATGAAAAACCAAATCAACCATCAACACAGCAATGTCTTCACCTTGAGTGCCGTCGCCCTCGCCACCCTGCTCGCTTTGGGCACCGGCATGCGGGCCTATGCCGTCGAGAAAACAGCAGCGCAAACGGTAGCGCCCACCGTGGCAACTGCGCCGGCCAACAAGCCTGAGGCTGATGCCATGCTGCGCTTCTCGCAAGCCGGCCGGACGGCAATCGACAACATCAAGGTGGCGCGTATCCATCTGAACGACGGCAAGACCGACCTCGCCATGGGCGAACTGAAGGAGGCTCAGAGCGCACTGATGACCGCCAAGGCCGAAGCACCGACTTTTGTCGATCAAACCAAGGTCATGGTGCAGGGCAAGCAGGTCAGGCAAGAGTCTGCGAAGGTGACTGCCGATCTGGTTCCGGTCGGCAGCGATATCGTTCTTGCCGACAATTTCAAGCTTTCCGAAAAGCATCGTCCTTTCCTGTCCAAGGCCAAGGATTTTCTCTCCAGAGGTAACCAGAAGAGCGCTGTCGAGACCCTGAAGCAAGGGGAAATAGACATCGCGGTCAGCCGCGTCTGGATGCCACTGTCGAATACCGAAAGACAGCTCGACAAGGCAATTTCATTGGCCGCCAAGAAGGATTATTACAATGCCAACCTGGCGCTCAAGGCGATCGAGGACGGTTTGCAGGTCGACATCGCCAGCTATGATCTGGCACCCGCCCATGGGCACCATTCGTAAGCAGTGCTGATGCATCGCAGCCGGGCGCTGAGGAATAAATTCCTCAGCGCCCCGCCACATCGGAAAATGGCGAGGGCCATAGCCTCGCCGTTATTGTCTCCGCCATCCCAATCGGGACTGGTTTGCTGCGCTCCTTTCGAAGCGCTGACTTACATGCTGCGCCGGTACTGGCCGCCAACTTCATAGAGTGCTGTGCTGATCTGACCCAGCGAGCAGCACTTCACGGCATCGACCAGCACGGCAAAGACATTGCCGTCTTCGATTACGGTTTGCTTGAGTTTGGCCAGCATGGCCGGCGACCGATCCGCATTGCGCGCCTGGAATTCACGCAGGCGCTTGATCTGCGACTGCTTTTCTTCCTCGCTTGACCGGGCCAGCTCGATTTCCTGCTGGGCCATGCCCTTGGGGTTGAGGAAGGTATTCACGCCAATGATCGGGTAGGAGCCGTCGTGCTTCTTGTGCTCGTAATACATCGACTCTTCCTGGATCTTGCCGCGCTGGTAGCCGGTTTCCATGGCACCCAGCACGCCGCCGCGGGACGCGATGGCTTCAAATTCCTTCAACACGGCTTCTTCGACCAGATCGGTCAGCTCGTCGATGACGAAGGCGCCCTGGTTCGGGTTTTCATTCTTGGCGACACCCCATTCACGGTTGATGATGAGCTGGATGGCCATGGCACGGCGCACGGACTCTTCCGTCGGCGTGGTGATCGCCTCGTCGTAAGCGTTGGTGTGCAGCGAATTGCAGTTGTCGTAAATGGCGATCAGGGCCTGCAGCGTGGTGCGAATGTCATTGAAGTCCATCTCCTGAGCGTGCAGCGAACGGCCGGAGGTCTGGATGTGGTACTTCAGCTTCTGGCTGCGCTCGTTGGCACCGTACTTGTTCTTCATCGCAATCGCCCAGATGCGACGGGCAACGCGGCCGATGACCGAGTATTCCGGATCCATGCCATTCGAGAAGAAGAAGGACAGGTTCGGCGCAAAATCGTCGATGTGCATGCCACGGGCCAGGTAGGACTCAACGTAGGTAAAGCCGTTGGACAACGTGAAGGCGAGCTGGCTGATCGGGTTGGCGCCGGCTTCGGCAATGTGATAACCG
>DAOLIO010000088.1:0-11314 GCA_035328505.1 Azonexus sp.
ACCACTTTGACCACATCAATCAGCTTATTGAGCTGCTTGGTGATCTGCTCCAACACCTCATCTGACCCCCGGGTAAGGATGGTCATGCGAGACAAAGAAGGATCTTCCGTCGGCGCCACAGTCAGCGATTCAATGTTATAGCCCCGTGCCGAGAACAATCCAGCCACACGCGATAGCGCACCTGATTCATTTTCGATCAGGATGGAAATGATATGTCGCATTATTTTTTCTTTCATCACTTACAGATCTTCAGCGAGAATCATTTCCGTCAAGCCTTTTCCAGCGGCGACCATTGGGAAGACATTTGCCACGGGATCAATGATGAAATCCAGGAATACGAGATCATCTTTGTGGTCAATGAAGGCCTTTCGCAAGGCCGGCTCGACATCTTCTGGCTTCTCGACCTTGATGCCAACGTGACCATAAGACTCTGCCAGTTTCACGAAATCAGGCAACGAGGTCACGTAAGACTGCGAATAGCGCTTGGAATAAAACATTTCCTGCCACTGGCGAACCATACCCAGCATACCGTTGTTCAAGTTAATAATCTTGATCGGGAAACCATACTGTTTACAAGTCGACAGCTCCTGAATACACATCTGGATTGAACCTTCACCAGTTACGCAAGCCACCTGCGCATCGGGATTGGCCATAAACACCCCCATGCCATATGGCAAGCCCACCCCCATGGTTCCCAAGCCACCCGAGTTAATCCAGCGACGCGGCTTGTCGAACTTGTAATACTGGGCGGCAAACATCTGATGTTGACCGACATCAGACGTGACAAAGGCATTGCCACCCGTCACCTCATACAGCTTCTCGATTACAAACTGCGGCATGATGTGCTCGGACTGCTTGTATCGCAACGAATCACGACTACGCCATTCTTCAATCTGTTTCCACCAGTTGGCGACATCTGGATCTGCATTGAAGCCGCCATCAATCAATTTCAGAATCTCATCGAGTACATCATTGACATTGCCAACGATAGGCACATCGACCTTGACCCGCTTGGAAATTGACGACGGGTCGATGTCGATATGAATGACCCGACGCTTTTCTTCACCAAAATGCTCCGGATTACCAATCACGCGATCATCAAATCGAGCACCAATGGCAAGAATTACATCCGAGTAATGCATTGCATTATTCGCTTCAAAGGTGCCATGCATCCCAAGCATGCCCACAAATTGCTTGTCTGTCGCGGGATAGCCACCTAGCCCCATCAGAGTGTTGGTCACAGGGAAATTAAGCTTGTGCGCCAACTCGGTCAGTTTCTGAGAAGCATCCGACAGAATTACTCCACCGCCGGTATAGATAATCGGACGCTTGGCTTCCTGCAGAATCTGAACCGCCTTCTTGATCTGCCCGAGATGCCCCTTGACGACCGGGTTGTATGAGCGCATCTGGATCGATTTCGGATACTCGAATTCGCACATTTGTGCCGTAATATCTTTGGGGATATCAACCACTACTGGACCTGGGCGACCAGTCGAGGCAATGTGAAAAGCCTTCTTGATGGTGACCGCCAGATCTTTGACATCCTTGACCAGGAAATTATGTTTCACGCAGGGACGGGTAATGCCAACCGTGTCGCACTCCTGGAAGGCGTCCTGACCAATATAGAAAGACGGCACCTGCCCCGTCAGGACGACCATCGGGATCGAATCCATGTAGGCCGTGGCGATACCTGTAACGGTATTGGTTACCCCTGGCCCTGATGTCACCAAGGCCACCCCGACCTTCTGTGATGATCGCGAGTAAGCATCTGCCGCATGAACAGCAGCCTGTTCATGCCGTACCAAGATATGCTTAACCTGATCCTGCTTAAAAAGGGCATCATAAATGTGTAGTACGGACCCGCCCGGGTAACCGAAAACACAATCGACCTTTTCTTCTTGCAGGCACCTGATTACAATTTCTGCACCGCTAATCATCATTCTTCAGCCTAAAAAAGCTATTGCTTAAAAGGGCGTAACCTTAATCGACCGACCATTTTCGGTCAAGGTTTCCCAGCATTTCACTATAATGCTCGAGAATTTTCGGAAGAGACAACCCTGTCATCCCCCCAACAACTTTCAAGCTTTCTTGAATCCGTCGAGCGCAGAGCCTTTAAACAGGCAATCTTCGCCGTTCGCGACGAAGAGGTTGCTCTGGACATAGTCCAGGACGCCATGCTCAAGCTGGCCGAAAAATATGGCGACCGCCCGGACGAAGAGTATCCGATGCTCTTTCAGCGCATCCTCCAGAACACCATCAGGGACTACTATCGACGCAGCAAAGTGCGCTCCATGTGGACAACATTGCTGTCTGCCTTCACACCTGATGACGAAGAAGACTACGATCCTCTGGAAACCCTTGCTGCTGACGAAGACGACACCGGGCCTCGAACCCCAGAAAGCAAATTGCAGCAAGCGCAAACGCTGAATCTCATTGACGAAGAGATCAAAAAATTGCCTGCGCGTCAACGTGAAGCCTTTTTAATGCGTTATTGGGAAGACATGGACGTGGCCGAAACCGCGGCCGCGATGGGCTGTTCAGAAGGCAGTGTCAAAACCCATTGTTCACGCGCAACTCACGCACTAGCAACCGCCCTGTCGGCTAAAGGCATCAAATTATGAACGAAGCACGTTATGCTTCTCGAATCCGGCAAACGCTGAATTACGGCTTGAAAGATATCTCGCCAGCAGCCTCGCGGCGACTAGAGGCTGCACGTCATTTGGCGCTGGCAAGGCAAAAGCACGTTACTTTGGAGATGGCACCAGTTGGTGCAAAGGCGGCAACATTTCGATTAACGCCGCAAACACCCATTCTCAAACAGGCTTTTGCGGTACTGGCGCTGTTGCTAGGCATGTGGATTTCGTTTTACTGGCATAGTGACCAATACGTTACCGAACTGGAAGCAGTCGACACCGCCTTGCTAGCTGACGACCTTCCGCCTGACGCTTTTCTGGACAGCGACTTCTTCGAATGGTTAAAAGACGACTCGTCGGAGGAGTAATCCTCTGCCTGATGTTGATTTCCGCTATTGCCTCTGGTCCACCAGCCACGGCGATTATTGGCACGCCACCGCAACCCGGCTGGAGCCAACTGACGTCGCAACAAAAAGCCATCCTTGCTCCGCTCTCCAAAGACTGGGAGAAAATGGAGAACATACGCAGGAAAAAGTGGTTAGGCATTGCAGCGCACTACCCCACCATGAAGCTGGATGAACAGCAACGCATGCAGGACCGGATGAGAGAGTGGGCTGACCTGACACCAGAACAGCGCAGCAGAATTCGCACCACTTACAAGGATTTCAATCAGCTACCTCCCGAGCAAAAACTGGTGGTCAAGCAAAAATGGGAAGCCTACACAAACCTTCCCGCAGAACAGCAAAAACGAGTGCGTGACGAAGGAAAATCCTCCAAACTCCTGCCCTCGTCGAAAGACTCCACCAGTGCTACCCCCTTGCAGTAGCGGCTTCCACATCAACAGAAACGACAGATCACCCATGCAAAACAATTTTCTACCAGGCATCAGGCGCCGTTTGGTCTGCATGCTGTACGAGGGCCTTGTCGTGTTTTCGATTCTGCTGATCGGCTTTTTGTTACCGCAGATCGTCCTGTCAGGCTTTGGCCATTCATTGACGCCGAGAACGCTATGGCTGCACGTCATCATATTGCTGATGGTTTACTTTGTTTGGTGCTGGCTCAATGGCGGCCAGACTCTGCCCATGAAAACATGGAAACTTCGCATCGTTGATGCTGGCGGGTCACCACTACGGCCAGCGCAGGCAGTCCTGCGATACCTGGCTGCCTGGCCAAGCATCCTTTTGCTTGGCGTGGGCGTCTTTTGGGCCTTATTTGACAAGGACAAGCAGTTTCTGCACGACAGAATTGCGGGAACGCAAATTATCGCGGCTAACTGATTATCGTCGCTCAACCCACCACAACATCCCCATCGCAGCGATCAGGAACATCGCTGCAGGCGCTGTGGCACTGGCAAACGGTGGCCAGGAATTGATCACGCCAAGATTTGAGAACAACCCGTTCAACGCATAAAAAAGAATGCCCAACATGACTCCGGCAAAGATTTTGAGGCTGACACCGCCTACCCTGTCATGGGAATAGCCGAACGGTAAAGCCAAGGCGACCATCACTAGCGCCGTCAGCGGATAAATCAGTTTTTTCCAGAGAGCAATCTGGTAACGCTCAGCTTTCTGCTTGTTCTCCACGAGATGCTGGGTGTAATTGAACAAGCCATAGAGTGACATGCGCTCTGGTGAAACCATCAAAATCGACAATAAATCCGGGTTGACCGCAGAATGCCACTCGCTATTCTGGCTAGACTCAACACGCGAAAAATCTCCGTCGAGCACCGTCCTCACCACATTTTTCAATGTCCAGATATCCGGCAACTGAAAACTTGCCTCTTTTGCTTCAGTGACAGATTCCAGCGTGTTATTTTTTGAGAACCGGTAAATCCTGACTCCCTCCAGCGTTGAATCCGGGTTAGCTTTATGAATATTGATAAAGCTGCGCCCATCCTTGATCCACAAGCCGCTATCCAGGCCACTGCGTGCGACGACCTTGCTTAATGCTTTGGCCTTGATTTCCTGGGCAAGGCGTTCGCTGAACGGCACGAGCAACTCACCGACCAAAAAGGTAAGGACTGCAAGCACTACAGCGGCCCTAAACAATGTCAGCAACAACTCCATTGTCGCCAACCCAGAAGCACGCAGGACAGTAATCTCTGAATGCCTCGCCAACGTGGACAACGCATACAACGACCCGATCAATGCTGCGATGGGAATCAGTTCATACACCAAGCCAGGCAATCCCAGCGCCACAAAAAGGGCCGCCCGCCCTGCCGTGTAGTCCGCCCTGCCAACATTACGAAGTTCATCGACAAAATTGAAGAAAGTAAACAAGGCCAAAAAGGCCACCAACACGAGCAATACGGAGGCAAGAACCTCGCGCATCAGGTAGCGCTGGTAGATACTTGATCTAAACACCTGAACTCCTCTGCCAAGGCATCTTGATCGCAATTCGTCGATAGAAGAGGATCACCAGCGGCACCAGCATCAACGCGTGAATAGCCCAAACACCTATCCAGAACGATAACTTTCCTTGAGCAACCCACGCTTGAGCGACCCACAGGAGATTGCTGTAGATGGCATAAATCAATACGGCAATGAGCATATTGGCGGAACGACCGGCACGTGGATTGACATATGAAAGCGGTATAGCCAGCAATGCCAGAATCAAGGCGGATATTGGAATACCAATTCTCCAAAGCAGCTCACCACGTGCCTTGTTGCTATCTTCCTGCAGCAACTCTATGGAGGACATCCGATTGGGCAAGCGCTCGGTAGGCTTTGCTTCGCCATCTTCAGTACGGACCTTGTATCGTTCAAACTCCATGATGCGAAACTCGGGTGTTCCCGGTTCAACTTCATAACGACGCCCATTTTCCAGGACTACAAAGCGATCACCATTTTCCGCGAATTCCTGGTACCCGCGATCCGACACGACGACACCCAATTTTCCTTCCTGAAAACTGGCTACAAAAATATTGCCCAATGCCGTTTCCCCGTCGGCCAGCGCCTCAACAAAAAAGACCCGCTTACCCGCTTTTGTTTCCTGGAAAACCCCGGGAGATATCTGCGACGCATCGCTACGCGCCGACAACACCTGCCGATACTGCGCGGTGTTCAAATTGGCCCATGGCGAGAGAAAGCCTGCGAGTGCCGCAATAACTAGAACAAATGGCAGCGCAAACGCAAGAACCGGGCGCACCCACGCTGTAAGCGGCAAGCCACAGGAAAACCAGACCACCATCTCAGAATCCCGGAAAGCGCGCGAGAGACTCAGCAGGATAGACACAAAAAGCATCAGGCTCAGCACGAGAGGCATCAGATTCAGCAAGGCGAACCCGAGCAGCGAGGCAACCGCCTCAGGCACAATACGGCCACCGACGGCCTCTTTGAGGAGGCGAATCAACAGGATGGAAGCCAGGATAGCCAGCAGAGCAACACTGATGCCGGCGGCTGCCTGAGCAAACTCGCGCCGTACGGCGCGTTCGAATATCATGCTTTGACGAAACCGAAAAAATGCGAGGATAATCCCTCGGAAACCGATATTTCCTTGACCAGGAGCAGCTTGTGGAATTTAGCATAAAAAGTGGCAGCCCGGAGAAACAGCGCAGTGCTTGCGTCGTCGTCGGGATTTTTGAATCGAGGAAACTGACACTTCCGGCTGAATTGCTCGACAAAGCCTCAGGTGGCTATATCTCCGACATTATTCGGCGCGGCGACATGGAGGGCAAATCGTCCAGCACTCTGTTGCTGCAAAACGTTCCCGGCACCCTGTGTGATCGCGTTCTACTGGTTGGTCTGGGCAAGGAAAAAGAATTCCGCGAGAAGGAGTTTGGGGTTGCGATCAGTACGACCGTAAAAGTGCTGAATGAAACAGGCGCTTTCGACGCGTCGATATTCCTGACCGAACTTGCGGTCAAAAAACGTAGCGTAGGCTGGCGAGTTCGCCAGGCCACGTTGCTAGCACTCGATACAACCTACAAATTCGACCAGTTCAAAAGCAAGAAGGAAGAGGTCCGGCGCCCGTTACGCAAGCTGACTTTCAGTGTTGAACGACGCAACGAACTGACCGCTGCTGAAACGGCTTTGAATCAAGGCCTTGCCATCGCAGAAGGAGTGGCGATGACCAAGACACTCGGCAACCTACCCCCCAATGTCTGTCATCCGACCTATTTGGCGGAACAGGCACAGGCAATGGCTCAGGAGTTCAATCTCGATTGCGAAATCCTGGATCGCGCGGATATGGAAAAGCTGGGCATGCACTCTCTGCTGGCCGTTGCCAAAGGCTCGCATCAACCCCCAAAATTGATCGTTCTGAGTTACAGAGGCAACAAAGCCTCCGAAAAACCCGTTGTTCTGGTGGGAAAAGGGGTCACATTCGACACCGGCGGAATTTCATTGAAACCCGGTGCAGAGATGGATGAAATGAAATACGACATGTGTGGTGCAGCCAGCGTCCTCGGCACCATGCAGGCAGTAGCACGTATGGCTTTGCCGATCAATCTCACCATAATTGTTCCGGCAACCGAAAACATGCCGGGTGGCAGCGCCACCCGCCCCGGGGATATCGTGACCTCGATGTCAGGCCAGACCATAGAGATTCTCAATACGGATGCGGAAGGCCGCCTGATTCTCTGCGATGCGCTGACCTATGCCGAACGCTTCGAACCAGACACAGTGATCGATGTCGCTACGCTAACCGGGGCCTGTGTCGTCGCGCTTGGCAATGTAGCTACCGGCCTGTTCGCCAACAAGGATGCGTTGGCTCGGGAACTACTGGACGCCGGCGACGACGCCTACGATCGGGCATGGCACATGCCGCTGTGGGATGACTACCAGGAATTGCTGAAAAGTCCGTTTGCCGACATGGCCAACATTGGCGGCCGCTGGGGGGGCGCAATCTCGGCCGCCTGCTTCCTGTCCCGTTTCACCAGGAAATTCGACTGGGCCCATCTCGATATCGCGGGCACGGCCTGGAAATCTGGTGCCAGCAAGGGAGCGACTGGCCGCCCCGTGCCGCTACTCACGCATTACCTGCTGCAACGCGCAGGCCAGCTCAATTGACACAGGTGTTTTTCTATCACGGCGCGGCAGACAAACTCGCCGCCGCCTGCGCACTGCTGAGCGGTGCATATGCAAAAAAGAAGTCCGTGCTGGTTTACGCCGTCGACACGGTGGTTGCCAGCGGCATAGACCGGCTGCTCTGGACGCACTCGGCACTCAGTTTCGTGCCGCACTGCCGCGCAGATTCGCCACTGGCAACTGAAACGCCGATCCTGATTACCGACAAGCTGGATACCATTGCGCAGGACGAACGTCTGATGAACCTTAGCCAGGAAATCCCGCCAGGATTTTCACGTTTTCAAAGTCTGATTGAAGTCGTTGGCCAAGACGAGATCGACCGGACTTCTGCGCGTGACCGCGTCAAGTTTTACAAGGATCGAGGTTACGAAGTCCGCTATTTCGATCTCAGCGACCGCTAAGGAAATACCGTGCCCAGCCCAATCATCGCCCGAGCCGACGCCCTGATGCATCGCAAGCGCCAGAGCAACATCGAATATGACGACATCCCGGTATTGACCGACACCATTGATGAAGACGACGACATCCCGATTTTGACGGATATCGCTACCGAAGCAGAACCTCAGCAACCAGCCGTTTCCGAGCATACCGAGACCCTTGTCGAACCCGTTGCCTATGAACAGCACGACGTACCATTGATGTGCGCCCCGATCGACGCCGCGCAACGCGAGCAGTTGGTCAATGAACTCGCCTGCCGCATTGAAGAACGCCTCAAGGCCGCGCTACCCCAGATCATCCATTCTACAATCAGGGATTTTCTGGCCGAGCAGGAAATGATCGCGAACAACTAGTCAGCCTGATTGCAGCCAGAAGTCCCGCACACAATTACGTCATGAATTCGAGCAACTCACGCGCATCTGCTACGGCAGAGCGACAACGATTTCCATTTTCGCTGATTTACGTAATCGCGATCGTCGCCACCTACGCCGCCATCCATGCGCTCACGCGTTTGCTTGCGTCGGGAAATCTGGGCGAGGACGACCCGCTGGACAATCTGCTCATTCAAACGCTCGCGCCGGGATATAGCGTCCAGCAAGGTCCGCTTTACGACTGGATTTTATGGCTGTTGCAGCAGATTTTCGGCACCGGCCTTCAAAGCTTCCTGCTCCTCAAATACAGCCTGCTGGTCATCATGGCCGGATGCCTTTTCCAGATCACCCGACGACTTACGCAGAGCGCGATGTGGGCCTTTATTGCCGTCGAGTCGATGGCGACGGTGTACCAGATTTTCTGGCGCTTTCATGAAGGTTTCACCCATCGCGTTGGTGCCATGGCATTGTCCGTCGCGACCGTCTGGGCCATTCTGCGCCTAGTTGACCGCCCCACCCGCGCCAACTACCTGCTAGTGTCTGTGCTGATCGGACTTGGCCTGCTTTCCGAACACATCTACGCATTTGTATTGCCGGCCACACTGCTTGCAGCCTCCCTGCAGCAGACCATGCGAGCCCGGATATTTTCGTTGCCGATGCTGCTATCGACCCCGGTCGCCCTGCTGATAGCTTCTCCTTACGCCTACTGGCTGATGGCAGAGCCGTTGCGCCTGGCAGCACTGGGCACCGCCATGTTCCCGGAAATCCCCACCCATTCGCCAGCCGGTCTGGGCATGGGCCTGCGCGATGCAGCCAGCTTTCCACTGCTTGTTTTAGCGCCTTACATTGTGATTCTGCCGCTGGTCTTCCCGGCCATCTTCCGGACAATCTTCAAACAGAGTCCGTTGCGGGTGTCCAACCCCACCCAATTCGACCCCAAGCTGTTCATTCTGCACCTTCTAATCATTGAACTTGCCGGCAACCTGTTGTTCAACGGTTTGCTCTATTCGCGCTCGAATTACGCGGTGCACAGCATTTTACCCATGCTCGTCATCGCCATACCGTGGCTCACGGCCAAAGCTCAGGAAACGGCCCCCACGCCACGACGGGTGCGCGTCTTCATGTCGATACTGCTCGCCTTCACCATCACTGCCTATGCCGTTCGCAGCGGGAATCTGTTCGTCTATGAACCCTTCTGCTCCCGATGTCGCTGGGGTGTTCCCTATGCTGACCTTGCGACCACATTGCGGGACAAGGGGTTTCATCAGGGCACCATCATTGCCCATGACCCGATGATCGGCGGCAACCTTCGGCGATTCTTTCCGGATTCCCGAATCATAGCCCCCGGCGTAGATGCTGCCCCGCCAATGGCCAATGGCCAAATCGCCATCATCTGGCCAGCCACGGGCCACGATATTCAAATCCCCGAAGAATTGCACCCTTTGGCCCCCGGCATTTCTCCTGACACGCTACCCGAAGTCATTGAATTGCCATGGAAACATCTATGGAAGCCACTAGGCTACCGAACGTCTTCCTGGGCCACCGTCATCACGGGCAGAACAGACTAGCAAGGCAGAAGCGCGAAACAATCACGGGTATAATCGAAGGTTTTCCCCATTTCTGCCAAGCCCATGGAACTCGCCAAAGCCTTCGAACCCACCGACATTGAACGCCGCTGGTACCCCGAGTGGGAAGCCAGAAATTACTTCGCTGCCGGCGTAGACAGCAGCAAGGCGCCTGACGAGAACTTCTGCATCCTGCTGCCGCCGCCGAATGTCACCGGCACGCTGCACATGGGCCATGGCTTCAACCAGACCCTGATGGACGCGCTGACCCGCTACTACCGGATGCGCGGCCACAATACGCTGTGGCAGCCTGGCACCGACCATGCCGGCATCGCGACGCAGATCGTTGTCGAGCGCCAGCTCGACGGGCAAGGCATTAGCCGCCATGACCTCGGCCGCGAGAAGTTCCTGGAAAAGGTTTGGGAGTGGAAGGAATACTCCGGCAACACCATCACCAAGCAGATGCGCCGCATGGGCACCAGCCCGGACTGGAAGCGCGAGCGTTTCACGATGGATGCCGGCCTCAACAAGGTTGTCACTGAAACCTTCGTCCGCCTGTTCAACGAAGGCCTGATCTACCGCGGCAAGCGCCTGGTGAACTGGGACCCGAAGCTCAATACCGCCGTGTCCGACCTCGAAGTCGTGCAGGAAGAAGAAGACGGCTTCATGTGGCACATCCGCTATCCGCTGGCCGACGGCTCGGACAGCCTGGTGGTTGCCACGACCCGTCCGGAAACCATGCTCGGCGACACCGCCGTGATGGTTCACCCGGAAGACGAGCGCTATAAGCACATGATCGGCAAGATGGTGAAATTGCCGCTGACCGACCGCGAAATCCCGATCATCGCCGACAGCTACGTCGATCTCGAATTCGGCACGGGCTGCGTCAAGGTCACGCCGGCGCATGACTTCAACGACTACGCCGTTGGCCAGCGCCACGGCCTGCCGATGATCTCGATTTTGACGCTCGACGCCAAGATCAACGAGAATGCCCCGGAAAAATACCGCGGTCTGGATCGTTTTGACGCCCGCAAGGCCGTCGTCGCCGATCTTGAAGCCCTCGGCATTCTGGAAAAGACCGACAAGCACAAACTCAAGGTGCCGCGCGGCGATCGGACCAATGTGGTCATCGAGCCGATGCTGACCGACCAGTGGTTCGTCGCCATGTCCAAGCCGGGTGAAGATGGCAAGTCGATCACCGAAAAAGCGCTCGACGTTGTCCATTCCGGCGAGATCAAGTTCTACCCGGAAAACTGGGTCAACACCTACAACCAGTGGCT
>DAOLIO010000089.1:0-11121 GCA_035328505.1 Azonexus sp.
GGCCCATGCCACCGCCGGGGCCCATGCCACCGCCGGGGCCCATGCCACCGCCGGGACCCATGCCACCGCCGGGACCCATGCCGCCCCCTCTGACGGGAGGCTCATCCGGTAATGCCACCCCTCGTTCCTTGGCGCGTATTTTCATTTGCTCATGGTGTTGCAGGCGAATTTGTTCGCGCTCCTCGGCTGTCTTGGCCGCCCGCATTCTGGCGCGATGTTCAGCCCGTTCCTGCTGGGTCATCATCTGACTGCCGTAGATCTGCTCCTGATTTTGGGTTTGCGAACCGGCTTTCATGGGCGTCTGATCCGCCGCCAAGGTCAGTCCCGAGGAGAGGCAGAGTGCGGCGCAGAGTGTCGAAAGAATGAATCTTTGTTTCGTCATGACTGGCTCCTTGAAGCGCCCGACAGGGGTGGCACTTCGACCTGTTTGAAGACTGGCTGAAGATGAAACACCGGCTCCGCCCCTGTCGAACGAAGTCAGCCTCAACCTGATTAGCGGATGTAAGTGGATTGCCGTCGGGGTATTTTCCTTGGGCGATCAACTTGCAAACCTTTCCTCCTTTTTATAGATCAGATTAATCATTATTTGCTTATGGCGTGACAATTGGTCGCAGGCTTTGAGCCATTGCTGACGCCGTTTGCCGAATCGAATTTACAGGTGCTCAAGCGGCAGGCACCCGTTTGAAATTCGCAATGGGCTGGTAACGTCCGGTGACACGTTGTCACGCTTTTGGCCAGGGTGAGATGCCCGGCGTCCGGTATATTGCTGACGCATCTACCTGAAAGTGCATATGGAATCGACACTGAAACGCTTGCTGACGCCGCCGTTCATCGTTGTGGCGGCGCTGGTATTGTGGTTCTGGGAATGGCTGTGGGATCCGCTGGAACGCGTCATGGCGAAGATCGGCCGGTGGCCGGTGTTGCGCCTTGCGGATGCGTGGATTTCGCGTTCCTCGCGCTATGTGGCGCTCGCCTGCTTTGTGGTGCCCGGCGCTGTGCTGCTGCCGTTCAAGCTCCTTGGTCTCTATTTTCTGGGCCATGGCGCGGCAGCACTGGGTGTCGCGACCTTTCTGCTGGCCAAGGTGGTCGGTACGGCACTGGTGGCGCGGATTTTTGCGCTGACCAGGCCGCAACTCATGGAAATCACCTGGTTCGCCCGCAGTTTTGAGGCGTTGGTTCGTTTCAGGAACCATGTTTTTGAGACCTTGCACCGGCACCCCGTTTACCTGCGAACGAAAGCGGCGCTGATGGCTTTTCGTCAGCGCCTGCAAGGGGTTCGGCGAGGTTTGCTCTTTCATTCCCTGCGCCGCTGGAAGGCGGTCTACCGTCTGTCCCGTCGCCGAGGTCGCCTGACCTGCATTTAGCTTGGCGCCTGGCGGCCGGACAAGGCGGCGGGTTGTCGGGCAAAATGCCGGCATGAAGATACTGATCGTCGAAGACGAAGCAAAGACAGGCGACTACCTCAGACAAGGCTTGGGCGAGGCCGGCTTTGTGGCCGACCTGGTGCGCAACGGCGTGGACGGCATGCACGAAGGACTGGCCGGCGATTACGACCTGCTGATCCTCGATGTCAATTTGCCGGGGCTGGATGGCTGGCAGGTCCTGAAAGCCCTGCGAGCCGCCGGGCGCGATCTGCCGGTACTGTTCCTGACCGCGCGCGACCAGGTCGAAGACCGGGTGAAAGGACTGGAACTCGGTGCCGACGATTACCTGGTCAAGCCCTTTGCTTTTTCGGAACTGCTGGCTCGTGTTCGCACGCTGTTGCGCCGGGGGCGGGCCAGGGAAGCCGAGCGCTTGAGCATTGCCGATCTGGAACTGGATGCGCTGAAGCGGCGGGCCACTCGCGCCGGGAAGCGGATCGACCTGACGGCCAAGGAGTTCGCGCTGCTCGAACTGTTCCTGCGTCGGCAGGGCGAAGTATTGGCCCGCAGTTTCATCGCCTCGCAGGTCTGGGACATGAATTTTGATTCCGATACCAATGTCGTTGAAGTCGCCATCCGCCGTCTGCGCGCCAAGGTCGATGACGATTTTTCGCCCAAACTGATCCACACCCTGCGCGGCATGGGTTATGTCATGGAAATTCGCTGATTGTGAATGACTGGAAACATTCGATCACGCTGCGCCTTTCGGTTGCGTTCGCAGCATTGGCGACGGTGGTTTTCGCGGCGCTCGGCCTCTATTTCAGTCGTGCTGCCGATGCCCACATGGCCGAACTCGATGCCCATGACCTTTTCGGCAAGCTGGCGTTGATTGGCCACGTCGGCACGCAGGCGCATTCGGCCGAAGCCTTCGCTGCACGACTTGGCGATGCGCTGATTGGCGAACACGGGGTGATTGTCACGGTCGACGGGGAAAAAGGCCCAATTTTCAAATGGCCTGATGCGCACCTGGCGGCGCCGCTGGCGGCGGCTGGCCTGACTCTGGGTCGAACGCCGATCCGGCTGGCGCTGGGGGGGGCCGAGTATCGGGTCGTGGTCGCGGATATGGACACGACCTGGGGTGGCACCGCGCGCGTGGTGGTCGCCCGCGATATTCGCCATCACACGGAGTTTCTGGATCAATTGCAGCACGAGTTCTGGATGGCCATTCTCGCCGCTGCGTTGCTCACCGCCGTGGTGGGCGCCTTGATCGTACGCCATGGCATGCACCCGGTCAGAGACATTGCCCGGGCCGCCGGCCGCATATCGGCCGGGCAATTGGCCGAGCGAATCCCGGAAAGCAAGGTGCCGCCAGAGCTGGCTGAACTGGTCCGCGCCTTCAATGCCATGCTGGGCCGGCTGGAAGAGTCGTTCAAACGCCTGTCCGATTTTTCGGCGGATCTTGCCCACGAGTTGCGCACGCCAATCCACAGCCTGCGCATGCAGACCGAGGTGTCGCTGGGCAAGGCGCGCAATGTGGACGAATACCGTGATTTGCTGGCGTCCAATCTGGAAGAGTATGAACGCCTGTCGCGCATCATCGCCGACATGCTTTTTCTGGCCAAGGCCGATCACGGGCTGGTCATCCCGAATCGGGATGACGTCGAGCTGAAAGCCCTCTGTGCCGGACTGCTCGAATACTACGGGCTGCTGGCCGAGCATCTGGTGCTCGCGCTGGAGGGAGAAGACCTGACCGTTCCCGGTGACCGGCTGATGTTGCAGCGGGCGATTGGCAACCTGGTCGTGAATGCCATTCAGCACACCCCGGACAATGGCTCGGTCACGCTGCGCATTGACGAAACGGCGGGGATGGCCGTGATCACCATCAGCAATGTCGGGCATCCCATTCCCGCAGGCGCCCTCGACGGGATTTTTGACCGCTTTGTCCGCCTGGGCACTGACAGCGAAGGAAGCGGTCTCGGACTGGCGATCACGCGCTCCATCGTGTTGGCACATCGTGGCGAGATTGCTGCCCGCGCTGAAGGTCTGGTCACCACCTTCGTGATTCGTTTACCCTTGTGCTGAGTGATTTTTCGCTTCCTTCGCCTGAACGCAGGTGGAATAATCATTCAATGCGTCATCTCATTCTTTATCGAAGCCGCGGACCCATCACCCTTCGCGTCAGATTCGACCGACTTTCCTGTTGTGTTGCCCTTGAGGGCCAGTCATGAGTCGCAGGTTGCTTGCCATCATTGTCGCGTTGCTGGTCTGCGGGATGGCGCTGGCGGTGGTTTTTGCCGAGAACATCAATCGGGAGCGCTTTGCCTCCGCTGAGCGCGACGAGGTCCAACACAGTCTGACCGTGATTCGGGACGCGCTGGAGGTCAATCTGACCAGCAATATTCAACTGGTCAAAGGCATGGTCGGCGTGATCGCCCTGACGCCGGATCTGGATCAACGCCGTTTCGAATTGGCTGCAAATAGCCTGTTCTCGGATGCGACCCTGCTGCGTAGCGTAGCCATTGCGCCAGACATGGTTATCCGTCAGGTCTACCCGCGCCTTGGCAATGAAACGGTTATTGGGGCGGATTATCGAGAATTGCCGGGCCAGTTCGCCGCCGTTGAGCAAGCAAGGATGAGCCGCAAAATCATTGTGGCCGGGCCCTTGAAACTGATTCAGGGCGGTGTTGGCCTGGTCGCCCGCCTACCGGTGTATCTGCACGGGCGCGATGGTCAGGAATATTTCTGGGGGATCATCAGCGCCGTCATCGATGCCGACAAACTCTATGCAGCGAGTGGCCTGCTCGACAAGGATTTGCCCATCGAGATCGCCATCCGGGGCAAGGATGCCAGCGGCCCATCGGGTGATGTCTTCTACGGTCGTCCTGAATTATTCAAGAACGCGCCTGTGCTGGCCGATATTCATCTGCCCTACGGGACTTGGCAGATTGCGGCGGTTCCGCATGGCGGTTGGTCGCCTGAGCCCGACAATCTATGGTCACTGCGTCTGGGTATCGCGCTGATTGCGCTGCTTGTCCTGGGCGCGTTTTTGGCGTTGGGACGGGCGCTTCGCCTGACTGCACAGGCCGCTGAGCGGGTTGAGGCCTCCCGTCGCCAAATTTCCGCAACGGTTGAGAACACGCCCAATGTCGCTGTCCAGTGGTTCGACCCGCAGGGACGGGTGATTTTCTGGAATAGCGCTTCGGAGCGACTCTATGGCTGGTCGGCAGACGAGGCAAAAGGCAAGCGGCTGGATGAGCTGATTTTTACGCAGGACGAAGCGGCGCGTTGCCAGAGTGTCTTTGTGGAAGTCATGGCCACTGGCCAGCCGGATGGGCCAACCGAATATGCAACCCGCACCCGAACGGGTGAATTGCGCTGGGTGGAGTCGACCGCATTTTTGATTCCGGGCGAAGACAGGCTGGCGCCGATCATGGTCTGTATGGATGTGGATATTACCGATCGCAAGCTGGCAGAGCAGAAGCTGCGTGAGTTCAACCGGGATGTCGAGGGCTTCCTCAATCAGACTACCGATTTCGTCTATTTCAAGGATATCAATAGCCGCTTTCGTTTTTGCAGCCAGACGCTGGCCGACATTACCGGCCATGCCAGCTGGCGTGACATGATCGGCAAACACGACCGGGAGGTTTTTCCGCCGGATACTGCATGCCTCTATGAGGCAGAGGAATATCCCGTCTTCACGGAGGGCCGGCCATTGATCGACAAGGTGGAGCCGTATTACGACAAGGATGGCCAAACCGGCTACGTTCAGACCAATAAATGGCCCTTGTTTGACGAAGAGCGAAAGGTCGTCGGGATTTTTGGCATTAGTCGCGATATCACGGAGCGCATTCTGGATCAGCAGGAGCTCCAGCAACATCGGCATCGGCTCGAGCAACTGGTTGTCGAACGTACTGCCGAACTCGCTGTTGCCAAGGAAGCCGCCGAATCCGCCAGTGTTGCCAAGAGCGATTTTCTGGCCAACATGTCGCACGAGATCCGTACCCCGCTCAATGCCATCACCGGCATGGCGCATCTGATCCGGCGACATGGGCTGGCACCTGATCAGATGGAGCGACTCGATCGTCTGGAAGCGGCGAGCGAGCATCTGCTGGAGATCATCAATGCCATTCTTGATCTGTCCAAGATCGAAGCCGGCAAATTCACGTTCGAAGAGGCACCGGTTCGCGTCGAGTCCGTTCTCGGCAATGTTGCCTCGATGCTGCACGACCGAGCCCACGCCAAGAGCTTGTTGCTGGTCGTCGAGTGCGATCCGCGGTTGCCGCCCCTGCTGGGTGACGCGACACGCATGCAACAGGCCCTGCTCAACTATGCCAGCAATGCCATCAAGTTTACGGATGCCGGTCGCGTCACGCTGCGGGCTAAATTGCTGGAACAGGACAGCCAGAGTGTGCTTTTGCGCTTCGAGGTGGCGGATACCGGCATCGGTATCGCCGAGGATGAACTGCCGAGGCTGTTTGGTGCGTTTGAACAGGCCGACAACTCCATAACCCGCAAGTATGGTGGCACCGGATTGGGTCTGGCGATTACCCGTAAGCTGGCGCACCTGATGGGAGGCGACGCCGGTGCCGAAAGCCAATCGGGGCAGGGAAGCACATTCTGGCTGACCATGCGGCTGAAGCGGGGGAATGTCATCGATCTGTCCGATGATTCGACCAACCTGGCACACGCTGAAGAAATCCTGCGCCGCGATCACTCGGGCTGCCGGATTCTGCTGGTGGAAGACGAGCCAATCAATCAGGAGATTGCGCTGGCGATGCTGGATGACGTCGGGATGGTCGTCGATGTGGCCGGCGACGGTGTGGCGGCGCTTGAAATGCTAGCCGGCAATGATTACGACTTGATCCTGATGGACATGCAAATGCCGAAAATGGATGGCCTGACGGCGACGCGGATGGTGCGGGCGCGGCCGAACGGCAGCCGCATCCCTATCCTGGCCATGACCGCGAACGCCTTTTCGGAGGACCGGACGCGTTGCTTCGAGGTCGGCATGAACGACTTCATCGCCAAGCCGGTCGCCCCGGCGCATTTGTACGCGACGCTGCTCAAGTGGCTGGCGAAAGCGGCGCATTGAGTCGCTATTTGTCTGAATGCCTAGGCCAGAGTTCGAGCTTCTGTTAGGAAGTATTTTGTTTTTTTGCTCTTTTTTCGGTTGACCGTGGCAATGCGAGTTTTTATTGTGCAGCAATCCGGCGCCGTTGAAAGGCCGTAAATCCAAGCATGCCTAGTCCGGAAAGCAACATCAGGTAGCTTTCCGGTTCCGGGACTGGGGCGATGGTATCGACCACGATGGCCTGCATGGTGCCGTTGAATTTGCCTTCTTTCATGAAAGTCAGTCCGGTAACAAAACCGCTGACATCCAACGGGCTGACTCCGGCAGAGGTTTCAATGCCGACGATACGGAATTTTTCGACGCCATTGAGATGCCCATTGAGCGTGAAATCGAAGGTTTCGTTAACAGCAAGGCCGTCCTTGGCAGGAATCCAGTCCGAACCGTTCCATACCAGCACGTTGTATAGCCCGTCACCATATTGGGTGGGGATCAGCACACTCTTGAAATTAGGATCGCCAGCGCCGATGGCATAGGTGAATCCGGTAGCAACCAGCGGATCGATGTAGGTAACGCTGGTTGGTGAGGCGTCGACCTGACGGAATTGATAGGGGGGTTGTCCGCCGCCGGTCAATTCAGCCGTGGTTGGAACCGGTGTTGCACTCGGCAGAGCGATGTTGCCGATACCCGGAAGGTTGATTGGCGTAAAGTCGAAATAGGACGAGGAGCGGGAAACTGGCGAGCCATCGGTACGGTTATGCTCCAGCGCAATATCAATCGAGTACTGCGAATTGAATGCTAGTGACCGTGATTGGCCATTGGGCAATGTCCAGCTTGTTGGTAAAGCGAACGAGGTGGTGCTCCCCGATAACATTTGTTCGAAGATCAGGTCAGCTTGTGAAAAACTGCGCGGGTTGTTGGGGTCTTTCGAGACGACCTGAATTGGGTTGCTCCGGTCAAATACCCTAAAACGAATCACGTCTACAATCGGCCCGGTAGTAGGCAGTTGCCACGAAATGGTCGGTGTCACGCCAGTGCCACTGGCCGACATCTGCATGACAAGTGGCATCAAATCGACGCTTCCGACCGCCGGTGTGTTGACGACGGTATTGGTTCCGGCGGCAAAGTTCTGGGTCGATGAAAGCACCAGCGTCCAGGGGTTGGTTAGTTCCAGTGAGTATGGGCGACTGGCGAAGTATTGATCAGGGCGAAGCGTCCAGTTTCTAAGGAATAGCGACTGGCGCACAAGATCCGGGTCGGAAAACGACGTACATTCCAAGCTGGGCGGACACTGCCCGGTAACACCGAAGCTCGCTGCATTGAGGCCGACCCCATAAGGGCTGACACCATTGGCTCCCCAAACAAGGATGTCGCCCGTGGCGAGGTTGTCGCTGTTGGCGCTGTTATTGACGCGAAGCGCAAAGAGATCACTGACAGCGGGTGCGGCTGCCATCGCGGAACTGGCGAGAGCGGTACCAGCGAAGATCAGGCTTGCCATGCCAGTGGTACGAATTTGCGAGGCTGTGATCATGGTGTCTCCTTGTTGTTGTAGGGGGTATGGAACGCAGCGTATCGCATGGCATATACTGAAAGCATCATTCAAATGAATGATCCCGGCCATGCGGCGGTGACCATTCACCCCCGCTAGCCGCGGCCTGAGCTTTGGGGTGTTTCATGACTCGTCACCTTGATCATCTGGTCGGCGCGCTTTTTGAAGGCATCGTGGTGCCTGAAAAACTGCCGGATGCGCTTGCTTTGCTGGCAGGATGGCTGGAGCAGTCGCCGAAAAATAATTTGGCGGACTCTCTGCCAGCGATGCCGCCACCTTATTGTCCGCATGGCTTGAAGGGCGAGACTCACGCCGTTCCTTGTCAGGGCTTCCAGCCGATGCAGGGTTTTTCGCAAGGCGACGAAGCCCATTGCGTGGTGTGTTTGCTGTTCGATGGCAAGCAATTGAATTGGCATCGCGTTGTCGAGCTTGTAATGCATGGCCGTGCATTGCGGGAGTTTGCCGAGCACTCCGTCAGCCAGCAGGGGCAGGCAAGTCATGTCGCAGTGTTTGTCCTGGCGCCCACCGGTGGCGTGGTGGATTGCGACAGCCGCGCGCATTCTCTGCTCAAAGCCGGGGATGTCTTGCGCCTTTCTAAGGGTTTCCTCTGTTGCGTCGAGCAAAAATTTCAGGTGATTTTCAATTCATCGTTGTCCGAAGCCATCGAATCCGGACGCCCGAAGAATATTTTGATCCACAAGCAAGCCCAGCCGGGGCGGCGGTTCAGCCTGAGCCTGACGCCGATGAGGGCGCGTGAGGATATGACTGCCGGTGGTGCCCGTGACAGTGAGACAAAGGTTCTGTGCCTGGTGGCGCCGCTGGATGGCCGACGGATTGCCACGGCACGCCAGTTGATGGAATTATTTGGACTGTCGGCCGCCGAGGCGCGGCTTGCACGGGCTATCTGCCACGGCAGTTCGGTCGAAGAGTACGCGCACGATCAAGGTGTGCGGCTGTCAACCGTGCGAACGCAGCTGAGTGCGGTTCTCCACAAGACAGGTTCCGAGCGCCAGGCCGGTTTGGTGCGTCTGATTGCCGGAATCCCGGTTATCCGCGACCTCGCTTGACTGTCGGCAAAATGCTAGACAGTCGTCTTGCTGAAGCGTCCACGCAGAAAGTGGATGATCTCGCCCGACTCGTACAGCCACTGGGTCTGGCCGGCCTGATCGGTGATTTTCAGGCAGGGCACCTTGGCCTTGCCGCCGCCATTTACCAGATCGTCACGGTTTTTGCCTTCGTGCTGGGCGTCGAGTTTGTTGACGTTCAATGACAGTCGGCGCATCTCCTGGCGGACCTTGATGCAGAACGGGCAGGTCTGGTACTGATACAGCGCGAGGCTGGCGGTCTGGCGATCTATCTCGGCTTGGGCGGCCGGCGGGCGAACGATGCCCTTCGGTCGGCGGATGAATTCGCTCAGCAGCATGACCGGGCCGAGAACGAGACGCAGGGTTTTGAAGAAGGCTCTGATGATGATTTTCATGAATGGACTCCAGGGTTGGCGGCGAGTTTGCCCGCCACCGCACCTTTGTTGGGGCCAAAGAATATTTGGTTTTTGGCTGTTTTTTCCGGTTGACCGCGCGAACCCCGAATTAAGCACGCGCGGGGTATGCGGTCAGATTTTATTTGGTGGCGTTCGCTTTCTCGTATTCCTGGAGCAAACGCTGATGCAGGTCGCAGCCGTCGAGTGCCAGGCCCGGTGAGGCCAGGCCGAAGAAACGCACGTCGCCGTCGATCAGGTCGGTGGCCATGTCCAGCGTTTCTTCGCCGTAGAGGCTGACCAGCGCATCTTCGAAGCTATTCGGGTCGTCCATCTCGAGCAGCGTGGCGATGCACTGGTAAATGCGGCGGCGGCCGGCGTCGAGCTGCTCGAATTGACGCACCCATTCGCAGCCTTCGAGCGTGGCATCGGTGTCGCCGACGGCCAGCGCCAGCATGGCTTTCAGTTCGCCGATACGGAGGTCGGCCCAGATCGTGCCGGCATCCGGCGCCAGACCGATCAGCGCGGCCACCGGGCGTTCCTCGGCGATGTTCAGTTCGTTCAGCAGGTCGAGCAGCTGTCCGCACTGATCGTCGTCCAGTTCGGCCAGATTGAGGATGGCCGGGCGGACGGCGGCGCCGTTGCTGTTGTTTTCCCACTCCAGGTCGTCGATCGGGTAGATCTCGGACATGCCGGGGACCAGAATGCGGCAGGCGTAGACGCCGAGATGGTCAAAGTCGGCGACGTAGATGTCGTGGCCGTCATCGTGAATGCGCTCGGCCAGCCAGGTGTAGTCGTCGGCAGTCTTGCCGTTTTCCAGATCGTTGAAGTTCCAGTCGGCGAAGTCGAAGTCCGGGGTATCGCCAAAGAAATTCCAATGCACGATGCCGCTGGAGTCGACGAAATGGATTTCGATGTTCGGTGCGCTGGCCACTTCATCGAGGTCGAAGCCGGGGGGCGGGAAGCCGTCGAGGGCTTCGAGGGCACGGCCCTGCAGCAATTCGGTCAAGGCGCGTTCGAGGGCGATTTCAAAGCGCGGGTGGGCGCCGAAGCTGGCGAAGACGCCCTGGTCCTTCGGGTTGAGCATGGTCACGCACATGACCGGGTACTTGCCACCGAGCGAGGCGTCCTTGACCAGAATGCCGAAGCCGGCGTCACGCAGGCCCTGGATGCCGGCGGCGATGGTCGGGTAGCGGGCAATGACGGCTTCCGGCACGTCGGGCAGGCAGAGGCCTTCGGCGATGACCTTGAACTTGACGTGGCGTTCGAGGATTTCCGACAGCGCCTGGGCGCGCGCCTCGGCCTGCGTGTTGCCGGCCGACATGCCGTTGCTGACATAAAGGTTGCTGATGATGTTGACCGGCACGAAGACTTCGGCGCCGTCACGCTGGCGCACGTAGGGAATGGCGCAGATGCCGCGCTCGAAGTTGCCGGTGTTGACGTCGATCAGCGCTTCGGCCGGGATGTTGCCTTCCGGGTTGTAGAAGGCCTGTAGTTCCGGCGTCAGGAGTTCGGGCGGCCAGTCGGTGCTTCCTTCCGGCAACGCAAACCAGCGTTCGCGCGGGTAGTGGGCGAATTCGCGGTTGGCGATCTGGTCGCCAAGGTAGTAATGGTTCCAGAAGTAATTACAGGACAGGCGCTCGAAATACTCGCCCAGCGCGCTGGC
>DAOLIO010000090.1:0-11095 GCA_035328505.1 Azonexus sp.
CCTCGGCTTCGGGCAACGAGGTCGGCCAGGCGGTGGCGGTCTTGCCATCGGCACGGCGCGCCATGTCGGCAGGCAAGGCGCCGCCCTCTTCTTCATTTTCATCGAACAGCGAACAGCCGGCCAGCGCGGCGAGAAGCACGGTGCTCAGAAGTACGAGACGGGTGGCGCGGCGCATTGATTATTTAGGCAGGTGGCAGACGAGCATGATGTTGGCGAAGGGTTTGCCTTTGTGCATCGGTGCCGTCTCGACGATGAAGTCGAGGTTTTCCAGTATGGCAATCCATTCGTCCAGCGGCCGGCAGTAGAGGCGTGGCAGGCGGTGGCCGCGGCTGAAGGTGACGACGTGGTCAAGCCAGTTGCACAGCTTGAAGGGCAGTCCGGCCGAGGCATCTCCGACGCGGGTCAGAAACAGACCACCGGGGGGGAGCGCATCGCGGATGCGCCGGAGGACGTCTTTTTGCAACGCGTATTCGAAGTAATGCAGGGCATCGAGGATGGTGATGACGTCTGCACTGCCGAAATCGGCCTCGGTCATGTCGCCCTGCTCGATGCGGACCAGCGGGTGATCGCTCCCGAAGGCGCGGGTGGCCCGGTCGACGTCTTTTTGCATCAGCTCGATACCGCGCAGTTGGAGGGGCTTTGGTGCGCCGGGCCAGTTGATTGGCCAGTTGCCTGCTTCGTACAGTTTGCGGGCAGCGAGCAGCCAGGCGAACAGGCAGCCTTGTCCACAGCCAAGGTCAAGGAAGCGTGCGTTGGTCGGGAACAGGCCGCGTTTCAGGATTTCACGGAAGATGTTGTCGGTCGACAGTTTGCCGCGTGCATAGCGATAGGCGAACCGGTTGCCATTCTTGAAAGGGCGGGAGGCTTCGTCGAGCAGGGCTTTGGAGAAACGCTGGGTCATGAAGTGGCGTCGTGCAGCGTGACGGGGGTGAGTTGATGATCGTTCAGGGTCGCCAACAGGCGGGGCAATACCGCGAGGATAACAGGCCGGCCATCGGCCATGCTAGCAGCATGACCATCGTGCAGGAGCAGGATGTCGCCGGGGCCAAGGTCGCGGGTCAGGCGCTGGAAAACGATGTCTGGATCACCGCAACGGGTATCGTAGGGGCGGCGTGTCCAGCTCGCCAGCTGGAGGCCGAGGCCGTGCAGCACGGCGTCGAGAAAGGGATTGCGCAGGCCGGCGGTGGCGCGGAAATAGCGTGGCGCCTGGCCAGTGAGGTCGGTCAAGGTGGCCTGGGCGGCGGCGATGTCGGCCTTCATGCGGCGTGGACCAAAGCAGGCAAAGGCGTTGGCGTGCGAGTCCCCATGGTTCTCGACACGATGGCCACGAGCGACGATTTCGCGGCACAGTGCCGGGCTTTCGCGGGCGCGCCAGCCGATGCAGAAGAAGGTGGCCTTGGCATGGGCGGCGTCGAGCAGGTCAAGGACACGGGGGGTGACTTCCGGGTCCGGGCCATCGTCGATGGTGATGGCAATTTCGCGGCGGGCGACGGCGGAATCCGGCAGGCGGGTCAGGTTGGGGCCCAGCAGTGTGGTGCGCGGCAGCAGCCCGGCGGTGGTGATGATGGCGTGGTTGACGACCAGCACGCCCAGCGCCCATGGCCAGAGGGTGGGTACAAGCACGCAGCCGGCGAACGCGGCAGCGTGCAGGGCGAGTGTGGCTTTGATGGCGAGGGTTGGCTGCCAGGGGGATGCCATGTCAGGTGGAAAAGTGGCCAAGGTCAAGGAAATGTTCCCACAAAACGCGCCAGGCCGGCCAGTCGTGGCCACCCGGCACGGTGTGGCGGGCGGCCATCGGGAAGCGTTCGGCGATGGCTTGCATGCCTGACGCAAAGCGGTCATCGATCCCATGGCCGGCGAACACCGGAAAATCAGCCGGCGGGGCCTTGAGCCAGTGATAGGCACGATATTCCGCGTCGGTCATTTCCGCTGCCGTTGCCTGCCATGCGTCGAGTCCGCCGGCGCGGTTGATGGCGTTGGTGGTCAGCCGGCTACCGGGATAGGGGGCGATCAGGCAGAGGCCATCGATGGCGCCGGGATGATCGGCATTCAGGCACAGGGACAACAACCCGCCGAGCGAAATGCCACCCAGCCAGACGCGGGCATAGTTGGCGCGGGCTGGACTCAGGATTTGTTCGACGACGGCCGGAATGGCGTCGCCGCTGGAGACGGCATCCAGGCCGAGATCGACGGCGAGCAGGTCCAGTTTCAAGGCGCGCTGGTCGACAGCGGAAAAGAAGCCGTTATCGGCGTAATGCTCGGGCGTCATGTAGGCGCCGGGCAGCAACACGAGCAGGGTTTCTGCGCCACGCGGATGGCGCACGGTGCGGAGCGTGGTGCTCATGGGGCCGTTTCACGTGAAACGTGACATTTTGATTTTGGCCCATTTTTCAGGTTGACCGTGGCATAGCGCTTAATCACGACGCTGCCCCACGAAACAGGCGGAGAGCAGCAGCGCGAGCATGGCTCCCGGTCCAACGGTAATCCCGACGGCATGCAGGACGGGCACTTTGGAGAGGGCCAGCGTGCCAAAGCCGATGGCAGTGGTCAGGTTGGCGACGGCCATGGAGACCAGCGTCTGACTGTCCAGCCCTTCCCCGCTGTTCGAGCGGTCGAAGAACAGGGCGTAATTGGAGCCGACGGCAACAATCAGCAGCATGCCAATCAGGTGCAGCAGGTGGAGTTGTTCGCCCGCCAGATGCAGCCCGGCGATGACCAGGACGACGGCGATGAGCAGCGGCAGCAGAACGGCAGCCAGGCGCCGGGCCGAGCGCAGCGTGACGGCGAGCAGCGTGACAATGGCGATAAAACCGGCAAGTGAGAGTAGCGTCGCTTCCTGCAGGTAGTCGTTGTACAGCGTATCGAACTCGTTCTTCATGTCGACAAACAACGCACCACTGCCGGCCAGCGCGGCACGCACCGGCTCGATGGCGATATCCATGCCCTTGTCGCCGCCGGCTGGGCGCAGCGGCAGCAGCACACTCCAGCCCGCCGGGCGTTGCAGCAACAGGGAATCGACAACCAGTGCCAGACTGGTGCCGTTCAGGGTTTCACGGGTCACGTTGTCCTGGGTACGGGCCTTGCCGACGTCTTCGAGAAATCCACCGAGCTTGCTGGCGGCCAGCGGTGAATCAGCTTGGGCAGCGTGCAGGCGGGACTGGAGTTCATCCGCGCTCGGCAGGCTGGCACGGCGGGAAGCCTGCATGGCCAGACTGGGGAGGAAGCGGGTCGGACTGTCGTAGCCGCCGATCAGGCCCTGGGCGATCAGACCATCGAGTTGCTGTCCGGCCCGCTCGGCCGCCTGTAGCACGGCTTCGCGATCCGGGGCGGTGATCACCGCCATGTAGCGGGCATCCGGCGCGGCGATATCTTCGCGCAGTGCCATGTCGGTGGCCGACTCCTCGGCGCTGACTGTGCTCAATGCCGACAGATTCGGGTGCCACAGATGCTTGTGATTGACCCCCAGAAAGACCACAGCAGCCAGCGCAAGCGCCAGGATGGGCCAGCGTAGACGCTGCAGCAGCTTGATTCCGCCAATGAGGACCGGCCCGAGGTGACTCAGGTCGCGCATGGCAAAGTGGTTGCCGGCCAGCGGCGGCAGGATGAAACGGGTCACGATGGCAGCGGCGAGGACGCCACTCAGCGAATAGAGGCCCAGCTGTGACAGTCCCGGGAAACCGGAAAATAGCAGCGCCGCGAAGCCGCAGATCGAGGTCAGCACACCGAGCCGAATGGTCGGCCAGAAGCGTTCCCGCCACTGTTCGACACCCAGTTTGCTGGACTGGACAAAATAATAGATTGAATAATCGACCGCCTCGCCGATCAGTGCCGAGCCAAAGCCGACCGTGATACCGAACACCGTGCCGTAAACCAGGCTGACTGCAACGATGCCAGCCAGGGCGCCACTGGCCACGGGTAGCAGCCCCAGCGTCATCAGACGGGCCGAGCGGTAAACAAAGAAGAGTACGGCGATGATGGCCAGCGTGCTGATGGCAGATAGTCGGCTGACCTCATGTTTGATGGTGGCGCGTGAGGTGACGGCGAATACGCCGGGTCCGGACACCTGGATCGTCAAGCCGCCGCCCGGCGAGCCGGCCGCAAATTCGCTGCGGATCAGGCCAATGGCCTTTTCCTGACCGTCGGTATCGGAGCCAAGAGCCGTCGTCTGGGTCAGCAACATGGCGCGCTCACCGTCGCGCGAGGACCAGACACCTTCGCGAACATTGGGTTGAGCCCCGGCATTCAAGGCGCCGAGGATTTCGATCATTTCGCCCGTCGGGTCACGCGGCAGCAGTGGCTTGATCATCATGCCGGCTGGCGAGGCAAGCAGATCGACACTGTTGGCGATGGCATCGCGCAGGCCGTTTACACTGAAGCGTTCGGGTTTGACGGCCGGGCTGAGCAGGTAGCGATGCTGGAACAGGAAATCGCGGTCGGCATCCAGGCTGCCGCTCTGTCCGTTCTGGACGGCTGCGAATTCGGGCAATTTTTCCAGTCGACCGCGCAAGTCGCGGGACGCCGCGGCTCGCTGTGCGGCATCACCCCCGGCAACAGCCACCATCAGCAAGCGCGTGACAACGCCCTCCTTCAACTGATCGACCAGTACCTGCTGTTCGGCCGATGGCTTGTCTGGCAGAAAAAAGGACATGTCGGCCGAAAAGTGGCTGTTCCAGACGACCATGGCCCCGGCCAGCATGGCAAGCAGCCAGATCAACAGGGCACGAACGGCGGGTCGGGTCATTTAGCCTCGACCGGCTCTATGGTCATGACTGAACGGTCACCGTCAGCCTGCAGGTATTCGATCGAGCGAACCTGATTCTTCTGGCCGCTGACCGTGATGCGCTGGACGATAGCGGCAATCTTCTGGTCACTGGGCAGGAGAGTAAGCACCCACTTGTCCGACGTGCCAGACAAATGCAGGGCATAGTTTTTCTCCAGCGCTTCCCGGTTACCGGACAGCGTGCCGCGGATGCTGTCCACGAAGGCCAGCGCTTCCGGCTGATTGGCCAGGTTGATGCTCAGTTTCTGCTTTTCGCGCTCGATGGAGAGGATGTCCTTGTCCAGCAACAGGGTTTCGATTTTGGGTACCAGCGTTCGTTTTTCCAGTCGGTCGGGTGCGGTGTAAGTCATTTCACCGCTGGAAATCACCGGCTTGTCGAGCAGAGAAATGAATCGCTTTTCGACGAATCTGGCTTTGCCACCCTTGTGTCTGGCGAGGTCATTCATCAGTTGCCCGACATCGAAGGCAGCACAGGCTGGCAAGGTGATGGCGAGCAGCACGAGGCCGCCGAGAAGTCGTTTGATCATTTTTTCTGCCAGAAATTGAAGAAATTGAACCAGTTGTACGGTGCCAGATGGCAAAAATGGGTCAGGCGGTCGGCGTAGCGCTGCATCGCGGCATGGATGGCCACATCGCGTTCTTCACGGGGCGTCTGTGAAAAATCGGCCAGCGGTTCAAAGTGCAACTGGTAGCGATTGCCGCCGAGATAGAGGCCGGTCATGAAGAAAACCGGCCGGCGCAACATGGCGGCCATGCGGAAGGGGCCGAGCGGGAAAGGCGCGGGTTTGCCGAGAAATTCGCAGTCGACCGTGGCGTCGTCGTTCAGGCTGCGGTCGGCCAGCATGCCGACCACGTAGCCCGCATCAAGTTTGTCGCGCGCTTGCAGCATGGAATTCATGTGCCCGAGCGGGATGATGTCCTGGCTGGCCGCCGGGTTGATTGCTTCGAGGGTTGCATTGATCTTTCGCGCGTTTTCCTCGTACATCAGCATCGCAACCTTGAGTCCGCCCTTGCCCCGGCCAACGGCACGCAACACTTCGAAACTGCCGAGGTGGGCGCCGAGCAGAAAGGCACCGGGATGATTGCGGGCGGATTCCTCGACTGCTTCAGCACCGATGATGTCGATGTCGAAAAGATCGAAACGATCATTGAGCAGGTAGATGCGGTCGTGAATCGTGCTCGCAAAACTGAAGACATGACGGAAACCGTCCGACCATTCAGCCCAGCGGTTGAGCGCCAGATGAAGGTAGTCGCGACTGAAGCGGCGGGCACGTGGTGAAAAAAGCACAAAATAGGCAGCAATGCCATAGAGCACGACCCGCCCGATGGCCCGCCCGAACGTCAGCGAAATCCACACCATGAGTTTCAGGATGGCGAGGTTGCTGCGCTCCTGCTGACGCAGCCAGTCGGATTCGCTTTTCTCGCTCATGCGGCAGGTGGTTTCAGGCTGCCGGAGGCAATATCGCGATCAGCGCCACGAATGCTGAAAGAAATCGACCCGCTTGCCTTGGTCTCCAGCATGAAAGTGAGCGCTTCCTCCGGTCTGACCGGGCTGAAAAACTTGGCATTGCCGACCTGCCAGTTCAAGTCTGCCTGGCCGATCATTTCCTCGGCGAAGAGGATGGCACGGTCGAGCAAGACAACCCCGGGCACAATGGGGTTGCCCGGGAAATGTCCGGCGAAGGCGGGGTGTTCCGCCGGCACGAGCCACTGAAACTCGGTGTTAGGCATGGTTCACCTTGTCGGCATACAGTGCCTGCAGGTCGCCGCGGGGCAGCTTGCCGGTGCTGTTGCGGGGGAGTTGATCCACCAGCACCAGCGGCCGCGGCAAAAAGATGGCGTCAATGCGCTGGCGCAGGGCGACGGTGACCTGTCGGGCAGTCAGGCCGGGGGCGACGACAAAGGCGGTCAGACGGGTAATGCCATCCGGGCCTTCCTCGTCTGGCATGAAGAAAGCACCATCGACGACCCCGGGAACGGCGCCAAGCTGGTGATTCAGGTAGGCCAGCGACGTGCGCTTGCCGGCGATGTTGATCAGGTCGGTGTGGCGGCCATGCAGCAGAAAGCGGTGATCGGGCAGCAACTCGATCAGGTCGGAGAGCGCGATGCGGCCTTCGACATGGCCGCCGCAGGCGATGGTCTCATCGCCGGACGGTTCGAGGCGTACGCCGGGCAGCAGCGTCCATTCAGCGCCCTCGGTCGTTCGGCGACTGGCCAGCTGGCCGGATTCGGTGGAGCCGTAGATTTCTAGCATCGGTGCGCCGGTGCGGGCTTCGGCGTTGGCAGCGAGCGCTGTCGATAACGGTGCCGTGGCGGACAGCAGCAGGTCAAGTGGCGGGAGGTCGATGTCGGCGGAAAGGAGTGCCGACAAGTGAAACGGGGTGGTGACCAACAGGCGTGGTCGCGGGACCGCGTCCAGCGCGCAGGTGATGTCCTGCGGAAAGAAGGGCTTGCCGGCCCAGAACGTGCAGCCACCCTGCAGGGCGAGCAGGAAAGTCGATTCGAAGCCATAGCTGTGCTGGACAGGTACGGTGCCCACGATGGCGTGCGGGCGGCGATCAAGGCCCAGCGCAATGGCTTCTGCCCGGCCATTGGCAACCAGTTTTCCCCAGGTCTTGCGCTGCGCCTGTGGCAGGCCGGTCGAGCCGGAGGTGAAGAGAATGGCGGCCAGGTGATCGGCGGGAATCAGCGGTACTGAAAATTGGGGTTTTTGCGCATTTTTCCGGTTGACCGCAGCAAGGTCCGGAAAGTCGACGCGAGGCAAATCCTGTGTGTCGGCCGGTGCATCGCACAGGCAAATCAGGTTCGGATAGTCACCGAACAGGCGCTGAAAGGTTTCTGCTGATTGTGATGAAGGTTGCAGGCTGGTCATGCCGCGTATCAACCCGGCCGCAAAGCCGACGGCGAAACGATAGCGGTCGTGGCAAAGATTGAGCAGGTAACCGGCAGGTGGCAAATGTTCGGCGAGTGCCCTGGCGTCGGCCAGATAGTCGGCAACGCTGATCGGGCCGTCCGGACACCAGGCAAAGATGGCGTCAAGATCGCCATGGGAGAGCAGCGGTTCGGTTTTCATGACGGATTGACGGGTGGTTTCTGCTTGCCGTGCAGCTGATAGGCGCGGGCAACCTGGATGAAGCTTGGCCGTTCTTCCGGCGGTAGAGAATGGACGCGCCAGACATGTTCAGCCACGAACATCGCCGCCAGTAGCGGCATGGACAGCAGGTTGGCAAAGACCGACCACGCCGATTGCGAGGCGAATAACCAGAGGAGGGTCGATATCAGCGCAGTGATCAGGAAAAACAGCGTCCAGGCAAGGGTGGCCTTTCTGGTGTAGCGCCGTTTGCGCTCGGAAATCTCACCGTGATGCACCGCGCGGGCAAGTTGGGTGATCAAGGCTTCGCCGTCGCCGATGAGACTACGTCCGAACAGGGTGGCAAGCGCCAGATTGGTACCGATATTCTGAAGAAAAAAGAGCAGCGAAATGTTCGCCCGCAGTGTTGGCCATAGCCAGGCCAGTCCCCCCAGCGACAGTGCGATGCCGCTGCCGGCGAGTAATGGGTGCCGGGTGCGCCATAGCAACAGGCCAAGGGCGGCGATGATCGGGGCGACGCCAAGCAGTACGGAGAGATCGAGATGGCTGTCGCCCGAACTGCCCAAATGAGCCAGCACGGCCCAGCCGACGAGAAAGACGAGCACCGCCAGGCCGCGCAGCAGCTGGGCAGGGCCAAGGCTCATTTGGTGCGCTGGCTGGCGATGTGTGTGGTCAGTGCGCGCAGCGAAGAAAAGATACGGACGTTGTCTTCATTGTCCGACTTGAGTTGAAAGCCGTACTGTTTGGAGATGACCAGCGCAATTTCGAGCACGTCGATCGAATCCAGGCCGAGGCCATCGCCAAACAGCGGCGCATCGGCGTCTATTTCACTGGGCGTCATGTCGAGGTTGAGCGCCACAACGATCAGCTGGGCGACCTCTGGCAACAGGGCTTCGATGGCTTCCGGGGAAATGGCTTGAGACATGGCGATGCTTCCGTGGATTTACTGGGTAACGGCGCGAAACGCGAGGACTGCGTTACTGCCGCCAAACGCGAAGGAGTTGGACAGGGCGGCGCGCAAGGGCTGATTGCGGCGAACCAGGGTGACGTGATCGATGCCGCTGCAGGCAGGATCAAGCGGGTCAAGATGAGCCGTGGGCGGAATGGCCTGTTCGCGCAGGGCGAGCACCGTCGCAATTGCTTCGACCGCGCCGGCCGCACCCAGCTGGTGGCCGTGCATGGACTTGGTGGCACTGACCGGCAGCCTGTCGGCGCGCTGGCCGAACACGGCCTTCAAGGCGGCTACTTCGACCGGATCGCCCTCGGCGGTTGCTGTCCCGTGGGCGTTGACATAGTCAATGTCATCGACCGACAAGCCCGCATCGGCTAGGGTCAGTTTCAAGGCGCGAACCTGGCCCTTGACGTCGGGACGAACCAGATGGCTGTGGTCGCAACTGGTGCCATAGCCAACTACTTCACCGTGGATACGGGCACCCCGGGCGACGGCGTGATCCCAGTCTTCAAGCACCAGTGCGGCGCCGCCCTCGCCCAGCACCAGGCCACGTCGATCGGCCGAAAATGGCCGACAGGCGAAGGGCGATGTCTCGGCGTCGCCGGGGGCCATCACGCGCAGGGCTTCCCAGGCACGCGCCACCCCATAGGCCTGGGGCACATCGGAGCCGCCGGTCAGCATCACCCGCGCCTCACCACTGCGCACACGGCGGAAAGCCTCGCCGATGGCAATTGCTGACGAAGCGCAGGCGACCGTGTGGCTCATGCTGACACCACCCAGTCCGAGCTGGATGGAAATATGGGCATTGGCCGCGTTATTCATGCCGAGGACCACCGAGAGTGGTGATAGTCGTTCGCGGCCGTTCTGCCACAGTTCACGGTAGCCTTTTTCATAAGCCAGCGTGCCGCCGAGGGCTGTGCCCCACGACACGCCCCAGTCATCACGCGAATCGTCCGCGGTCTGGCGGGGGAATCCGGCGTCATCCCAGGCACTGAAGGCTGCTGCCATGCCCAGTTGGGTAAAGCGGTCCATCATCGATGCCAATGGTTTGCCGAGTACGGTATCCGGGTTGAAGTTCAGACAATTGACGAAGGGAATGGATAGCGGACGCGGCTTGTCGTCGGTCAGCAGGTAACGAACGGCGGATTCTCCGGCACACAGGCGGCTGAAGAAATCGGCAAGATCGCCACCATAAGGGCTGACCAGCCCCAGGCCAGTAATTGCAACCCGCCGTTGGCTCATCGCTCAGCTCTTCTGACGGCTGATCAGCCCGTCCATCAGCGATACCATTTCGCCGACCGTCCGGGGAGCTTTCAGGTCACTGGAAAGTTTGATGCCGAAGTGATCCTCGAACTCGAACATCAATTCAAGCATCATCAGCGAGTCAACGCCAAGGTCAACCAGGACCGATTGGGAAACAACAGTTTCCGGCGCCACGCCAAGGCGGTCCTTGAGAAAATCGCGAATGAGGTCAATGGATTCCATAAGCCCGCGATTTTAGCCGAAAGGCCATATTTTCCAAAGGTTTGCCCCTGAAGCCTCTCGCCAGTGCGTTCTTCTAGGGTGCAAAATACGCCGTTTGCTACCATGTCACCCAATTCATTCGTTTGCCAAGCGCAGAGCCCCTCATGTCCACTTCCTCCAGACCGCACTGGATCCGGCAGATTGCTTCCCGGATAGCCATCCTGTGGCCCGTCAAGGCGGTGGGTACCATGCTGTTCATGGGGGCGTTTTTCTGGGGCTATTTTGGTGTGCTGAGCCACCCGCTGTTTCCGACCACCATCATGCCCTTGATCGGGCTTGATGAATGGGTTCCTTTTACGCCGCTGGCTTTCCCGGCCTATGTTTCATTGTGGGTATATGCCTCGCTGGCACCCGCCCTGCTCACCAATTTCCGCACACTGGCGTTGTTTGGCCAGTGGATGGCAGGGTTGTGCCTGCTGTCTCTGGGGATATTCTGGTTGTTTCCAACCGCGGTCCCCGCAGCGGGCATTGACTGGAACCTCTACCCCCAGATGGCGATCATCAAGAATGCCGATGCCAGCGGCAATGCCTGCCCTTCCCTGCACGTGGCGGCCGCTGTCTTTTCGGCCTTCTGGCTCGATCGGGTGTTCCGGTCCGTCGGCGCCCCCACCGTCGTGCGTTACCTGAGTGGCTTGCAATGTCTGGCGATCCTGTGGTCCACGGTGGCCACCCGCCAGCACGTCATGCTGGACGTGCTGGCTGGAACGGTTGTTGGCACGGTATTCGCGGTCTTATCGCTGCGCCACGC
>DAOLIO010000091.1:0-10876 GCA_035328505.1 Azonexus sp.
TTGGCAAGCAGTTGCGGCACGATGACAGCGTTATGATCGGCGCCGCGTCAATTGAACCGTTGCGCGTTGAAAACCAGAAAATTACACCCCCGGCGCATGGTTAACGTGGGTCGGGCCATGGAGAAGATGATCGTGAATGCATCGAGAAATCTAATGTCGGCCTTCGGCCTGGCCGGGCTACTGGCAATCAGCGGTTGTGCGCCGATGTATGGTCCCGGCTGGGAAAGAGACTATCCACCGGTGGCCTATTCGCATGATTTGTACCCGGGCTACGGCTCGGTTCAGGCGATTGACCTGATCCGGCACGAGAACAATAACGGGATTGGCGTTGGCGCCATTGCCGGCGCCGTGATCGGCGGGTTGATCGGCCATCAGGTCGGTGAAGGCAATGGCAATACGGCCGCTACCGTCATCGGCGCCGCTGGCGGCGCGCTGATCGGGCACGAAATCGAGAAACAGAACCAGCCGCAGGGCGACCAGTTCCGGCTCACCATCCGGATGGAAAATGGCGGCTATCAGACGGTGATCCAGAACACCGATTTCGTGGACCTGCGCGTCGGTGACCGACTACATATCGACGACGGCGGCACCGTTCGACGTTACTGACCGGAAACACCCCGTGGGCGCAGACACCGCCCCCATTCCAGCGCGAATTTCCTGGCCGGCAAAATGTACTAACGCGCGCCTGGCAGGTTGATGTTGCCGGCTTGAGCCTGTTTTTCTTCATCGTGAGAATGTTTCGAGGCGTAGCGAATCAGATAGACCGCCATCCCCAGGATAAACACGATAGTGAACAAACTGAGCAAGCCGATGTCGGATGTGAATAACAGATTCCATGCCATGAGTCTTCTCCCCTTTGCGTTGACTGAAGCTGAAATAGCTTCGTGACACCAAACCATGTGCAAGACATATGCCTGATGTCCGCCACGGCAATTCCGGGACGCGGGAATGGTGACACGGCATGCGAAGATGGGCTTGATAACGCGCTGGAAAGCCTTGTGGCACAGCCAATATGGCCATTTCACCCCGGGCAGGCACCGACCGCTTTTTTCACCCGCCGTCGGGTGTTGAATGGCGGAACCTGGCGGCCACATTGCCATTCATGACACAAGGCCCAGCGCGCACTGTCAAAAATGACATTAAACGCGCGCCACCACACCGCTGGCCCATTTGCGCAACAACACAAAACAACCATGCTTTCAGGTTGGAAACCAACAGATTCAATCCGGAAAATCGACGACAACATGCCTGGCCACCCGGCCGGAACACGACAATGCGCCGGAATTCATCATGGGTCCAACGGCCACACCTCCCCTGGGAGGAAAGGAAGTAGCTGGCGCGGCGGACTCTGCTGGTTTCCTGAAATATCCATAGCCAAATACGTGCCATTCCCGATTTTATTTGCCAATCCTTAAAAATCAGCGACTTGCAGACAAACAGGAGCATCCCGTCCCGGCTCCACCGTCATAACTGTCAAACGATGCTGACAATTGCGGCGCAACCAGGATTGGCAGCGCCTTGTCCGATCGTGGTGTAACGGTAGCCACGATCAAGAGTTCCGGTTTTGGCGCGAATTTCCGGTTGACCGCAGCACGCCTGAATCCGCTGGATTTTCGCCCCCCCCAACCCGGACAATTGCCGTGCCGACCGGCATTGGCAGTGAATCATGAACGCACCCGGCACTTTTTCTGAGGCGGCTATCCTGCTACTATTTTCCGACGCCCGAAGGCAGACTGCCGGGGCTTAGCACATATGATTATCAAGGCCACCGTCGGCCGTCCAGCCCGGTGTTGACGATCAACACTAACTGCCAACTCTCCCCCCCATGAGCCCGATGAGCGATCACGATCTTTCCAGAATCCGGGCGCAGGCACCGCTGATTCACAACATCACCAACTATGTAGTGATGAACAGCACGGCCAATGCCCTGCTGGCAATCGGCGCCTCGCCGGTCATGGCACATGCCGTTGAAGAGGTCGAAGCCATGGTCGCCTTGTCACAGGCACTGGTCATCAATATCGGCACCTTGAGCACCCCCTGGGTTGACGCCATGTTGCAAGCGGCAAAGCAGGCAGCCCGCCTTGGCATTCCCATCGTACTGGACCCTGTGGGCTGTGGCGCCACGGCCTTTCGCACGGCAACGGCCCGTGCGCTGATCGAGGCGGCGCGACCCGCCGTGATCCGCGGCAACGCCTCTGAAATCCGTGCCCTGGCAAACGCCACGGGTACCACCAAAGGCGTGGATAGCCTGCACACGCCGGACGAGGCGTTCACCGATGCCCAGGCGCTCTCCCGTGCGCTGGGCTGCGTGGTGTCGGTCAGCGGCCCGGTAGACCTGATCGTTGCTGATGACCGGGTGGCAAGAGTCGCCAATGGCCATCCGATGATGACCCGGGTCACGGGCATGGGATGCACCGCCAGCGCCTTGTCAGGCGCCTTCGTCGCGGTGAATCCACAGCCGTTCGAGGCGGCGGTCCAGGCCATGGTGGTCATGGGCGTGGCCGGGGAACTGGCGGCCGAAAAGGCACACGGGCCAGGCAGCTTCCAGATGCATTTTCTGGATGCGTTGTATGGACTGAACGACGCAGACATGGCCAAGCGCAGAAAAACATCAACATCATGAATCACCTGGCTGAATCGTCGGCCTCATCGATCGCCGGCGTCGATTACGCCATCATTTTCAACGCCGCCAGCAACAGCATGGCGTTTACGGATGCCGATACCGGCCGCATTGTCGATGTCAACGAGGCCTGGATCCGGGCCACCGGCATCGCCCGCCATGCCGCGATCGGCCACTCGGCACTGGCGCTGGGCCTGTGGGACAACGCCCAAGAACGTGATGCCTGTGTCGCAGCGCTTGTCCGTCACGGCCATGTGGTCGATTACCCGGCGAATCTTCGCCTGCAATCGACGTTTCGCCCGCACCTGATCTCTGGTCATATCGTGCTGATGTTCGGTCGCCGGCATGTGCTCTGGGAACTTCGCGACATCACCCAAAGCCGGCAGAACGAACTGGATCTGCGCGAAAGCGAAGCCAAGCTGCGGACCATTCTCGACAGCGTGGACGCCTATATTTACCTGAAGGATCAGCAAGGCAACTATCTGTTCGCCAATGCCCCTGTGCGCAAGCTATGGGGCGTGGGGATGGCAGAGATTGTCGGGTTTGGGGACGAAAAATTCTTTGATGCGGCCACTGCCGCGAACATCCGCGAGAACGATAGCCGGGTCCTGCTGGGCGGCGAAACCCTGAAGACTGAAGAAACAAACACCGTGATCGAGACCGGCGAGACGGCCACTTATTTCTCGGTCAAGCTCCCGCTGCGCAAGGACGACGGCAGCATCTACGCCCTGTGTGGCATCTCGACGGACATTACCCTGCGCAAGAAGGCGGAAATCGAACGGACGAAGTACCACGCGCAACTGGAAGCCCTGGTCGTGCAGCGCACGGCCGAACTTTCCGTCGCCAAGGAATCGGCCGAATCCGCCAATCTCGCGAAGAGTGCGTTTCTGGCCAACATGAGCCACGAGATCCGCACACCGCTCAATGCCATCATCGGCATGACCCACCTGATCCGTCGTGCCGGTCTGCCCGACAAGCAGATCGAACGGCTCGACAAGGTGGATTCAGCCGGGCAGCACCTGCTTGAAATCATCAATGCCATCCTCGATCTGTCCAAGATTGAAGCCGGCAAATTCGCGCTCGACGACACCGACGTGCCAATCGCGACGCTCACCGCCAATGTCGCGTCGATGTTGAGTGTCGCCGCCGAGTCCAAACACCTCAGCATCTCGATCGAGAATCACGCCACGCCCTATCACCTGCGAGGCGACCCGACACGGCTGCAACAAGCGTTGCTCAATTACGCCAACAATGCCATCAAGTTCACCGAATCCGGCACGATCACCCTGCGCAGCTTTCCCGTCGAAGAGACTGCCGACCACGCCCTGATCCGCTTCGAAGTCAAGGACACGGGCATCGGTATCGCGCCGGAAGTTGCCGCCCGGCTGTTCAGCGCCTTCGAACAGGCCGACACCAGTACCACACGCCGTTATGGCGGCACCGGACTGGGGCTGGTCATCACCAAAAAACTGGCTCAATTGATGGGGGGCACAGCCGGTGTCGACAGCACACCGGGAACCGGCAGCACCTTCTGGTTCACCGCCCGGCTCATGAAGGGAACGCGCCGGCAGGACCAGACCATTGCCCCTAAAGCCGAGTCGGCCGAAGCAATCCTCGCAAACCGGTTTGCCGACCGCCGCATCCTGCTGGTCGAAGATGAGCCGGTCAATCGTGAAATCGCCACCCTGCTACTCAATATCGTCTGGCCGGTCACCGATGCAGCAGAAGACGGGCAGGAAGCGGTCGCCATGGTGGAAAAATCCGGTTACGACCTGATCCTGATGGATATGCAGATGCCGCAAATGGATGGCCTGGAAGCCACCCGACGCATACGCCAGTTGCCGAACGGTCGGGATGTTCCCATCGTCGCGATGACGGCCAACGCCTTCGCCGAAGACAAGAATCGCTGCCTCGGCGCCGGCATGAACGACTTCATCACCAAGCCGGTGAATCCCGATCTCCTCTACGCCACCATCCTGAAATGGCTGTCCTGACGCGCATCATCGTCGCTCGCCAGCGCATGACCGGCCGTTGCAGGCCGCCACGGTCAACCGGAAAATTTGCCGAAAAATGAAATTCTTGCGCGCCGCGTGATTGCAGTCCCCCGACCGTCTGCCGACCTTGCCGGACGCTAGTGGTAGAATAGCCTGTTAAGGAAGCAATGGCAGCGGAGAGCAAGATGAGCACAATTACCCAGGGCGATCGTGTGTTTCACCCCAGCAAGAAAGAATGGGGACTCGGGAAAGTGCTTAATGTCACCCCCGAAAACATCGACATTTTCTTTGTGGGCGCAGGCTCCAAACGTCTTTCAGCCGCCTTTGTCGGTCTCGAAAGTGTTGAGGGCCGCACGGCCAAACACCCCCTGCTCGACAATCTGATCGAAACCTCGCAAATCGACAATGCCAGCTTCGTCACCCTGTCGGTGGCCATTGATCGCTTCCTCGCGACCTACCCGGAAGGCCTCGAAGGCAAGCGCTACATCAAGGAACAGCGCGAAGCGATCCTGCGCGGCAACCAGCTCTTCATCCAGTTGCTGGACGAACCGGAGCTCGCCGGACTCATTGCCGAAGGCCGCTTCCAGGACATCTGCGATCGCGCCTGCCATATCGAATCAGCCACCAGCCTGCTGACCAAGACCGAAAAAGGCGCACTTTACGGCGCGCTGAAGGCACCGATGAATCAAAAGACATTCTCGCTGGGTCTGGCCGAGTACCTTTACGGAACCGACCCGGAAGAAGATCGCTTCAAGCAGTTTGCGCGCGCGCTCGGCATCATCGAGATCAGCAAATGGCCCTTCGTCACGCTCTTCGGGTTCATCCGTTTTCCAAAAGAAAACATCTTCATCAAACCGACCACCGTACAAAATGCGGCCAAAGCCCTGTGCTGGCGCGTCAATTACAAACCTGAGCCCAACTGGCGCACGTACCAATCGGTGCAGCGCCTTTATAACCACCTGCGCACCAGCCTCCTCGAAGAAGGCCTGATGTTCCGTGACCTGATCGACGTGCAGTCCTTCATCACCTCGCTCGGCCAGAAACAATAGCGTCGCTTGCATGGCAGGAACTGGGTTTCTTAGCACGACGCCGACATCAGCCACTGCGCCAGCAATACATACAATTGCCGGGTCTCCAATGGCTTGCGGAGCACGAGATAGCCGTCGCGCTCGGCCTGCTGCAACTCAGCCGAGGCAAACTCGCCGCTGACCATCGCACCGCTCGCTTCAGGACAACGCGCAAAAAGTGCTTTCAAGATCTCAATGCCGCTCTCACCCGAACGCAGACGCTGGTCGCACAAAATGGCTTGCGGTACAAAACCGTCATCAAGTATCGCGAAGGCCTCTGTCGCGGAAGCGGCGCAACGCGCATCCACGCCCCATGCCTTCATTAAATTGAACCAGGCCGACGCCACCTGCGGATCATCCTCGACCACCAGACAGGTACCCGCCAGTTGGCGCTGAGCTGAGCGGGCGTTGGACAGCTCTGACAGCATCGGCTGCGACGCTCCCATCTCGGCGGCCGGCAATTGGAACCAGAAACGCGAGCCACGGCCTTCGACCGAATCAAAGCCATAGGTCGCGCCCATCATCTCGGCACAGCGCGCCACTACCGCCAGGCCCAGGCCATGTCCGGCACTGTCGATTCGCCAGGCATGTTGATCGCGGTAGAACGGCGAATAGATTTTCTCCCTGCCCTCCCCGGCAATCCCCATGCCGGTGTCCCAGACCTCCAGCCGCCACGCATCACCACGCCGCCGCGCCCCCAGTACGATCCCGCCGCGTGCGGTATAGCGCAAGGCGTTATGCACCAGATTCACCATCGCCTGCCGCAGCAACAAGGGATCGGCGAGAACGGTTCCCGGGCGCCGCAATTCATGGACCCGCAAATCAAGGCCACGGCTCCTTGCCTCTTCGCGGAACAACATCGACACATCCTGCATCATCGGACCGAAGGCCACCGGCAAACAGTTGACCTCAGCCGTACCACTTTCAATACGCGACAGGTCGAGCAAGGAATTGAACATCAGCGTCACCGAGTGCACGCTGCGCCGCAGATCGTTCAGCGAAGGCACTAGGGCGGCATCACGATTGCGATGGGCAATCGACTCGATCAACAAGCCCATGGCATGGACCGGCTGGCGCAGATCGTGGCTGGCGGTGGTCAAAAACTGGCTTTTTGCCTGCAGGGCAGCCTCGGCCTCCTCTTTGGCGACACGATAGCCATCGGCCAGCTTTTTACTGTCTTCCTCCAGCAGCGCATGCTCGACGAAGAAGCGATGCGAACTCATCGCATGTCGGTAAATCGACACAACATAAAACAGGGCAAGAAAAAAGACCACCGGCCATTCATCCGGAAAGGTCCAGGGAATCAGCAGTACGCACCCACCCCACGAAGCCGCAAAAAACCGTTTGAAGGTGCCAATTTCCGGCGACTGGTGGGTGGCGTTTCCGGCCACGATAGCCATTTGGGTGGTGGTCAGAACATAGATAAACGAGTGGGACACGCGCCCGGCGGTTATCAGGGACACCATGCTGACCCCTAACCCATGGATGATGGCCGCCTTATGCACGATGGCCAGCCATTTTTCCAGCGCCGGCCCCGCTGGCAGTTGATCGATATCGCGCCGGAACGCAGCTTTGCGCCGCACGGCCCAAACATTGCCAATTGCATACGCTGCCAACCACAACCCCATCATCGTGAAATTGAGGCCCAGCGTGGCCATCCAGATCATGAATGGAATGCCGACAAAGGGCATGGCGTGAATACCAAAGACCAGACGCTTGAAGGCGATACCCAGCAATTGCAGACGGGCCCGATCCGAAAGCACAGCTTCGGTGGCTTCCCTCTCAGCCAACGCTTTGTCGGCCCACGCGTCCAACATCATGGATCGATGCGACGACCACGCAACAGCGTAATCGCTTCCATTCGGTTAGCCACACCCAGCCTGGCAAGAATATTGGTCACGTGCTCCTTGACCGTCTGTTCGGAAATATCCAGCGTCAGCGCGATCCGCTTGTTGGGCTGTCCACGCAACATCATGGCCAGCACCTGGCCCTGGCGCTCGGTAAGCCCCAGTTCCTGAGGACGCATCGGCAATTCCCGGCGTATCGCCGGGGCAGGTCCCAGGTCATCCCCCTGCGTGAACCACACGCCGCCAGTGCGCAGGACGGTCACCACCTGCGCAAAGATTTCCGGCGGCTGGTTCTTGTGCACAAATCCGTGCGCCCCGGCATCCCTCGCCTTGCGCTGAATCGCACCATCCTCGTCGCCACTGACCACCAGCAGACGCGTCCCGGCACAGCGCCGCGCCAGTTGCCCCAACAACATCAGGGCAGCACCTTCCGGTAGCCAAAAATCGACCACGGCCAACACCGGACAGCCGTCAGCCTCAATATGTTGCAAACCCTCATCGCCATTGCTCGCCATTCGGACATCATCAAATCCGCAGTGCGTCGCCAAATAGTCGGCGAAGCCACGTGCGACCAATGGGTGGTCGTCAATGACCAGCGCATAAGGCATCTTGCTTGTTTCACTATCCACGATTTTTTCGGCAACACCTTTCCATCACACCCGACAAGTTAGCATTTGTCATAACTTATCGAAACCCTACTTTGGTTGGGTAGGCATCCGTTTTGCAAAACCACAGAATTGACACCGGAATATGTGAAATCCGTACAGATGCCGACCCTGACGATCTAGCCAAGGAAGATTCATGAAATATGCCTTGATTATTTACAGCTTTGTGGCCGAGGCGCTACCAGCGAGGTGCGCAATCGCGACGCAGGATTGGCGTCGCGGGGAGCCATCCATGGTTGCTGATTTCAAAGCTGCGCCTGATTTTCGCGAATCATGGCGGCAACGCTCAACTTCTTATCGCCTAACTACACCCATGACCCCAACCATTTTTCATATCCGTCTTCGTATCCTCGTTTCGTTCGCCGCCGTCGCCCTTTTTTCCGGTTGCGCAGCCCAAGTGGTCAAGGAGGAGCATCTCAAACAGAAGACGGCCTTCGCACTCGGTCTGGATCAGAACGCGTTCACGATTTCGGACCGGGTCGACGACGGTCTTCAGACGCGCTACAGCGTCAAGACCAACAACGGGCGCAAATTCAACTGCTATGTCGAAGGCGCCTTCGGTTTTGCTACCGGCGGCGTGGTCAGTGATGCCATTTGCAAACAAATTGGCGCTAACGGAAAATCGAAACCCAAGGGGAGCGGCGGAAGCCCATGCAACGAATTGCTCAGCGCCGCAGGGCGCTGCTGAGACACACAAAACGTCCATCACGCGACTCCACTACATCAACCCTGACTCACACGAAAGGCAAATATCATGAAACAGACTATCGCAGCCGGCATTCTGGCAATGTCCTGCGTGGCCGCCACGTCGGCGTATGCCGCGCAAACCGTGATCGATTTTGAAGATCTGGCGCCATGGAGCACGCCGATCGACGGCTATGGCGGCGCCAGTGGCTGGGGAACCAGCGGCATTGTCTTCGCCAGCGATGGCGAAGGGCAAGGTCAAAGCATGTTCCTCGGCGCGTTCACTGGCGAAATCAGTTTTACCAACGCGCCGGTCATCTTTGAAGGCACCTTGTTCAAGTCGTACAACGCCATTCCAAATTACACGAGCATTGGACTTTATTATCAGGGACAACGTGTTCATACCATTCTTGACCCGCAGGCACCACTCAGTCTGGTCTGGGTCGATTCTGGCTACAGCGGCCTGGTGGACAAAATCCGCTTTCTCGGGGGCAGCGAGGGTTATGCGATCGACAACCTGACCTACTCCGCCGCGTCAGTCCCTGAACCGGAAGCCTATATGCTGCTGCTTTCAGGACTGGGCATCGTTACCTTGGCCGCTCGTCGCAAACGCAAATCAACACAGTAACGCGGGATCGACTGTAGCGGCACATTTCCGGACATTCACCCTTTCCCGCGGTCAACCGGAAATTTCATTCAAAAATGAAATTTCCGCTCGCCGCTCAGTGGCTGGTGCCTTCCGACTTGGTGATCTTGTTCCAGACGTTGTATTTGCCGACGGGCTTGTTCATCGGCAGACGCTTCACTTCCTTCAGCGTCACCGCGTCGTAGACGATGATGGCGCCGTCCTTTTCCCACAGGCTGGCCAGCACGTATTTGCCATCGCGGGTGAATTCGACGTGGGCGAAGGTCTTGCCCGGTTCCGGCTTGAGTTCGGCAACGACTTCCAGCGTTTCCTTGTCGATGACCTGCATGGTGTCCTTGAATTCCTTGCTCATCATCGAATCGATCCACGCGTAGCGGCTGTTTTCATGGCTGCGCATGAAGAAACCGGGACCACGCGTCCTGATGTGCTTGATCGTTTTCCAGGTTTTCATGTCGATGATGCTGATCAGGCCGTCATTGAGGTTCGGTGTTGCCATGACCGTTTTGCCCTGCCATTTCCACGAGATGCCGGAACCGAGGTGTGGCATGCCGGGCAATTCGAGATCGGCGATTTTCTTGCGCGCGTCGAGATTGACCACCTGTCCGCTAACCGCGCTCTTCGAATCGTTGCGCGAGGCACCCATCAGCTCGTCATAGCCCTGCGTGAAATAAAAGTCATCGAGGTAGTCATCAAGCTGCGTGCGTTGCGGATTGAGAAAACCAGGAATGAACTTGCCTTCACGATACTTGTAATCGTGAATCATGCCCGCCGAAATATCATCTGCCTTTGGGTTGTACGAGACCTCCCAGACCTCCTTGACGTCCTTCAGCGCGGCAATAAAGCTCTGACGCGGCGAGGCATCGTAGACGGCCGACACCCGCGAACTCGTCGTGCCGTCCTTGTCGGTCACCGGCAGAATTTTCTTCAGGTTCAGATCAGCATCAAGAATGACCAGGCTATGCGGCAGGTAGTTGGCCACCGCCACCCACTTGCCGTCGCCGGATACCGCCGCGTTGCGTGTGTTGATGCCGGCGCGCACTTCGGCGATGACCTTGAGATTCCATAGGTCGAATTTGGTGATCCAGCCGTCACGCGAGGCGAAGAAGACGTAGCGGCCGTCCGGCGTGAATTTCGGCCCGCCGTGCAGGGCAAAGCGCGACGGGAAGCGGTAGATCGATTCGAGCTTGTCGCCGTCGAGAATCGACACATGATGATCGCCGGATTCGACCACGATAAACAGGTTCATCGGGTCAGCGGCAAATTGCGGCTTGTCCGGCAAAGTGCCCGGGGCGAAATTGACAATGCGCGACGCGCTGATTTCCTTCTCGCCCCACGCCGGCCTTGGGACAATCG
>DAOLIO010000092.1:0-10824 GCA_035328505.1 Azonexus sp.
GCGTACAAGCTGGTGCACAGGACGATCACCAGCGACTGAATCCGCGCCGATAGCTCGGACATGCGACACTGTCGGTCGGCCAGTTTCAATTGATGCTTCTGCATCGTGCCGCTAATCTCTAGCGGCGTGCGTTGTAACTGCTCCGCAGCCCACTCGGCATGTTCCCGCAGCTTGCCCGGCATGGGAGGCAGTTGCGGGCGCGGTTTGCCCAAGAATCGTTCGCGTAAATACCATTTGCCGTAAGGAACCAAGACGTTCCGCAGCTTCCAGGCGTGGGCCGAATTTGCGTCGTCTCCGCGTTCGCGGCTGGTGATGCCGAGGCGGGCGACGGAGGCGACCGAGGCCAGGGCCTCGCCACGAAAGCCCAAGGTGCCGACGCGCTCCAGGTCGTCGAGCGTGGCAATCTTCGAGGTGGCATGCCGGGTGAGGGCCAGTGCCAGCTCATCTCTGGCGATACCGCAGCCGTCGTCCGTGATGCGGATCAGCTTGACGCCGCCTTCCTCCAGATGCACCTGGATGGCCTTGCTGCCGGCATCGAGGCTGTTTTCGAGGAGCTCCTTGAGGACGGAGGCAGGTCTTTCGACCACTTCACCAGCGGCAATCTGGCTGATCAGGAGGTCGGGGAGGCGGGCGATGGTCGGCATGGTCGGATTATAAGGGGAGCCGCGCCGGTGAATGTCTGAGTGGCGTCGGTGGTGCCCGGTGTGGCTTATGGCACGACTGCCAGAAAGAGGAAGGCCGCGAAGATGACCAAATGCACCGTGCCCTGCAGCACGGTGGCGCGGCCGCCGGCGAGCGTGATGGCGCTGGCCAGCAAGGTGAGGAAGAGCAGGACGATTTCCTTGGATGGCAAGCCGAGGACCAGTGGCAGCTTGAGGTAGATGGAGACGACCGCGACGCTGGGGATGGTCAGCCCGATGGTCGCCAGCGCCGAGCCGAGCGCCAGGTTGAGGCTGGTCTGCATGCGGTTGCGCAGCGCAGCACGCAGGGCTGCCCAGGTTTCGGGCAAGAGGACCAGCAGGGCGATGGCGATGCCGACGACGGCAGCCGGCGCTGACGCAGCGTCGACGGCATGCTGGATGACGGGCGAGAGTTGCTTGGCGAGACCCACTACCGCGATGAGCGCCACGCCGAGCATGGCCAGGCTGAGCCAGGCGCCAGCCGTGCCGGGCATGGCGGGGTGCTCGTCGTCGCTGTCGGTATCGACGGGCAGGAAGAATTCACGATGGCGAACGGTTTGCACAAACACAAACACGCCGTAAAGGATGAGTGACATCAGGCCGGCGAAGGCCAGTTGCGAGGGGGCGTAGGTCGGCTCGCTGGTCGTTGTGGTGAATTTCGGCAAGATCAGCGTCAGGGTGGTCAGTGCGGTCAGCACTGACAGCGCGGAACCCGTGCCTTCGACACGAAAGATGATGATGCGGTGGCGAATTGCCCCGGCCAGCAGGCAGAGGCCGACCACCCCATTGCAGATGATCATGACGGTGGCAAACACCGTGTCGCGTGCCAGTTCGCTGGGGGCGCCGCCGCCGGAAAGCATCATCGATACGATCAGCGATACCTCGATGACGGTCACCGCCAATGCCAGCACCAGCGTGCCAAAGGGTTCGCCAATGCGATGGGCGATGACTTCGGCATGGAAGACGGCGACCAGGACAGCGGCAATCAGTCCGATGGATACCGCCAGCAACCAGAGCCAGCCGGATGGTGCGAGATCGCCGGAAAACAGCAGCGCGGCCGACAGAACAGGCGTGATGACACTCCAGAGCGGCAGGCCGAGCAGGGATGGGAAGCGGGGCACGGTGAGCATGCCCGGATTATAATGCGGCCTCATTCAAAGCCCGGCACAACGCATGGATCTCCTCGCCCAATTCCTCGATATCGTTCTCCACCTCGACAAGCATCTGGCCATCATGGTTCAGCAGTATGGATTGTGGATCTACGGCATCCTGTTTTTCATCATCTTTGCCGAGACTGGTTTTGTCGTGACGCCTTTCCTGCCCGGCGATTCGCTGCTTTTCGTGGCTGGCGCGCTGGCGGCGATCGGCGAAGGCGGCATGGATATCTTTACGCTGATGGGCGTGCTGACGGCAGCGGCGGTGATCGGCAATACGGTCAATTACCAGATTGGCCGCTTTCTCGGCCCCAAGGTCTTCCAGTGGGAAAACTCGCGGTTCTTCAATCGGGATGCGCTGGTCAAGACGCATGCTTTCTACGAAAAACATGGCGGCAAGACGCTGGTGTTGTCGCGCTTCCTGCCGCTGTTTCGCACGTTTGCGCCGTTTGTGGCCGGTATTGGCGCGATGAGCCTTGTCCGCTTCACGATATTCAACCTGATCGGCGCGCTGGCCTGGGTGGTGTCGTTGTGTCTGGCGGGCTATTGGCTGGGCAACATGCCCTGGGTGAAGGCAAACCTGTCGGTGATCATCCTCGGTATTGTGGCCTTTTCGCTGGTGCCGATCGGCATCGGCTACGTCAAAAGCAAGGCTGCCTGATGCGCTGGCTGGCCGTCATCCTCGCTGTGATGCTGACGGCCTGTGCGACCAAGCTGGGCAAGGACGGGCGGACGGATACCACGGTCGACCCGAAATATTTGCTGAAATCGGAAGTTGACCGCATTGCCGATACCAATCGGGCCGAGGTAGTGGGCGGCTTGCTGTTGATTGCCGACAAACTCTACAAGCGCAATCCCAAGGAATGGAAAAAGGGGGGCGCGGTCAGCCGTGAAGCAGCCGTCGAGCGTTTGCGCCAGCGCCAGCATCGCAACTGGCCGGAGTTTGGCGGGCAGCGTGAGGGGGCGGTGGCATCGCTGGCCTTTGCCGAGATTTATAGCGGCGACCGCGTCGCGGCGCTGGTTTTCGGGCTGCTGAGCATGGTCGATGCGGCATTCGAGCACAAAGAGGAGTTCTATATTCTCGACAGCCTGAACGAAATGAAGCTGTTCAACAGCGCCCGCAACATGGATGTCGCGGTCTGGAAGCTGGGCCATGACCGCAACGCGGCGGGCGAGTTGTTTCTGCTGTCTAACGAGCTGGATCCGGCCAACCGCAACCTGTCCTTCGAGCGCGAATTCGGTCGCGTCATGGGCTTGCTCGATTTCATGGCCAAGGTCGTTGCCGACCGCAATGGCCGCACGTTTTCACGCCTGAGCCAGTCCGTGGTCAGCGCCGTCTTTTTACCCGTGAGTTTTTTGAAATGAAGAAAATTGTCATCCTGATTTCCGGTCGTGGCAGCAACATGGAGGCGTTGCTCGCCGCCCGTGAAGCCGGAAATCTTCCCGTCAATGTTGCTGCAGTGATCAGTAACCGGCCTGATGCAGATGGTCTGGAGACCGCGGCCCGGTACGGGATCGTTACGCATTACATCGACCACAAGGCGTTCAAGGGGCGCGAGGCCTTTGACCATCGCCTGGCACAGTGCATCGACGAATTTGCGCCGGATCTCGTCGTGCTCGCCGGATTCATGCGCATCCTCACCGACGACTTTGTGCGGCATTACGAAGGTCGCCTGATCAACATCCACCCGTCGTTGCTGCCGGCCTTTCCCGGCCTGCATACCCACCAGCGCGCCCTGGAAGAAGGTGTGCGCATTCATGGGTGCACCGTGCATTTCGTCACGCCGACGCTTGATCACGGTCCGGTCATCATTCAGGCAGCCGTTCCGGTGCTTGACGGCGATACCGAGGCCACTCTGGCCGCACGCATCCTCGTTCAGGAACACAAGATCTATCCGCAAGCCGTGCGCTGGTTTGTTGAGGACAAGCTGACGCTGGACAACGGCCGCGTTCGCCTGGCGGCCGACCTGGCCGACAGCGCGGTGCTGATCTCGCCCGGAATTCGCTAGAGCGGCCATGCCGATCGCCTTCGCCCTCGCGCTCGCAGCATCGCTCGGCATTCATCTCGCAGCGCTGTTCGGCACCGATGTCGAACTGTTTGGCGGCGTCGATGAGCCGATGCCGCCGCTGCGCGCCGAGTTGCAGCCGCTGCCTGCCGCGCCAGTGGCTGCTCCCAGGCCCGTCGACAAAAAGGTGGTTGCCAAGCCGCGACCCAAGCCGCCGAAGCCAAGGCGCCTGGCCAGCATCACGCCCGCGCCGAGCGCCGAATCCGTGCCGGTGATGCCGCTGCCGGAAAAAAATTCGGAAAAAGCGCCGGAATTGCCGTCGACCGCGGCAGTTGCGCCGCCTGTAGCGCCGCCGCCCGCCAAGCCGCTGTTGCCAGCCAAAGGCACCCTGCGTTTCGTCATCTATTACGGCACCCAGGGTTTCGAGATCGGGCGGGCCGAGCACAACTGGGAATTCACCGAGGACGGTCATTATCGGCTGCGCGGCATGACCCGGACCAGTGGTCTGGCCGCCCTCATCAAGCCGCTGGTGTTCGAGAATGAAAGCAGCGGCAGGCTGGTGGCCGGCGGCCTGCAGCCCGAGCAATACCGCACGCGCAAAAACGGCAAGGACGCCAATGAAAACGCCGATTTCGACTGGTCATCCACCGAAGTCCATTTGTCGCGCGGTGGCGCAACGCAGCCGATCAGCCTGGGGGCGCAGGATATTCTGTCGCTGAACTACCAGCTGGCTTACCTGAAGAAGCCCGAAATGGGGGCCAGCGTAGGCGTGGTTACCGGCAAGAAATATGACCGCTTTGCCCTCGATTCGCTGGGTGAGGAAGAGATCGACATCGCTGCCGGGCATTTCCGTACGCTGCATATGCGGGCCATCGGCGATACCGTGACCGACATATGGATCGCGCTCGATCGCCACCGCTTGCCGGTTAAAATTCGCTACACCGATAAAAAAGGCGACATCTTCGAGCAAGTCGCCACTGAAATAGGATCTCAATGAAAGCCCGCTTCACCCTTGCCCTGTTTGCCCACGCCGAAGCCGTCCTCGGCCAGTTGCTGCGCTTTGACTACCCGGCCGATGCTGTCGTGTCGCGCTATTTTCGCGAGCATCGCCAGCTTGGTCATGCCGACCGCGCCTTTGTCGCCGAAACGGTGTTCGCCGTGCTGCGCCGTGGCCGCAGCCTGGAAGCGCGCTGTGCCGGCAAGCTGTCTGATCGTCGCCGCCTGCTGGCGGCACTGGCCGTGACCCGTGGCTGGAGTCAGCGCGAGCTGGCGCCGGTACTCAAGGCCAGTGAGGAAGAATGGCTGGCCGCCGCCAAGGCGATGCCGGAAGCCGACTTTCCGCCGGCTGTCCGCTGCGACTTGCCGGATTGGCTCTACAACCGCCTTGAAACGCAATTTGGTGCCGATGCCACGCTGGCCCTGGCCCGCGCGCTTAACCAACCGGCGCCGCTCGATTTGCGGGTGAATACCCTGAAGGCCAATCGTGATGCGGTGCTGGCGCAGCTGGCTGAAGACGGTATCTCCGCCATGCCCGGCCCGTTGTCGCCGATTGCCGTACGCCTGCGCGACAAGCCGGCGCTGGCCAAGCACCCGCTATTTGTCGAAGGCGCGGTCGAGGTCCAGGACGAAGGCAGCCAGTTGCTCGGCTTCCTGCTCGAACCGAAGCGCGGTGAAATGGTCGTCGATTTCTGCGCCGGCGCCGGTGGCAAGACGCTGCTCCTTGGCGCCCTGATGCGCAATACCGGCCGGCTCTACGCGTACGACGTCTCCGACAAGCGCCTCGCCAACCTCAAGCCGCGGCTGGCTCGTTCCGGCCTGTCCAACGTCCATCCGGCCCGCATCGAGCATGAGCGCGACACCAAGATCAAGCGGCTATCCGGCAAGGCCGATCGCGTGCTGGTCGATGCGCCGTGTTCGGGGCTCGGGACGCTGCGTCGCAATCCGGACCTTAAATGGCGTCAGGACGAGTCGTCGGTGGCCGAGCTGACCGTCAAGCAAGCCGCCATTCTCGACGCCGCCTCGACGATGGTGCGCCCCGGCGGTCGTCTGGTGTATGCCACCTGCAGTGTGTTGACGGCGGAAAACGATGACATCGTCGCCGCTTTCCTGGCCAGGCATCCGGACTTCACCCTGGTGCCCGCTGCGACGATTCTCGCCAGACAGGGTATTGCTTTTGAGGGCGACGTTCTGCGTCTGTTGCCCAACCTGCACAACACGGACGGTTTCTTTGCCGCTGCACTGGAACGCAAGGCATGAGCGAGAAAAGCCAGGCCCTGCGCCTGATCACTGACCTGCTGGCCGATTTCAACGATCCAAGTTTCGTCTGGCAGGGGGTAGCCCTCGTGGCGTGCCTCGGACTGTCCTTCCTGATCGCCCGCTGGTGGCGGGGGCGCCATCTGGAAGGCGCCGGCCGCTTGTCCGACGCCAGTTCCCGCCTCGTTTTTCCGCTCACCGGCATGGTATTGACGGGCATCACCGTTGCAACGCTGGGCTCGCTCATTCACGTCAATCTGCTCAAGCTGGCCATGCCGCTGCTGGGGTCGATGGCGCTGGTACGCAGCGTGATATTCGTGCTTCGCCAGGCTTTTCCACGGGCGACCTGGCTGACCGCCTGGGAGCGCATCATAGCGGCGACGGTCTGGGGTTGGCTGGCGCTCTACATCACCGATCTGGCGCCGTATGTCATCGACGCCATGGAGCAGGTCGAGTTTCACATCGGCAAGCAGCATATTGACCTGTGGACCATCCTGCGCGGCATTGCCACCATCTTCCTGACGGTCGTTTTTGCACTATGGGTGGCGGGCATCATCGAAGGCCGGCTGATGCGTCTGCACACCCTCGACGCCAACTTGCGCATTGTCGGTATCCGTGTTGCCAAGGCCGGTTTGACGGTGATTGCCATCCTGACCAGCCTGGCACTGGTCGGCATCGACATGACGGCGCTCTCGGTGTTTACCGGCGCCCTGGGTGTCGGCCTGGGGTTCGGCCTGCAGAAGATTGCCAGCAACTATGTGTCCGGGTTCATCATCCTGCTCGACCGGTCCATCCGCATCGGTAATATCGTGCAGGTTGGCACCGATAGCGGGGAAGTGACCGAGATCACCACGCGCTACACGGTGCTCAAGCATCCCGGCGGTACCGAGTTCATTGTGCCGAACGAAACGCTGATCAGCACGACCGTGCAGAACCAGACGTTCTCCAACGCCCAGCTGCGGCTGACCACCATGGTCGGCGTGGCTTACGACGCCGATCTGGACAAGGCTGTCCGCCTCATGGTCGAGGCCGCTGCCGCCCATACGCGCGTGCTGGAAAGCCCGGCGCCCAAAGTCTTTCTCAGCCAGTTTGCCGACAGCAGCATCAACCTCGAACTGGGCTTCTGGATCAACGATCCGGAAGAAGGCAAGGGCAACATCGTTTCCGATATCAATTTCGCCATCTGGCGCCGCTTCAAGGAAAACGGTGTCAGCATTCCATTCCCGCAGCGCGAAGTGCGCATCCTGAACGAGGTTGCGCCACCGGCTGCCAGCGCATAAAAAATGGCGCGGGAACGCCGCGCCATGTTCAATTCTGGGTCTTTTTTCCGGTTGACCGCGGGACGGCGCTTAGCCGCTCCCAGCGACTGACATTAGTTGCTGAGCAACATCTGGCGCTCAAAGGCGCGCATCAGGCGTTCCTTGCGCTGTCGGTCAAAGGCCTTGCTGGCGTGGGCAATACGTTGTCCCAGCTTGTCGAGCTTGAAAAATTTCTTGACCTTGCGCTTTGTCTTTTCCATGGTGACATCTCCTTTTCGAGTGAGGACGGATTCACTGTATCGGGCACCGCGGGTGGTGTCTGTGTGGGTCGTTTGTGGACTTTGTAACCAATTCTGACATCGTTCAGAAGGGTGTCGCCGCTGGTATCCAGACATCCGGGCGGGGTGAGCAACGCGTGCTTCCAGCCGCTGATCGGCCTCGCTGAAGGGCGTGCAGGGTTTCATGATCATTTGCCGCCAGCGCAGCGAAAAAGCGGCAAGCCTGGACAGGCAGCTTCAGCCGCGAGTCTCAGGCCATCGTGCCGAGGACGATGCCCTGCCGGTGAAGGTCGTCGAGCAGTGCAGCGCCGTGGGCCAGCAATTGCTCGGGAGCGGGGTGCTGCAGTTCGGTGCCGATCTGGCGGATGGCTGCCTCACCGCAGGTCGGGGCGACGGCGAGCAAGGTCAGCAGGCGGCCGGTAACGGCATTGATCTGGCTGAACTGCACATCGTCATGGGCGTCGCGATAGACGACAAGGTAAGTGAGTTGCCTTTTGCGCGGCCGAAAATTCGGCCCGATGCGATGAACCGGCCAGCTGTAAGCGAGGTTGAGCAGGGCCGGGTTGAGGGCGACGGGCAGGGCCAGCTTGTCGCCGGCTGGGTCGTGTGCCGGGCTAGGGGTGTCCATGACGTCAACGGCCAGCTCGGCCCATTCGTAATGGACCAGCTCCGCCAGCCAGCGGGGTCGCGGCTGCCGGATGTCGGCTTCGGCCAGATAGCGGACGAATTCGCGCGGAATCTCGCGAAACCAGGGCGTGTGCAACGGCCAGTCCCGGTAGAAGGTACGGCACAATCGGCGCCAGCGCTTTTCGCCCAGTATTGTCCGGCTGACCGGGAAACAGCGATCGATAAAGCCGCAGAGGTTGTTGAACAATAGTTCGTTGTAAACCGCCATGCGTCGGGCCGGAACGCCGTCCGGCCGCGGCGCGTGATGCGGATCGCGCAGGTGCCGGGCAAAGGCGCGCTGGAACTGTTGAAAATCGGGCTGGAGGTCGGTGTTCATCACGCGGCCTTGCGTTGACCGGCGGCGGCCTGCAAACGGGCGATTTGTTCGACTTCCGCGGTCAACCGGGAAAAGTCGGGAAAATTGAAATCCCGTTCCAGGCAGGTTGGCACTTCGCCGCCGATCTTCGTGTAGGCGGCGTCGAGGAGCGACCATACCGGGTCGATCACGTCGGCGCCATGCGTGTCGATGAGCAGCCCATCCGGCTCCACGAAATGGCCGGCAACATGAATGTAGCAGGTGCTTTCCAGCGGCAGTGCGTGCAGGTAGCTCAGCGGGTCAAAACCGAAATTCCGGCTGTTGACGTAGATATTATTGACGTCGAGATGCAGCAGGCAATCTGCCTCGCGGACGATCGCCGAAATGAATTCAGCCTCGCTCATCTCGGCACCCGGCGGTGCCACATAGGTCGAGGCGTTCTCGATACCAATACGTCGGCCGAGGATGTCCTGCGTCCGCTGAATGCGCTCCGCTGTCCACCGCACGGCTTGTTCGGTCAGTGGAATCGGCAGCAGGTCGTAGAGATAACTGGCGTCGGCACACCACGACAGATGTTCGGTGTACAGCCCGATGCCATGCTCGGTCATGAAGGCTTTGATGCGGCGAAGCAATGCTTCAGGCAATGGTCCGGGGCCGCCGAGCGACAATGACAGGCCGTGGCAGACGAAGGGGTAACGCTCGGTGAAATGGCGCAGCTCCCGGGCAGCGCGGCCACCCATGCCCGCCCAGTTTTCCGGTGCGATTTCGAAGAAGCGGATGGCATCCGGTACGCCGGTATTGAGCGGGGCGATCAGTTCGCGGCGAAAGCCAAGGCCGGCGCCCTGCGCTTGGCGTGGCTGCATGCGAATTCTCCTGTGGGGTAGCGGGCGGGAGCGAGCCCCGCACCGCAACCGGTTGGCTTACTTCTGGCTATCCATTTTCTTGTTGGCGCCACAGTTGGCATCGGCCGCCTTTTTGTTGGCGCCACAGTTGGCGTCCGCCTTCTTGTCCTTCATCGCCTTGGCTTCAGCAGCCTTCTTCTCGGCACCGCACGAGGCCTCCGTCCGTTTGCTGGCGCCACAGTTGGCATCCTTCATCTTGGTATCGGCTTCAGCCAATTGATAGCCAACCGCCAGCTTGGTCGCGCCAAACGGGTTTTCGGCAGCGTGGGCCAGCGGGCTGAGCGCCATGGCGGCAAAGGCGGAACCGACAGCCAAGGATGCAAGATTATGTTTTTTCATGATTTTCTCCGTTGTGATTGAGGTGTCCGGATCAGTCGGAATGACTCATCCATGAGCCCGTTACCTGACGCATGAACGCGAATTGCTTTTCAGCCCGTCGGCAACCAATACAAAACGCCAGGTGAAACCGGAACTGGATACGCTCCCAGCGGCTGAGCTTGCGTTCCAGTTGTAACGAGGCGAGGCGGGTTGCTTCCTTGCAGCTGATCATTTCAATTCCTGTTTTTTCATCGCAGGCTTGGGGCCTGATTCATTAGTCGCTACGGTCATCAAAATCTTACAAATATTTTTTACAGTATGATCCACGATGAGCGAAACATATTGAGCCAACATGTCCCTGGATCCATTGCACGACCCCGATTTTCTCACAAGCCTGCGGCGTGACATGCTGCGCTTTGCCGAGTTGCAACTGCGTGATCGTGCCCAGGCCGAGGATGCCGTGCAGGAAGCGCTGACCGGCGCACTGCTGGGAAAGGAAAAGTTTGCATCGCGCGCGTCGCTGCGTACCTGGGTGCTTTCCATTCTCAAGAACAAGATCATCGATGTGCTCCGCCGCAAGGTGCGCGAGCATGCGACGGTCAACCCGGAAAATGACGACGATTTGAATGCTTTTTTCGACGACCGGGCGCACTGGGCCGAAGATACGCGCCCGTCAGAATGGCAGACACCGCAGCAGGCAATGGAAAGCAAGCAGTTCTGGGAGGTCTTTGAAGCCTGCCTTTACCGCCTGCCTGATAACAGTGCCCGCATTTTCACCCTGCGCGAAGTACTCGGCTTTGATACCGACGAAATCTGCGAGACCATGGCCATTACCGCCAGCAACTGCTTTGTCCAGTTGCATCGTGCCCGCCTGGCGCTTCGCGCCTGCCTGGGTGCCAACTGGTTTGGCGAAGCGGCGTAAGGTTCGGGGCATTGCCCCATCATTCGACACGGCCCTTGTCTGGTTGAATCGCTAGGCAAAAAAACCCCGC
>DAOLIO010000093.1:0-10713 GCA_035328505.1 Azonexus sp.
ACCGGCGCCGACGGAATCTGCTGAACCATCCGCCAGTCCGCTTGCCGACCTGCTTGCTTACATCAACCAGCACGCGCACGCGCAGTCGGACGCAACGCCGGGCAAAAACGAGACTGCTGCGGTCAACCGGAAAATTCGGCCCAATTTGAAATCCGCTTCTGCCCGGCAAACGCCGTCAGGCCCCGAGCTCCGATCCGTCGCCAACTACCGCAACGAGTGGTCCAGACTCAGCACCGAGCAACAGCTCACCCAAACCCTCGCCCAAGCGCCGGAAAACGCCGGCCCGATGAACTCCCAGCACCTCATCCTGCGCAGCCTGCAAGTCATGCGCGACCTGGCGCCGGATTATCTGCAAGGCTTCATGTCCTACATCGACACGCTGATCTGGCTGGATCACGCCGACCCGGCCAAGCCACCGGCCGGTCGTTCTTCCGCAGGCGAAACCGAGAAAAAGGCGCGACCTGCCAAGCGTAGCGCGACGAAGCGCTGAGGGCGCGCGAGCCGCTCGCCAGCCGCATTTGTGCCGGTTAGCCAGCCGCTCAATCACCGAAAGATCGATTAGCCCGCCTGGAAAGCATGGGGCGGCCGGTGTTGTCCCATCATCTGAACACCCGCTCTGTTGCTGTGTTGGTCTGTACGGCCGCAGGTACAATGAACAGTTTCCCTCTTGCTTGAGTATTTTCATGAACGCCGATTCCATTCATACGAACAACCCGCTGCACGGCGTTGGTTTAAAACAGGTATTAACCGAAATCGTGAACTATTACGGATTCGACATCCTGTTTGCCTACTTGAATATCAACTGCTTCAACAAAAATCCAAGCATTGAATCCAGCGTCAAATTCCTGAAAAAAACTGATTGGGCGCGCGAGAAGGTTGAAGGTTTTTACTTGTACAAATTCAAGAGCCTGCCGCGCGCCTCCGACGATCAATTTGAATTGCCACCCCGGGATCGCATCATTCCGCCGGATCAAACCCCGGGAGAGCCGGCAGCGTTGAGTCTGGAAGACGCCGAGCGCTTGCGCGAAAAACGCAGCCGAAAGGCCGCGCTTCATGACCAGAACGCGGTGCGCCGCCCCAGAGCGGACAAGCGCTCATCAAATGATTCAAGCGCCTCGGGTGGTGACGTTGATCCGTGGGCGAAGTGGCGGAAATAGGTCCTGAATCCGGCACCGTGAAGCGCTCACCCGTCGGGTAGCGCGGACGTCATCGTCGAAGATGCTGGCGCATTGCGGGAAGCTCGGAATCGTTATGATGATCCGCGTGGTCTTCTCGTAGCGCTTGCTCATCCCGATGAAGTGAAAAGCGCGATCAATGCTGACTGAGCGCAGGATCGATTCGATAAACGTCTGACCGGGCTTGCGCAACATCCTGATACAAACCGTTGCAATGCAAATGAACTCAGGCGCTCAATTTGGTGTGAAGATCACTCCAATCGAATACGTAATGAGCACTGTCATATGCAAGCAACCGAGCCGTCCATTCACATTCAGACGATCAACACCTTCCTCGCGCAGTCGCGGGCGCATTTCGCGCTGCCCTTGAATTCTGGTGAGAGCCAAGCTCTTCCCTTGATTTCACGTGTGGCTTCAACATCAAAAAGGATACAAATGATTTCATATCGCAAGCTCGTCCAATCGCTGGTGATCGCCGCTGGAGCAGGGGTCTTCGCCGCTGGTGCGGCAATGGCCGATCCGGGGTGCGGGCACATGGGCAGTCACCATTCGGAACGGCACGTCAGAATGATGGAGCAGCACCATGCCCTGCTGCACGATGCCATGAAATTAAGTGCTGAACAGGAACCGGCCTGGAAGAAGCTGATGGATTCAGAGCAGCCAAGGATGGCGCTGAGTGGTGGTCAGCCGGAGGACTGGGCGAAGCTCAACGCACCCGAACGCGCGGAAAAAATGCTGGAACTGTCCAAGGCTCGTCAGGCGCAGATGGCCGAGCATGTCGCTGCGCTCAAGGAATTCTATGCGCTTCTGACGCCTGAGCAGCAAAAGACATTCGAGGAGTTTCATGGCGGCCCGCGTCGTGGCATGGGTGGCAAGCCGGGACCAAAGGCGCCGGCTGTCGGGAAGGCACCAAGCAAGTCCTGATGTGATCGCAATGATTGAAGCCCAGTCCATCTGGGCTTCTTTTTGTGCTTCTACAGCAAGGACGTTCCAGGGCGATTGTCTCTAGCGGGCGCGCTCAAGGGTGCTGGTGAAGCCGATACGATATGGGAGGTTGGCCCAATGAAAGTAAAGTCATCCATCGAGCACGGCGCGCAGTATCTCTGTACCAAACTCGGCTATGTTGTCACCGCCATTCAGCAGGTGGCTGTCGTCAAGGGGCTTGCCATGTGGGAGGTTGAGCGCAAGATTGGCGAGGGTATTCGAAAACGATTGATTGTTTCCGAACGTTCACTGATACCGCCCAAAATAACCGGTGAAATAGCCTAAGCGACTGAAATTATGGTGTTTTTCCTGTTGTTTTTGTAGTTTGCCAGTGACTTGGCAACAGGGGTCACGCGCAGGGTGGATCACGATATGTGAATTATTTCAGGTTTCTGCACGAAATATGTTGCAGCGCACAAATGCTTGAGGCAGAATGAATCTGTCTCCTCCATCTCCTCCAAGAAATGGATTTATGCCCGCCTGGTGCGGGCATTTTTTTTGCCTTGAATTCCAGCATCCAGACAAGAAAAAAGCCCGTCTTCCGCGGGCTTTTTTTCATTGGTCTCCTCCACCCGCTCAACGTGTTCGGGTAGGTGGCCTTGCTTGGCCAGAGCCAGATTCTCTCATACGTAAGCTGTTTCGTAAAGGTGAATCAGTCGTTTTGAGGCGTGAGAAACAGGGGGCTGCGGTCAACCGGGGAAAATGCCTGAAAACGAAATTTTCGTGACGGGCGACCGGAGCGATTTGTTCGTTACTATGCATGGCGTAATGCCGATGACCACGAACCGACATCTGATTTTATTTTCGACCTGACGAGCTCGCCCATGAACCTGCCCCGCCATTTTCGTCAACTGTGTTTTCTACCCTGTCTGGTCTTCTGTGGCAGCAGCCATGCAACTGCGGACGGTCCGGATTTTTACCGGCTGAATGGGGTGGCCACGGATAGCGAGCGGGTCATGCGGGCTGAACCACGGACGGAGGCTGCGCCACTACTGGGCTTGCCGGCAGCGGCTCGATGTTTGCGCAGTCTGGGCTGCCAGGGCGGATTGAGCCAGGCTGAGTACAGCGCGCGGTCTGATGCGGCGCAACCGCAGCCGCAGGTGGCAAGTCCGCGCTGGTGCAAGGTGAGCTATCAAGGCACGACCGGTTGGGTCGAGGCCCGTTTTCTTGCCGAGGCCGGCTGCGCCGAGCCTGTGTCGCAGGATGCGCGTATCGAGAGGATTCGCCTGGCGGGAGAAACTGGCCGCCAGGTCATCAAGGCGCGTCTTCATGGGCGTCAGTTTGTTGATTACCAGGTGAGCGGCGGTGCCGGGCAAACGCTGACGGTTTCGCTGGTGGCCTCGAACGGACAAAACTATTTCAACATCCTGCCGCCGGGCACGGCGGTCGCGATGTTCGTCGGCAGCCAGTCGGGTGGGCAATTCAGCGGGATGTTGCCAGCCGACGGCATTTACACGGTCCGCGTGTATTTGATACGTGCGGCGGCGCGGCGGCAGGAGTCCAGCCGCTATGCCCTCAAGGTCGATCTGGCCGGGAAGCCGCTGGCGGCTCGACCGGCGCACAGCGATGCGCTGATTCCCGGGACGCCGTACCATGCCTCGGCCCCCCTTGCCTGTGCCTATGAACAGTCCAAGCTCAGTCAGCGTTGCGAATCGTTCGTGATTCGTCGCGGCTTCGATGGTGCAGCGACGCTGGAGATTCGCTGGCCCGTCGGCGCCTTGCGCCAGATTCGCCGCATCCTGTTTGTCAAAGGGGTGCCCGTGGCATCGGACTCGCCCTACCCGATGACCCACGCGCGCCAGGGCGACATGACGACGATCCATTTGGGTGATCAGGAGTCTGTCGCAGTACCGGATGCCCTGATCGTCGGCGGGTGATGGCTGCGGTCAACCGGAAAATTTGCCCGATTGCCAAAAATCGGCCGGGTCATTCGGGCCGACTTCAATCCCGTTGTGCTCACTCCGGCTTGGTGGCCGGTGCCGGAAACCAGTCTGCCGGCTTGACCACCTTGGCGCTGGCCGGGTCGCCGAGGTAATGCGGGGACATGATCTGCACGCCATGTTCGTTGAAAACATCCTGAATGTTGGCGTGCAGCTGGCTCAGCACTTCGGCGCGCGGCCGCGGGCCACTGGGGATGGCCTGCGCGACCAGGCGATATTCCGGGTAGAAATCGGACAGGTTGGTCTGGAAGACGAGCGGTAGCGGGTTGTCGACGATACCAGGCGTCCGCTTTGCCGCCTCGGTCAGCATTGCCTCGACCTGCCGCCACGGTGTGTCGTAGCCGATAGTGACTGACGTATCGACGATATAGCCTTTGCCCTTCACGGCGCGCGAGAAATTCTTGGTGACGGTCCCCGTGATGATCGAATTGGGCAGCGCCAGTTCCTCGCCAAGGCCGGTCTGGATGGTGGTTGTAAAGATGCCGATACGGATGACCGTGCCTTCGTGATCGCCAATCCGAACGTATTCACCGGGGCGGATGGTCCGCGTGTAGGTCAGGATCAGCCCGGCGGCACCCTGGCCGACGATGCTGGAGGCGCCCAGGGAGACCATCAGGCCGAGCAGCACCGAGAGCCCCTTGAAAGCCTCGGTCTGGGCGCCCGGCAAATACGGGTAAGCCATGGCGATGGCAAACAGCCAGATACCGATGCTGAACAGACGTCGCGTGGTCGGCATGGTTTCCGGCGCCAGCCAGCTGACGGGCGTACCGGTGCGGGCAATGCGCTCGAAAAAGCGACTGAGGAAACTGATGAAGACGCGGGCCAGCATGAAAATGGCCAAGGCGATGCCGAGGCCGGGAATTGCCCCGAGGACGCTGTCAAGCATGCCGACGGCAACACTCAGCAGATATTCGTTGAGGCGCTCACCCCAGGGACGCGTGTAAGGGAAGCTGGAAAGCACGAAACTGAGCCATTCGTTGCTGAGCAGGGCAATGACAATCCAGCGTACGATCGTCAGCAGACGGCGCAGGAAGGGGACCAGATGGCGCCCTTCGATAATCGGTATATTGCCGACTTTCAGATTTTCGACCTGCTGTTCGGCCTTGCGCAAGAGCAGGCTGGAGACCCAGACGCGAAAGCGTCTGAGCACCCACAACGTCAGCGCAAAGACGGCGGTGGCGATGGCGCAACGTCCGAGTGCCTTGAGCAGCGCCTCGACATTTCTCGACTCGCGCGTCTCGGCAATGATTTGCTCCAGGCGAACTTTTACCTGCCTGGCAACGGCTTCCGGCGTCTCCTGCGCCAGCGGGTCGGCATCGCCGGGCGCGATGATGAAGGCCAGACGGTCGTCGAGCACAACGAGCTGCCCTTCCGGATTGGCCTTGATCGTGACAGTGAGTTGGTCATTCTGGCGTAGGGCATCTTCAATGACGCTGCGTGCACGTTTTGCCCGTACCACCGGACTGGCGCCCAGGAAATCGGTGCGAAAAACCATCACGGGCCGCTTGAAGACCACCAGGCTGGCCTCGTGGGCGGCCGGATCACCGGCATCTGCCGTGGTGTTCGTGACGGCGTCGGCCGACGCCGGCCAACCGATCATGATGATGCTCAGAATAAGAATAACGACACGCAGGGCGGCTTGCATTTCAACTCTCCGTCAACATCGCACCGGGCATTGCCTTCCCGAACCACCCACATCGGCACCTGCCGGCATGTCGTTGCCATTCTATGGGAGGTGGACACGTTCCCATAGGTGCTCGGCCTGGTCGTTGACGTATCATTGAATGACGGGGCGTCGGCCAGCCCGCAGGGCATTCTGCCTGCTTCCTCGCGCCGCTGCGATTCTTCCCGGTAACATCGTCCGCCTTCCGCCACGTGAGCTTTTCAATTTGACCGCCAGGAAATTTGCCTATCGCGGACGGTTTGCCCCGTCACCCACCGGCCCCTTGCATTTCGGCTCGCTGGTGGCGGCGGTTGGCAGCTATCTAGACGCGCGCACACAGGCTGGCCAATGGCTGGTGCGCATGGAGGATGTCGACACACCACGCAATGTGCCTGGCGCGGCGGATGACATTCTGCGAACGCTGGACGCCTTCGGCTTCGAATGGGATGGTCCGGTGTTGTATCAGAGTCGCCGTCTGGAAGCGTATGCCGAGGCGCTGGCAGCATTGGGCAATGCCGGTCTGGCTTATGGCTGCGGCTGCTCGCGAAAGGAAATCGCCGACTCGCTCAGCCGTCCGGCGATTGATGGTGGTTTGGTCTATCCCGGAACTTGCCGAAACGGTTTGCCAGCAGGGCGCCAGGTGCGGGCCTGGCGATTGCGTGTCGACCCTGCGGAAATTGCCTTCGACGATCGTGTGCAGGGCCGGGTGGCGCAGCATCTGGACCGCGATGTCGGTGATTTTGTGCTGCGGCGGGCCGATGGTTTATTTGCCTATCAGCTGGCGGTCACGGTCGACGATCATTTTCAGGGTATTTCCAATATCGTCCGTGGCGCTGACCTGCTGGGGTCGACGCCACGCCAGATCTGGCTGCTGCAATGCCTGGGGTTTGCCACGCCGAGCTATGCGCATTTGCCGGTAGCGGCCAATGCGGCCGGTGAAAAACTGTCCAAGCAAACGCTGGCCTGTGCCTTGCGGACTGATCAGGCGGCAGCCGAACTGATTCGGGCGCTGCGCTTTCTGGGGCAAGGGGTGCCCACCGACCTGGCGGGGGCAAATTTGCCGGCGGTCTGGGCGTGGGCCGGGGAAAACTGGCAATGGGATGCCATTCCCAAGCGCTTGGCGATTAGGGTTTCGTCGACCTAGTCTCCGTCGCATTCCAGTGGCGCTGACTGTAGCCGGCTATGCCGACCATGGCACGCACGGCGGCATAAGCAAGCCAGCGCAAAATGCGGGAGTGCAGGGGCTGGCGGGACAGTTCGTCGGCCAGTAATTCGCGGGCGCCGGTTGCCATGACACTGCGCAGACTGAATTCCAGCTGGTTCGCAAACGCCGGGTCGCGCACCACGATGTTGGCTTCCTTGGCCATCAGCAGACTGAAGGGGTCAATGTTGGAGGAGCCCACGGTCGCCCACTGGCCGTCAATGACGGCAACCTTGGCATGCATGAAACTCTTTTCGTACTCGAAGATGCGAATGCCGGCTGCCAGCGTGGTCGCATACAGCGTCTGGGTGGCGTAGCGCAAGAGCGGGTGGTCGCTCTTGCCCTGGAGCAGCACGGTGATTTTTACGCCCCGTCGCGCCGCCGCATAGAGCGCCCGGCCGAAGCGGATGCCGGGGAGGAAATAGGCGTTGGCGATCAGGATTTCATGTTGCGCATCATCAATGGCATCCAGATAGGCGTGCAGGATGTCATTGCGGTGGCGGATGTTGTCGCGGATCAGGAAGGCAGCGGTCTGTTTGCCGGCAATTTCACAGACGGGATGGGCGACGGGGGCGAGGCGAAAGCGTCGCTTGAAATTGGCCCACGATACGGTTTCCCACATGCGGCGGACAGCATGGTGGACCTGTTGCAGCGTCGGCCCTTCCAGCCGTACGGCGTAATCGAGACGGGGGCGCATGTCGATGGGCGCGTTGTTGTCGTCGATGATGTTGATGCCGCCGACGAAGGCGATACGGGCATCAATCACGACCAGCTTGCGGTGAAGTCGGCGCAAGCGGTGGCGCCGCAGGTGAAAGCGGCCGATTTCCGGACGGTAATACATCACGCGCACGCCTGCTGCGGTCAACCGGGAAAAGAAGTCGATTTTGAAATTTCGCGCCCCAAAGCCGTCGACCGTGACATTGACCTGAACGCTGCGATCGGCGGCGCGACACAAGGCACTGGCCACCTCCTGGCCGATCTCGTCGTTGGCGAAGATGTAGCTTTCGAGGTAAATCTCGATCTCGGCCGCATCGATGGCGGCGAGCAGGGCAGGAAAGTAGTCGTCGCCTGAATTGAGCAGGGTCAGCCGGTTGCCCGGTAAAAACTCAGCGGCCATTCGGGGCGAGATGTGCCGACAGCGCGGCGTGGTCGGAAATGGCGGACCACGGCATGCCGTGATGGACTTCGGTGTGCTTGACGTCAAAGCCGCGCACGTAAATGCGGTCGAGGCGGAACATCGGCATGGCGGCAGGGAAGCTGCGTACCGGCGATCCGTTGGGTCCGCTGAATACTTCCTGCAGTCCGAGTCGACGGGTCAGGTCTTCGCCGACCCGATTGCGCCAGTCGTTGAAATCCCCGGCGACAATCAGTGGCGCATGGGGTTCGGCCAGGCTGTCGAGGTAATCGGCCAGCGCCGTCATCTGCTTGCGCCGCGAATAGCCGAATAGCGACAGGTGCGCGCAGACGCAATGGACCGCCGTGCCTCCCGGCAGTTCGATCTGGCAATGCAGCATGCCGCGTTTCTCGAACTGCAGGTGGGTGACGTCCTGATTGTGCGAATGGAGGATGGGAAAGCGCGAGAGAATCGCGTTGCCGTGGTGGCCGTGGTCGTACAGCATGTTCCGGCCATAGGCGGAGGCCGCCCAGACGTCTTCGGCCAGGAATTCGTGTTGGGGGGAGTCGGGCCAATCGTCGTGATTCTCTGCATGTCCCAAATGCAGCCCCTGCACCTCCTGCAGAAACACGATGTCCGGGTTGAGGTCGCGCAGGCGCTCGCGCAGCTCATGCACCATCATCCGCCGGTTGAATTGCGAAAATCCCTTGTGGATGTTGTAGGTGGTGATGTGCAGCGCGGGCTGGGTCATGGGGTCAGGAAATATCCAGCATCCGTTCCAGAGCCAGCTTGGCCAGCACGGCTTCGTGATCGGGCACCAGGATCTGATTGACGACCTTGCCTTCCGCCAGATTTTCCAGCGTCCAGGCCAGATGTTGCGGGTCAATGCGCTGCATGGTCGAGCACATGCAGATGGTGGTTGCCATGAACTGGACGATCTTGTTTTGCGGCAGGACCTCCCTGGCCAGGCGGTCAACCAGGTTCAGCTCGGTGCCCACCAGCCAGCGCGTCCCTTCCGGCGCTTCCTTGATGGTCTTGACAATGTACTCGGTCGATCCGACATGGTCGGAGGCCGAACAGACGTCGAAGTTACATTCCGGATGCGAGATGACGAGGCCGTCCGGATGCTTGGCACGGAAGGCGTCAATATGGGATTTCTGGAACATCTGGTGCACCGAGCAGTGACCTTTCCAGAGCAGGATCTTTGCTTTGTTGATCTGTGCCGGTGACAGGCCACCGAGTTCGAGGTCAGGGTCCCAGACGACCATTTCGTCCATCGGGATGCCCATGTTGTGTCCGGTCCAGCGACCCAGGTGCTGGTCGGGAAAGAACAGCACTTTCGGACGTCGCTCGAAGGCCCATTTGGCGATGGTGCCAGCGTTGGAGGATGTGCACACGATGCCGCCATGTTCGCCGCAGAAAGCCTTTAAATCGGCTGCCGAGTTGATATAGGTGACTGGCGTGATTTGTTCTTCGGCATTCAGGACTTGGTTCAGTTCGCGCCAGCAGCGCTCAACCTTGGCGAGGTTGGCCATGTCGGCCATCGAACAGCCCGCAGCGAGATCCGGCAGGATGGCTTTCTGGTGTGGCGCCGTCATGATGTCGGCAACTTCGGCCATGAAGTGCACGCCACAGAAAATGACGTATTCGGAATCGGTCTGTGACGCCAGGCGCGATAGTTTGAGGGAGTCACCAGTCAGGTCGGCGTACTGGTAAACGTCGGCGCGCTGATAGTGGTGGCAGAGGATGACGACCTTCTTGCCCAGTTTGGCGCGAGCGATGCGGATACGTTCGTGGCAGGCCTCGTCGGAGAGGCGGTTGAATGGATCGAATGAGATGGTGGCTGTTTGCATGCTGTTCTCTGAATTTGGCCTTTTTTTCTGGTTGACCGTAGCAAGACCTGGTTTTTACACAATTATCCCTGAATCCAGGGCAGGCCGGCTTTACGCCAGCCACCGATGGTATTGCGGTGACCGTTGGCGTCCTTGTCGCCCTCGAAACCTTCGAGGATGTTGTAGCAGTCCCCGTAACCGGCTTCCGTCGCCACCGTTGCCGCGCCGACCGAGCGGGCGCCACTGCGGCACAGGAACATGACGAGGGCTTCAGGATCGACCTGTCGCTTGAGTTCGGCCAGGAAGTTCGGATTGCGCACGCCGCCCGGATATTGGTTCCACTCGATCTCGACGCTGCCAGCGACACGGCCAACCCAGTCCCATTCGGCACGTGTCCGGACGTCGACAATCTTTGCGCCAGGAGCCAGCGCGAGCAGGTCATAGGCTTCCTGCGGCGTCAGTTCGCCTTTGTACGGTCGCCCAAGCGCCTCGCCACGAGCATTGGCCAAGTTCAGTATCTCGGTTAACTTTCCCATAATTCCCAGCTGCTAAAATTCGACCTTAACAGTATAGGGTAGACATCATGGGACAAGAGCAACACCAGTTAACCGCGTCGCTTGCCGAGCGATCGGCAGAGGCACAAAAAGCGACCTGGGTGAGCGTGGTGGTCAATCTTGTGCTGACCGTTGCCCAGTTGCTGGTCGGCTGGTTCGCCCATTCCCAATCGCTGGTGGCGCACGGGCTGCATTCCTTTTCCGATCTGCTGTCGGATTTTCTGGTGATCTACGCCAGCCGGCAAAGCGC
>DAOLIO010000094.1:0-10597 GCA_035328505.1 Azonexus sp.
TGGGCGACGCCGGAGTGACCATCCACTTCGTCGATACTGCCAATGCGGTACCAGACCATTTGCACCGCAGTCGGCGCACGATGGTCTTCCTTGACGATGATACGCAGACCGTTTTTCAGCGTTGTTTCATAGGGGTTGGCAAACGCTGCGGTCGACAGCAAGGCGGCAAACAAGATGGGGAGCGGGTATTTGATGCGCATGGCGAGGGGCGTGAGCGGGGCTTTCTGCTAGAATTCGAGGTTGATTTTGCATCGATCCGGACGGCATCTTAACGGCTTGCCGCCCGCCTGTCAGCAAGGCTTCAGACCCCGCTTGAGACACCAAACTCCATGTTCAGTTTCCTGAAAAAATCCGGCACCGACAAGAAAGCCGATATTGCGGCTGACACCGCAGCAGCGCCCAGCTGGCGCGAGCGCCTGTTCAAGGGGCTCGCGAAGACCCGCGCCCAGTGGGGCGGCAAGTTAAAGACCATCTTTTCGCGGGGCAAGGTCGATGATGAACTGCTGGAGGAACTGGAAACCCTGCTGCTGACCAGCGACTGCGGCATCGAGGCAACCCAGCACCTGCTCGATGCGTTGAAAAAGGCGGCCAAACGCGACAAGCTGGATACGCCGGAGGCCATTCAGAAAGCCTTGCACGATGCGTTGCTCGACACGCTGTTGCCGCTTGAGAAGCCGCTTGATGTGTCTACCCACAAACCCTTTGTCATCATGATTGCCGGCGTCAACGGCGCTGGCAAGACAACGTCCATCGGCAAGCTGGCCAAATACTTCCAGATGCAAGGCAAGACGGTGCTGCTGGCGGCTGGCGACACCTTCCGTGCGGCGGCGCGCGAACAGCTGGAAACCTGGGGCGAGCGCAATAATGTGACCGTGATCGCGCAGGACAATGGTGATCCGGCTGCCGTGGTGTTTGATGCCATTTCAGCTGCAAAGGCCCGCGGAATTGACATTGTTCTGGCTGATACGGCAGGTCGCCTGCCGACGCAGCTGCACCTGATGGAAGAAATCGCCAAGGTGCGCCGCGTGATTCAGAAAATAGATCCGGAGGGCCCGCATGAAACGCTGCTCGTGCTCGATGCCAACATCGGTCAGAACGCCTTGCAACAAGTCAAGGCTTTCGACAAGGCGATCAATGTCACCGGACTGGTGCTGACCAAACTCGATGGCACGGCCAAAGGCGGCGTCGTCACGGCGATTGCCCGGCAGTGCCCCAAACCGATCCGATTCATTGGTGTTGGTGAGCAGATCGATGATCTCCGCCCATTCTCGGCCCGTGATTTTGTGGATGCAATGTTCGAACAATGATTGTTGCCAGTAACCTGAGCAAGCGCTATCCGGGTGGCTTTGAGGCCGTCAAGGATGTCAGTTTCCAGATCGAGGCCGGGCAGATGGTGCTGATCACCGGCCACTCCGGCGCCGGCAAGACGACGCTGGTCAAGCTGATGTCGACCATCGAGAAGCCGACGTCCGGCAGTCTTGTGGTCAATGGCCAGAATCTCTCGGCCATGCGGCGCAGCGCCATTCCGCATGTCCGGCGTCACTTCGGACTGGTTTTTCAGAATCAGAAATTGTTGTTCGATCGCAGCGCCCTGGACAATGTCCTGTTGCCGCTACAGATCGCCGGTCTACCGCGTCGCGAGGCGATTCGCCGCGCTCAGGCTGCCCTCGACAAGGTCGGTCTGCTCCTTCGCGAAAAAGCCAATCCGATCGCCTTGTCTGGTGGCGAGCAGCAACGGTTGGCGATTGCCCGGGCGGTGGTCAATCGTCCGACCGTTCTGCTGGCCGATGAGCCCACCGGTAATCTTGATGTTGAATCCGGTGCCGAAATTCTGGAGATTTTTGCAGACTTCCATCGCGTCGGGGTCACCGTGGTGGTGGCTACCCATGACCAGAGCTGGATCGAGCGGTATCACCCGAACGTGTTGCGCCTTGATCACGGGCGTCTGCTATGAGTCAGTGGCTTTCCCTCCATCGCGCCGCGCTGGCGTTGGCTTTCCGCCGACTCTGGGCGACGCCGCTCAATACCTTGCTGTCGCTGCTGGTCATCGGCATTGCGCTGACCTTGCCGGCTTTCGGTTATGTGGCGCTCGACAACCTGCGGATACTCGGTAACAGTGCCTCCGGTGTGCAGCAGATCAGCCTGTTCATGAGCCTTGATGCCGGCAAGAAGGAAATCGGTGAAATCGAGAGTCGGTTGCGTCAGGCGGCGAATGGCAAATGGCGTTTTGTGCCGAAGGAGGATGCGCTGAAGCGCATGCAATCGAGCGAAGGCATGGCCGACATCGTTGCCAGTCTGCCGCGCAATCCGCTGCCCGATGCCTTCATTGTCGAGCCGGCCAACACCGAGCCGGAGGCGCTCGAAGTCCTGCGCAAGGAAATAGCCGGCTGGCCCAAGGTGGCCCATGTTCAGCTCGATTCGGCCTGGGTGAAACGTTTTGATGCCTTTTTGCGGCTTGGCAAGCTGGCGCTGTGGATGCTCGCCGGCTTGTTCGGCGCCGGCTTGGTGGCAGTGACGTTCAACACCATCCGCCTGCAGGTGATGGCGCAGTCGGCAGAAATCGAGGTGGCGCGAATGATCGGTGCGACCGATGGCTTCATTCGTCGGCCATTCTATTATTTCGGTGCTTTGCAGGGCGCACTGGGCGGCCTGCTGGCAGCGCTCCTGGTGGTCGGCGCCTTGCGCATGCTGGCCGGCCCGGTCGGCGAACTGGCGACCCTCTACGGTGGCAATTTTGCCTTGCGGTTGCCGGGGTTGAACGAGGTATTGGGGCTGGCCGGCGTCGGTGCCTTGCTGGGCTGGATAGGTGCCCAGCTTTCCGTCAGTTTGTCGCTGCGTAAATTTGACTGATCGGCGGGATTTTCTGCGCATCGTCGGCGCTGCGGCCCTGACCGGATGCGCGCCCACTGCCAGATATGCCTTGCCGCCCGGCGACTTGCTGGGCATGAATCACGCGCTTGGCCATCGTCTGCGCGATGGGGTTTTTCCTCCGCCGTCGGAAACGCGAAAGACCGGCGTACTGATCGTGGGGGGCGGCGTTTCCGGGCTGTCGGCAGCCTGGAAGCTGGCCAATGCTGCGGTCGACGACTTTTTGTTGCTGGAAATGGACAGTGAAATCGGCGGCAATTCGCGCGCCGGACAGTCGCCGCTGGTCGCTTATCCGTGGGGCGCGCATTATCTGCCGTTGCCAACGCGTGAGTCCGTGCATGTCCGCGAGTTGCTGGCTGAGCTGGGCGTTTTGCAGGGTGATCCGGCGGCGCTCAAGCCGATGTACGATGAACGTTATCTGTGTGCGACGCCACAGGAGCGGGTGTATCGCAACGGCCTGTGGGAAGAGGGTTTGCTGCCCCATCGAGGACTGGAAGGGGCAGAGCGGACGCAGCAGAAGCGCTTTCAGCAGCAGATGGAGGTGTACAAGCGGGCGATCGGGCGTGATGGTCGGCGGGCCTTTGCCATCCCCATGGCCCTATCCAGCCGTGACCCGGTGTGGCGAGCGCTTGACCGGGTCTCCTTCGCGCAATGGCTGAATGACAACGGCTTTAGCGCACCCAGCGTGCACTGGCTGGCCAACTACGCCTGTCGCGACGATTACGGTATGGCGCATGATCAGGTATCGGCCTGGGCAGGCTTGCATTATTTTGCCTGTCGAAATGGCGAGGCTGGCAATGCGTCGAGCGACGCGGTGCTGACCGCCCCGGAAGGCAATGCCTGGCTGGTCCGTGGCTTGGCCAGCAAGGCTGGTGCACGGGTCCTCTGCGGGGCCATGGTGTGGCGTCTTGAAGAAGGAAAGTCGGGCGTTCTGGTCGATGCACTGATCGGTGAAAAGTCTGTCCGCTTTGAGGCAAGGCAGTTGATCTGGGCGGCCCCTGCTTTCGTCCTGCCGCGCGTCTGGCCGGGCATGCCCGAGGCGTTGAAGTCAGCGGCCCTGGCTGGTGATTACGCGCCGTGGCTGGTCGCCAACCTGCACCTTTCGAATTTTCCGGAGGAGCGTCTGGGGGCGCCGGCGGCCTGGGATAACGTCTTCTATGACAGTCCCGGCCTGGGTTACGTGACCGCGACGCATCAACTGATTCGCCGCCAGCTGACCGGGACGGTGTTGACCTACTACCGGGCGCTTCACGATGTGGCGCCAGCCGCGGGGCGGCGCCTGCTGCTCGATACCCCGCGCGAAGCTTGGGCGGAAGGCATCCTTTCCGAGCTGGAACGGGCGCATCCGAATATTCGCCAGCTGACCACCCGTCTTGATGTCTTCCGACATGGCCATGCCATGCGTCGTCCGGTGCCGGGCAGCCTCTTCCACGGTCAACGGGAAAAAATGGCCAATTTTGAAAACCCGTTCATTACGCTGGCGCACGCCGACCTGTCGGGATTCTCGCTATTTGAAGAGGCGCAGTATCGTGGCGTTTTGGCTGCCGAACGGGTCAGGCGGCGTTACGATGCGAGATAGTGCAGCAGCAGCATCTTCAGGTCTTGTGGGTCTACCGGCTTGACGATGAAGTCGTTCATGCCCGCTTTCAGGCAACGTTCGCGGTCTTCGGCGAAGGCGTTGGCCGTCATGGCAATGATGGGCAGTAGCGTGTATTGCGACTGAGCCCGGATACGACGCGTGGCCTCCAGGCCGTCCATTTCCGGCATCTGCATGTCCATCAGGACGAGGTCGAAGGTCTTCGTTTTGAGAATCTCGAGCGCTTGCCGGCCATTTTCGGCGATGTCGGCGGTGATGTCGTATTCGCGGAGCAGTTCCAGCGCGATTTCGCGGTTGATCGGTTCGTCTTCGACCACCAGCAGATGACGTCCGGCCAGACTGTCGTGCACGGCTTGCATTGAAAGGCCGGCAAAGGTTGAGGTCAGCGCATCCATGGCTTCATCACCGGGTTTGAGTCGGGCGCTGAACCAGAAGCGGCTGCCCGCGCCAAGGCGACTGGTGACGCCAACGCGCCCCCCCATCAGCTCGGCGAGGCGACGCGTAATGGCCAGGCCCAAACCGGTGCCACCGAATTTGCGGCTGGTTGAACTGTCGGCCTGTTCGAAAATGCCAAACAGACGAGGGATGGACTCTTCGGCAATGCCAATGCCGGTATCTTCGACTTCGAAGCGCAGTTGAATGCCGTCGGCGTTTTCGGAAATACGGCGTGCCCGGATGGTGATGCTGCCGCGTTCCGTAAACTTGATGGCGTTGGCGGTGTAGTTGATCAGACACTGGATGATGCGCGTCGGGTCGCCGATCAGGGTGTGTTCGAAGGGGTCGGACTCGGTCAGCAGTTCCAGGCCCTTTTCGTGAGCGCGTTGGCCGAGAACGGCGGTGACGCGCTTCAGAATGCTGTTGATGTCGACCGTGGTTTCGTCGAGTTGCAGCTTGCCGGCTTCGATCTTGGAAATGTCGAGGATATCGTTGATGACGGCGAGCAGATGTTGGGATGCATTGTCGATCTTGTCGAGGCGATCGATTTGTACGTCGGTCGGATTGTCGCGACGCAGGAGGTGAACCATCCCGAGGACCGCATTGAGTGGGGTACGGATTTCATGGCTCATGTTGGCAAGGAAGGCACTCTTCGAACGACTCGATGCCTCCGCCGCCTGACGGGCGATTTCGAGTTGCGCCGTGCGTTGTTCGACCTGCTGTTCCAGGTTTTGCCGGTGCTCTTCCAGCGCCTTGGCGTGGCGCAGCGTCTCGCTGATGTCTGAAAAGGCAACAACGACACCGGTGACGACGCCATCATGCCGTTTCGGGGTGATCGTCAGGCGAACCGGAAAGGCTGTGCCATCCTTGCGCCAGAACACATCCTCGGTTCGCCGCAGCTTGCCATCCTGGGCCGTCAGCCGGATTGGACATTCGGCTTCCGGATAGGGTGTTCCGTCAGGTCGTTTGCGATGGAACAGGGTGTGTGAATTTCGGCCCAAGACCTCTTTCTCTTCGAATCCAAGCTGAGATAGTGCTGCCGGATTCATGAAGGAGCATACGCCGTAGAGGTCGGTGCCGAAAATGCCCTCTCCCAGTGTTTCAAATATCATGCGCTGGCGGGCTTCGCTTTCGATCAGCGCACGCTCGGCGCTGGCCAGATCTGCCAGGTCGATGTCCAGGCAGAACATCATGGGGCCGCGATCGGCGGTGTCCAGAATGGTGTGACTGGAATACACCTCGACGGGCTGCCCATTCTTGTGGCGCAAGGTCATGCGGCCGGCAGGAATGCCGGTCTTGTGTTCGAACATCCATTGCACGGCGGCGCGGACCCCGTCATGCATCGCCGGCGGGATAATCAGGTCCAGCAACGATTTTCCCAGCGCCTCTTCCCGCGTATAGCCGTAAAGCGTTTGCGAGGCATGATTCCAGTAGGCGACGGTGCCATCCACCAGGTAGCCCTGAATGGAGAGGGCATCAACATTTTCGAAGATGGCGCGAAAACGGGCTTCGGTGGACGTCAGCTCCGCCATGGTCTGCTTGTTGCGCGCCCGCTCGGCCTTGAGGCGCCGATTGTTTCTGAACAGTATGAAAACGGCGAGCAGGATGCCACCAAAGATCAGCGCGGTGACGATCGCAAACACCCAGGCATACTGCGCAATGACCTCGGCAATACTGACATTGGGCGCCGTGTCGAAAGGTGGAAAGCGCATTTTGCGCAACAAGTCCTCCACCGGTCGGTAGTCGGCGGGAATGCTGAACCCATGGATGTGGGCCGCCGTGGCTACATCCCCGTCATGAGGCAGGGTGAGGATGGCGGCAGCAAGTTGCCGGGCAAAACGTTCATCGGCCCAGGGCATCGCGGCCAGGGGCCATTCCGGATACAGGCGTGTCGAGTGGATCAGTGGATAGCCGTCATCCTTGATGTTGATGATGCGCAGGCGCCGGGTGTCAAGTTTCTTGTCTTTTTCCATGGCCTCAATCAAGCCCGTGCGCACAAAGGCAGCATCCACCTGACCGGCCAGCAACGCGGCAATTGCCTGGTCCTGGGTGGGACCGGTTTCGACGATCGTTGCATCGTCGGGGAGGTGAACCCCCCGCTGCGCCAGTTCATAGGCTTGAACCATGTAGCCGCCGAGTTCGGCCTTGCTGCTGGTTGCGATGCGCTTACCGGCCAGGTCGGCTAAGTTCTGAATCTTGTTCTGGTCGCTGCGGGTAGCGATGATCCCCCCGATGCTGGGTAGCGGCTTGTCGCCGTATTTTTCGATCAGCGTGGCGAGGGGTGACAGTAAACCCTGGCCTTGGGCCAGCAGGATGTAGTGCGCGGGTTGGGTCAGGACGAAGTCCACCTGCTTGTCGCGGATGGCACTTTCAAGGTCCTTTTGGCCCAGCGCGACCAGTTCAACGCGCCGTCCCAGGTTGGCGTTATTGAGATAGTCAATCAGCGGTTGCCAGCGTGCCGCCGTTTCGGGTGGGGGGCGAAAGGCCAGAATGGCAAATTTGGCCGGTTTTTTGCCGTTGACCGCGGGAATTGCGGTTGTGTCCATGCTGATGGCAGCGGGCTGTTCATCAGCATGGGTAGGTGACAGTCCTAGGCCAAGGACCAGGCCAAATGTTGCCACGACTCGCCAGAGCCAGTGATCGACCACCTGATGGAAGCATTCATGCACATCGACCCCATGGGAACTTGCCAGCAACATCACTTGATAGTAGCAATTGGCGCAGCGTATGGATAGTTTTTTCCATATGGCATAGCCCTGCATGCGGAGTCAGTAGCGCATGAAATCCCTGATTTGTTCCTGCCAGGCAGTTTCGTCGGCGGTGGCAAGCTGATCCAGATCAGCAGCCACCGAGGCCGGGTCGTCGACCCATTCGCGCAGCAGGGGCGAACCATTGATGAGATCGATCGCCAGCCGGTCATGCTCGTATTCGTAGGCAAAGTCGCGCCACAAGGGATAATCGGGATAGCAGCGGCGAATGGCCTTGAAGGCGAGTGCCTGCAAACGCCAGGGGCGAAAGGCGGCATGGTTGTATGCGGCGTCTTCGACGTGAATCTGCAGGCCGTTGCACAGCTTGCCGGCGTGCTTGTGGAAGGTGGGCTCGAACCAGCATTCGCGCAGCCTGCAGCCCTGCAGCCATTGCGGGGCGAAGCTGCGCATTTCGGCGAGCACGGCGCGGGCGTCAATATCCGGCGCGCCGAACAGTTCCAGTGGGCGTGTCGTGCCACGCCCTTCGGACAGCGTGGCGCCTTCGAGCATCACCGTGCCGGCGTAGGCGCGGGCCATCCAGAGATTGGGGGCGTTCGGACTGGGGTTGATCCAGGTGCGTTCGCCGAGTGGCCAGCCGTATCCGGGCGCGGCATCCGGCCGCCAGCCTTGCATCGTGATGACCTGGTAATCCACATGGAGCTTAAGCGTGGCGATGAACCAGTAGCCGAGTTCGCCCATGGTCAGGCCGTGGCGCATCGGCATGGCGCCTGCGCCGACAAAGCTTTCCCAGCCGTCGCGCAGGGTCAGGCCTTCGACTGGCCGACCGGCCGGGTTGGGGCGGTCGAGCACCCAGACACTTTTGCCATGCCGGGCAGCGGCCTCGAGCACGTAGCGCAGCGTCGTGATGAAGGTGTAGATACGGCAGCCCAGGTCTTGCAGATCGACGAGCAGAACGTCGAAGCTGTCCATCATCGCGTCGGTCGGGCGCCGCACGTCGCCGTAAAGGCTGAAGACCGGAATGCCGAGTTGCGGATCGAGGAAATCGGGTGACTCGACCATGTTGTCCTGTTTGTCGCCGCGCAGGCCGTGCTGGGGTCCAAAGGCAGCGCTCAGGTTGAGGTCGGGCAGGGCGGCAAGGGCATCGAGCGAATGGGTCAGGTCGGCGGTCACTGAAGCCGGGTGGGCGAGCAGGGCGATTCGCTGGCCGACCAGCGGTCGACGCAGGGCCGGGTCGGCAAGCAGGCGGTCAAGGCCGAACTGGATCAATTGGGTCATGGCATGTTTCGTTGCAAGGTCAGTGCAAAGCTCTGACGAAGATGGAAGTCGGGTTGTGGCGCACCGTGTTCCAGTGCCCAGTAGCTTTTGCTGCCGTCGGCCAATTCGATGACGGCACTGATGCCGAGCAACAGCGTGTGATCGGACGGCAGCAATTCCCGGGCGATGGATGCATCCAGCTGGAAACCGTCAGGGGTGCAGTGCAGGGAAATCCGTGGTGAAGCGGTGGGGAAAAAATCCGCATCGCGTTCCCGGTAATCGTTGAAACGATAGCTTGCCCACTGGCCCGATGGAGAAAAATTGAATTCCTGGTATTTTTTTCGGTTGACCGTGGCAACAAATACTTCGCAGCACGTGTGTTGCCAAAGATGGTCGGCCGGGCCGGCAGGTTGCGATGATGGAAGGCGTATGTCTTCTGCTTTTCCATGGACGCGAAATGACACATCAAGGCCGCCGACCGCGTTGCCGCGTGCCGTAATGTCGATGCCGTCGATGGCGCTACAGGGGCTGGCTGGATGGCAACTCAGGGTGGCGTGGTACGCTAGGTTCAAGGTGTCGTCTGGCGATGATTACGGAGAGCAGGCGGTACTTTAACTGCTTGTTCCGGATGTTGCTGCGGTCTACACGCAAAAATGGCCAAAATCCGCATAGACACTTGGTCGGGCCGGCCATTTGGAGTAAGTTACCGCCTTTCAGCAAATGCTTTCCGGGAGAGAAAAGTGACCCCGCTGCGCATCAATTTAGACCAGGAAGATATTCCCACCCACTGGTACAACGTGGTGGCTGATCTGGCGCATCCACCGGCCCCACCGCTCGGGCCCGATGGCAATCCGGTGCCGCCGGAGGCAATGGGGGCCATTTTTCCCGGGCCGATTCTTGAGCAGGAAATGTCGGCCGATCGCTGGATAGCCATTCCTGAGGAGGTCCGTCAGATTTACGCGCTGTGGCGTCCCGCCCCGCTGTGTCGGGCGCTGCGTCTGGAGCAGGCGCTTGGCACACCGGCCAGGATTTTCTACAAATACGAAGGTGTTTCGCCCGCCGGCTCGCACAAGCCGAACTCCGCGGTGCCGCAGGCCTACTTCAACAAAATCGCCGGGACCAAACGACTGACCACCGAAACCGGCGCCGGCCAGTGGGGGTCGTCGATTGCCTTCGCCGGGCAGATGTTTGGCTTGCCGGTGCGGGTATTCATGGTCAAGGTCAGTTATCAGCAGAAGCCGTTCCGTCGGTCGATGATGCAGACATGGGGCGCCGAAGTCTTCGCCAGCCCAAGCAACCTGACCAATGCCGGCCGCGCGGCGCTGGCTGCCGACCCCGATAATCAGGGTTCGCTCGGATTGGCGATTTCAGAAGCGGTTGAAGAGGCGGCAGGCGATCCCGGCACCTGCTATACCTTGGGCTCGGTTCTCAATCATGTGTTATTGCATCAATCGGTCATTGGACTTGAGGCCAAAAAGCAGTTTGAAAAAGTCGGCCTTTATCCCGATGTGATCTTCGGCCCTTGCGGCGGCGGTTCCAGCTTTGGCGGCATTGCTTTTCCGTTTCTCGCCGACAAGGCAGCGGGGGACCGGCGCGCCACCAACCTGCGTTGTGTCGCCGTCGAACCCACGTCATGCCCGACGCTGACCAAAGGTCACTATGCCTACGACTATGGCGATGTTTCCGGCTACACACCGATCATGAAAATGTACACGCTTGGCCACGATTTCATGCC
>DAOLIO010000095.1:0-10536 GCA_035328505.1 Azonexus sp.
TACTAGGCATTGAAATAGTCGTTGCCTGTTTTCTGGGTGCGTTTGCAAGCTTTATAGCTGTTTTAAGGTACCTTAAATAGATTATAAATGCTACATTTGTAATTAAAAATGGCAAAGTTAAAATATGTATTTTTCATTTTTGTTTTTCTGACTTTTTTTAATTACTTCTCGCATGGGGTAGGAATTGCTTTAGCTGACGATCCTACGCCAACGCCTTCTCCTAGTTCGGGACCTACGCCTACGCCGGATAATAGTGGTGCAATTTCAGATCTTCAAAACAAAATAAAAGACTATCAAGGAAAATTGAATGAGTTGAAGGGTCAAGAGAAAACTCTTTCTTCGCAGATTGGAATTATGGATAATCAAATTAAATTAACTGAGCTTAAGATAGAGGCAGCCGAAGCTCAACTAGAACAATTAGAGAAAGATGTTCAGATAACTTTAAAAAGAATTTCAACATTAGAAAAAGATATGGAATTTTTAGCCCTTGTCACCAAGGCTGGTGTTCAATTGTCGCATCACGAATTTGCTGCCGCACTGGAATCCGGAAGCGGCAACGGCTGCCGCCGCACCGGCGCCTGCCGCTGCGGCTCCGGCTGGTACAGCCAGCCCGTCTGCTCGCAAAATTCTTGACGAGAAGGGCGTCGCTGCGGCGGACGTCGCGGGTTCTGGTCGTGGTGGACGGGTTACCAAGGAAGATGCTGTTGCTGCTGCGCCGAAGGCTGGCCCGGTTGCTGCACCAGCCGCTGCCAAGGCAGCCATGCCGACACCGTCGGTGGCGGTTGCCTTGGGTGATCGTACCGAGCAGCGTGTGCCGATGTCTCGTCTGCGCGCCCGTATCGCTGAGCGTCTGTTGCAGTCTCAGCAAACCAACGCCATTCTGACCACGTTCAACGAAGTGAACATGGGTCCGATGATGGCGTTGCGCAAGCAGTACGGCGAAAAGTTCGAAAAGGCACATGGTGTCCGACTAGGCTTCATGGGATTCTTCGTCAAGGCAGCCTGTGCCGCCCTGCAGAAATTCCCGATCCTGAATGCCTCGGTCGACGGTAATGACATCGTTTATCACGGCTTTATCGACATCGGTATTGCCGTTGGTTCGCCGCGCGGTCTGGTCGTACCGATCATCCGTAATGCCGACCAGATGAGCATCGCCGAAATCGAAAAGAAAATCGCCGAATTCGGTGCCAAGGCCAAGGATGGCAAGCTGTCCATCGAAGACCTGACCGGCGGTACCTTCTCGATCTCCAACGGCGGCATCTTCGGTTCCATGATGTCCACCCCGATCATCAACCCGCCGCAGTCTGCGATCCTCGGCATCCATGCCACCAAGGACCGCGCGATGGTTGAGAACGGTCAAGTGGTTGTGCGTCCGATGAACTATCTGGCCATGTCCTACGATCACCGCATCATTGACGGCCGCGAAGCTGTCCTTGGTCTGGTGACCATGAAGGAAGCGCTGGAAGATCCTTCGCGCCTGCTGCTCGGCGTCTAATCGACGTTGCCTGGCGCCAGTTCCCCGTTAAAGGGGGCTGGCGCTTTTGCACATTTAAGATCTGAAAGGTTATTCATGTCCAAGCAATTTGACGTGCTCGTTATCGGTGGTGGCCCAGGCGGCTATATTGCAGCCATTCGTGCTTCGCAGCTCGGTTTTTCCGCCGCTTGTGCCGAATCCAATTCGTATGCCGACCCAAAGGGTGAGCCCCGCCTCGGTGGCACCTGTCTCAACGTGGGCTGCATTCCCTCCAAGGCTCTGCTTCATACCTCTCACTTGTTCGAGGAGACTGGCCACAGTTTCGAGGAACAAGGTATCAAGGTGGGCAAGGCCAGCATCGATGTGCCGGTCATGAAGGCACGCAAGGATGGTGTGGTCAATCAATTGACCGGCGGCATCAAGATGCTGTTGAAGAAGAACAAGGTTACCTTCCTGCCGGGTCATGGTTCTTTTGTCGCCAAGGAAGGCGAGTTCTGGAAGGTCATGGTCGGCACTGAAGAAGTGCTGGCCAAGCAGGTGATCGTCGCTACCGGCTCCAAGGCACGCCATCTGCCGAATCTGCCGGTCGACCAGAAAATCGTCATGGATAACGAAGGCGCGCTGAATCAGGAATCCGTGCCGAAGAAGCTGGCCATTATCGGCGCCGGTGTCATCGGTCTGGAAATGGGCTCGGTCTGGCGTCGGGTTGGTTCTGAGGTCACTGTTCTTGAAGCCATGCCTGATTTCCTGGCTGCCGCTGATGTTGACGTTGCCAAGGAAGCGCTCAAGCTGTTTACCAAGCAAGGCCTCAACATCCAGATGGGCGTCAAGATTGGCGACATCAAGGCGACCAAGAAATCCGTGTCCATTGCCTACACCGACAAGGATGGCAAGGAGCAGAAGCTGGATGCCGATCGCCTGATCGTCTCCATCGGCCGCGTGCCGAATACGGACGGTCTGAATGCCGAAGCTGTTGGCCTCAAGCTGGATGCCCGTGGTTTTGTTGATGTTGATGCTCATTGCAAGACCAACCTGCCGGGTGTTTGGGCCATCGGTGACGTTGTGCGCGGCCCGATGCTGGCGCACAAAGCCCATGAAGAAGGCGTCATGGTTGCTGAGTTGATGGCTGGTCAGGCTGGCCATTGCAATTTCGATACCATTCCCTGGGTTATCTATACCTCGCCGGAAATCGCCTGGGTCGGCAAGACAGAACAGCAGCTCAAGGCGGATGGCATCGCTTACAAGGCTGGCAAGGTGCCGTTCTTGGCCAATGGTCGTGCCCTAGGCATGGGTGATCCATCCGGATTTGTCAAAATGCTGGCCTGCAAGGATACCGACCGCATTCTTGGCGTACATATCATTGGTGCCAATGCGTCGGAAATCATTGCCGAAGCCGTTGTCGCGATGGAATTCGGTGGCGCTTCGGAAGATCTCGCCCGCATCTGTCACGCTCACCCGACCCTGTCGGAGACTGTGCATGAAGCGGCGCTGGCTTGTGACAAGCGTACATTGAACTTCTAATCAGACAGTCGGCTGTGCAAAAGGCGGGTTGCGGTAACGCACCCGCCTTTTTATTTGGCAGAATACGTCTTTCCTCAACCTAGACTCGCTGCGATGCCCCATAAAAAACTGAATGTAGCCGCGCAAGGTATGCTCGATGCCTATAAGAATTTGCTCGATGCTCGAGGTTATGTGGCTGATGCGGCGCAGATGACCGCGGCCAATGCATTGCAGGATCTCTATACGAACCTGCTGTTTTTTAAAGTTGACCGCGGTAGCACGTTCAAGCGCTTGCTCTCGCCACCCAAGCCGCCGAGAGGGGTGTATTTCTGGGGAGGGGTCGGGCGCGGCAAAAGTTTCCTGATGGATTGCTTCTACGACGCGGTGCCCTATCGTCGAAAGAAGCGTTTGCACTTTCATTCGTTCATGCAGCAGATTCATCGCGATCTGGAAAAGTACAAGGGCGAGCCTGACCCCATGCTGCGCCTGGCTGAAGCGATTGCCAAGGATGTCCGCCTGCTCTGCTTTGACGAATTTCATGTGTCGGACATTGCCGATGCCATGATTCTCGGGCGCCTGATGGATGGCTTGTTCGCCAACGGCGTGATCATCGTCATGACCTCGAATTACCCGCCATCCAAGCTGTATCCGAATGGACTGCATCGTGAGAGTTTTCTGCCGACCATTGCGCTGTTGCAGAAGCATCTCGATGTGTTTGAAGTGGATTCGGGCGTCGACTACCGCTTGCGTGCGTTGGAGCAGGTTGAAATCTTTCACCATCCGGCGGACGATGCGGCCGAGGCAAAAATGCTCGAGTATTTCCGCATGGTCGCCGGGGAGGAGGGCAAGAAGGGCGGACAGATCGACGTGCTCGGCCGCAAGATTGACACCGTGCGCCGCGGCCATGGCGTGATCTGGTTTGATTTTCGTACCCTCTGCGGTGGCCCGCGCTCGCAGAACGACTACCTTGAAATTTCGCGCGCCTACCATACCGTCTTGCTGTCGCACATCCCGAAAATGACCTCCCATCAGTCATCGGAAGCTCGCCGCCTGACCTGGCTGGTCGATGTTTTCTACGACAACAAGGTGAAGTTGATCATCACTGCCGACTGCGCTGCCGAACAGCTCTACACCGAAGGCACGCAGGCCAGCGAATTCATGCGTACCGTCAGTCGTCTGACCGAAATGAACTCACGCGAGTATCTGGCCTTGCCGCACATCGTTGCGCCTTGAGGATAAAAAATTGAAATTTGGCCTGAAATTCCTGTTGACCGTAGCCATCGCGCTCTGGGTTGGCCTGGTGGCTGCGCAGCAGTTGGAGGTTATTGAACTGCGCAGCAAGAACGTCGATCAGGTCTTGCCGACATTGTTGCCGCTCGTTGAGCCGGGTGGCACGCTGACCGGCATGAACAATCAGCTTTTTCTCAAGGCCTCGCCGCGCAATCGGGCGGAAATCAAACGCGCACTCGCGGCCATCGATACGCCGACCCGGCGCCTGATCATCCGGGTGTCGCAAAACCGTCAGTCCGAAGAAAACGCGCGTGGCGCCGAAGCCAGTGGGCAGGTTGTTCTCGGTAGTACCCGCCGCAGCAACATCGATGCCCGTGTCTGGGATACGAAGAGCGTGCGCGGCGAGAATGCGGCGCAGATGGTCCAGACCGTCGAGGGCGGGCCAGCATTCATCCAAGTCGGTCGCTCGCTGCCGATTCCGATGCGACAAGTGATGATCGGACCAGGCGGCGCAGTGATCAATGAAACGGTGGTGTATCAGGATGTCGGCCGCGGCTTTTATGCTACGCCCCGGCTCAATGGCCGTCGGGTGACACTCGATATCAGCCAGCAGTCGGCCAGCCAGGGCGGTTATGGCAGCATCAACAGCCAAAGTCTATCAACGACGGTTTCCGGACGACTCGGTGAATGGATAGAGCTGGGCGGCAGTGGCCGTCAGGCCAGCGGCAATCAGGGCGGCGCGCTCAGTCTTTCAAGCAGCGATGCGCGTGACAATCGCTCAATCTGGCTAATGGTAGAGGAAGTCGAATGAGCGAATTGAAACGGCATATCGGCCAAAAAGTTGCATTGGCGACCGCGGCATTTTGTGCGCTGCTGGCTTTGCCGGCTTTTGCCCTGTTTGTCTGGTTGTGGATGGCACGCGGTCTGGCAGATTCCTGGGTGCCAAGCGCACTTGCCAGCGTCGCATTCCTTGGGGCTTGCACGGTGGTTCTCTACGTCATCAGTCGGCCACAACCGCCACTGCCGGTGGATAGCATCCGTTCCGAAGGGTAAGGCAACTCGGCGATAGCCATGTCGCCGTGCGTCGTTTAGCTTTGATCGGCGAGGCTGGTAATCAATGCGGGTTCTGCTACGCCGGTTGCCGGGATACCTGCGCTGGCCTGATATTTCTTCAGCAGAATCACGCTGGTTTGACCGAATATGCCGTCGGCCTTGATGGCAATGCCGTTATCCGACATGCCGAGTTGAAGCAGCCGCACGTCCAGTCCGCGCGCCAGTGGCGTTTGCAAGGTAATGCTGCGGGTGCCCGGATGCGGTCCATCGTAGCAGCCGGGCGGTGTAGCGCGCAGCGTGCTCATTGAAATTTCGGCACCACGGATGACCAGCGGAAGTTCCAGGCCCCAGTAGCCTTGATCGATCAGTCGCTGAAAGGCCTCCATGCGGTAGGCCGTTTTGCGCAGATCGCTGCGCGGATGCGTGCTCAGCCAGGCGTGGCGGGTATTGACGTACGCTTTGATCCAGTTTTTCTCGCCCAGTGCGCTCAGGCTCCCGGCTTTTGCGATGGTACGGTCACGTATCGCTTTCCACGAACCATGCACGGTACTGTCGTAGACCACGGCGACGCCCAGTGGCGAGGTGATGCCGAGGTTGGCGGCATTGCGCGCGGCCGGTTGCCAGTAGACATCGTCAAAAAACATGTCCTGAGTTTCACGCATGATCGGGTCATCGGCCGTGGCACGGAGCAGATTGTGTAGCCGGAGTTCGCTATCCAGTGCGACATCGCTGGCTTCAAACCGCGGTAGCCAGCGTTCCAGTCGATGGCCGAAGCGGGCGCCGTGATTGCCACAATAGCGTTGCAGCAGGTCCAGCAGATTGCCCGAGCCCAGCGTCGTTTGTGAGCGCCCGAAGGTGAGATGTCCGGTATCGCCGGGGATCACGGTGACGCTGCCGTAGTCGCCAAGAACAACGCCGGTTTCAAAAAGATTGACGATCGATTGCGCGGTCTGCTTTTGAGTCGGGGTCAGCATGGTGAATGATTCCTTCCGTCTGGGTTATCGGATGATCACAGTCGACACGCGGTTCAGCATAGCACCACAGCATTGATTCGGCATGGCCAAAATTGCGTGCTTCAGTTCGCCGTGGCTGAGCGAACGGCGCAGGCAGCGCGAATGATCCGTTCTGTCTTGGCGTCGTCCAATTCGGCATGACCACCGAGTGCGGCATTGCCATGTTCGCGCAGCGCCTGCATGACGTGGGTTGCCGCATCGGGATCGTTGACGTCGGTATCAGACAGATGCACCGGCATGTTCAAGCTGCGGTAAAAGGCCTCGATGGCCGCGATGGTCTCTTCGGCACTGGGCTGGCTCAGGCCAAAGACGTGGCGACCCATCTGCTCCAGTTTGGCGCGCTTGGCCTCGATCAGCTCGCGTAGTAGCCAGGGCTGGATGATCGACAAGGTGCGTCCGTGGTCGATGCCATACAGCGCCGTCAATTCGACGGCCATCCGGTGCGTTGCCCAGTCCACCGGCACGCCGAGGCCGATGACCCCGCACAAGGCCTGATTGGCGGCCCACATCATGTTCTGCCGCCAGTGGGTTGTCTGGCGCTGGTCGAAGGTCTTGGCCAGCATTGTCAGGGCTTTCATCACCGCTTCGGCATAGCCATCCTGAACCAGCGCGCCAACCGGGTAGGTCAGGTATTGCTCACAGACGTGGACGAAGGCGTCGACCACACCGTTTTCCAGCTGACGGTCGGGCAGACTGGCCATCACGTCCGGGTTGAGGATAGCGAAGCGTGGGCGCGCTGGTGCCACATAGAAAACTCGCTTTTCGTGCGTGGCCTTGCGGGTAACGACGGCGCCGGCATTTGATTCGGAGCCGGTCGCCGGCAGGGTCAGCACGATACCGACGGGCAATGCCTGGCGCGGTACGTATTTGCCGCTGACGATGTCCCAGCCATCGCCCTCGTAGAGCGCTGCACAGGCGATGAATTTGGCGCCATCGGCAACCGAGCCGCCGCCAACGCCCAGGATAAATTCGATTTTTTGCGCTTTTGCCCGGTTGACCGCAGCAGTCAGTGTTTCGAGTGTCGGATTGGGTTCGACGCCGCCAAATTCGACCACGGTATGCCCTCCCAGCGCCTGCGTGACCTGATCGTAGATGCCGTTCTGCTTGATCGAACCGCCGCCGTACAGCAGCAGTACGGTGGCTTCACGCGGGATTAAATCAGCGAGCTTGGCAAAGCTGTTCGGCCCAAAGTGAATCTGCGTCGGGTTGTGGTAACTGAACTCGAAAGTATGCGGCATTGCTAGTCTCCTTTGGCATCGGCTGGCTATCGCCAGTCAGTTGTTCATGGTGCGAAAAAGCGCGCGGTCAATTCAAGCGAGCGCAGGCGCAGGGCCGGGTCGAAAATATCGCTGACCAGAATCATCTCATCGGCCTGGGTGGCATTTTTCAAGGCCAGCAGTCCGTCGCGCACGGACTCGGGCCCGCCGATCACTGCCGCACCGAGGAAATCTCCGATGGCCGAACGTTCCTGCGGATGCAGGTTGGCCAGGAAATCGGCGACCGGCGGTGGCAAGGGGCGGCGGTCGCCGCGCAGGATGCCCAACACGCGCTGATAGGTGCTGCTGGCCAGATAGTCTGCTTCCGCGTCGTTTTCGGCAGCAATGACCGGTACGCCGATCATCACATACGGCTTGGCGAGCTTGTCCGATGGGCGGAAGTTGCGACGATAGATTTCAAGCGCCTGCAGCAGCATGGCCGGCGCGAAGTGTGAGGCGAAGGAATACGGTAAGCCGCGCTCGGCGGCGAGTCTGGCCGAAAACAGACTGGAGCCGAGCAGCCAGATCGGCACTTCGGTGCCATTGCCCGGCACGGCAATAACCTGTTGATCCGGCTGACGTGGGCCGAGCAGGCGCTGCAGTTCAGCCACGTCGCGCGGGAAATCGGCTTCGGTCTCAATGCGGTCGCGGCGCAGGGCGCGCATGGTCATATGATCCGTTCCCGGGGCGCGGCCCAGGCCAAGGTCGATGCGGCCGGGATAGATTTCAGCCAGCGTACCAAAGGCCTCGGCGACGACCAGCGGGGCATGATTGGGCAACATGATGCCGCCCGAGCCGACGCGAATGTGGCGGGTTGCCCCGGCGATGTAGCCGACCAGCACGGCCGTGGCCGAACTGGCAATCCCCGGCATATTGTGATGTTCGGCCACCCAGTAGCGGGTAAAGCCGAGCTGTTCGACGTGCCGGGCGGTGTCGCGCGCAATGGCCAGCGCGTCGGCAATCGTGCCACCTTCGCGGACAGCCACGAGGTCCAGCATCGACAGCCGGGTTTCTTGCAGGGGGGTCATGGCTGCTCCAGAACAGGGTTGGCGACTGGTGGAAGACGGCGACTGGCTGCCCAACTGAGTAAAGACAGGAGCGCCAGGCCCCCGCCAATGAGCAATATCCCGGCGATTTCGAGGGCCTTGAATTCCTCGCCGAAAGTCAGGCGCGACGAGAGGATGGCCACCACCGGCGTGCCAAGCACGGAAAGGCTCGCTTCCCAGGCCGGTACGCGGTCCAGAATATAAATCCACAACCACCAGCACAGTGCGGTGCTGGCCACTGACATGAAGGCCAGAATGCCGATGAAAGAGGGTGTCCAGTGGGTCGGCTGCTCCGGCACCACCAGTGCGAGCAAGACCAGCGGCACCGCGCCAAGCGCCATCTGCCAGGCAGTCAGCGTCAGCAAGTCGACCGGAGTCGTCGAGCGCAGGCGCTTGATCAGGATGGTGCCGGTTCCCCAGCACAGGGCCGCCATCAAGCCGAGGAATTTGCTGAACAGACTGGCATGCATGTCCCACGGCTCAATGATCAACAACAGGCCGGTCAGCGTACTTGCCGCCGCCAGCCATTGCTTGCCACGAATACGTTCGCCGAGAATGGGCCAGGCCATCAGCAGCGTCCAGATCGGCATCGTGAAAATCAGTACCGCCGTCTTGCCGGGGCCGCCTTCGACCAGTGCCCAGGTCTGGAAAACCATGAAGCCGGCTACCTGCGTCAGACCGATGCCCAGTGTTTGCCACGGGGCGACCAGCTTGAACGGGCGTCCCATCAGCTTGAGCACGACGATCAATGACAATGCGCCGCCCACGCAGCGCTCGGCGGCAAAGGCAAAAGGCGGTGCGTAAACGAGCCCGTGTTTGGCCACCACCCAAGTGTAGCCCCAGGTGAGCGAGAGTACGACCAAGGCAAGTGCAGGTAACCAGCGGCGATATGAGGACATGAGGTTTTGGCGTAGGGGCCGTGCCGGGAAATCCCGGTCGCGGCCATGGTGGAAGGGCGACTAGTCGGCCAATGCCGGGTAATCGGTGTAGCCCTCGGCGCCACCGCCATAGAGCAGGTTGGCGCGCAGTTCGTTCAAGGGCTTGTCCTCGTGTAGGCGGCGGACGAGGTCCGGCGTGCTGATGAAGGGGCGGCCAAAGGCCACCAGATCTGCCTTGCCGCTGGCTACCGTTTCAACGGCCAGTTCGCGGGAGTAGCCGTTATTGACCATCCACGCACCGGGGTAGCTGCGATGCAGGGCTTCGTAATCGAAAGCCTTGCCTTCCGGCGTGCGCGTTCCGCCGGTTTCGCCTTCGATGACGTGCAGGTAGGCCAGCCCAAGCGGGGCCAGTTTTTCGACGACGTAGCCGTAGAGCGCCTGCGGATCGCTGTCGAGCGGCGCGGTGAACGTGGTCATCGGGCTGAGGCGAATGCCGGTGCGGCCCGCGCCAATTTCATCGGTCACGGCCTGCATGACCTCCACCAACAGGCGGGCACGGTTGGCGATGCTGCCACCGTACGGACCGCTGCGGTCATTGACGCTGTCGCGCAGGAACTGCTCGATCAGGTAGGTGTTGGCGGCATGCACTTCAACGCCATCAAAACCGGCTTCAATGGCATTGCGGGCGGCGTGGCGGTAGTCGGCTATCAGGCCGGGAATTTCGTCATCGCGCAAGGCGCGCGGCGTGGAAACCGGAACGAAACCTTCAGCCGTGTAGGTCATCGCTTCCGCGGCTTTTGCGGTAGAGGAAACAGGCGCTTCGCCTGCCGGCAGCAGAGAGGTGTGGGAAATGCGGCCGACGTGCCAGAGCTGCAGCACGATCTTGCCACCTGCCGCATGCACGGCATCCGTTACCTGGCGCCAGCCGGTGATCTGCTCCGGCGAATGGATGCCCGGGGTGTCGAGGTAGCCCTGCGCCGTCGGGCTGATTTGGCTGGCTTCCGAAATGATCAGGCCGGCGCTGGCGCGCTGGCGGTAATACTCCACGGTCAGCGGGCCGGCGACATTGCCCGCGATGGCGCGGTT
>DAOLIO010000096.1:0-10507 GCA_035328505.1 Azonexus sp.
CTTGCCGTCGATTTCGATTTCTAGCATGTCGCTACCTTGTAGCCAGTTCTTTCGTTACTAACCCGCAACCTGTTAGGCCGGAATCTTGTGGAAGCCACTGCCTGCCCACTGCACATCCTTGGGAACCAGACAGGTCTTGTTTTCAATGTGGTACTCGAATTCTTTGCCGAAGTGCTTGATAAAGCTCTGCACCGGAAAAGCCGCAGCATCGCCAAGCGCACAGATGGTGCGACCAGCAATATTGCCGAGCACGCTATTTAGCAGATCCAGATCTTCGGGCTTGCCAAGTCCGTTCTCGATACGATGCACAACCTTGTACATCCAAGCTGTACCTTCGCGGCAAGGTGTACATTGCCCGCATGACTCTTCGTAGTAGAAGAACGACAGCCGCTCCAGCGCTTTGACCATGCATACCGTCTCATCCATGACAATGACCGCACCGGAACCCAGCATCGATCCGCCCTTGCTTATCGAGTCATAATCCATGGTGCAATCCATGATGACTTCGCCAGGCATGACAGGCGCCGAAGAACCACCGGGAATGACAGCCTTTAGCTTGCGACCGCCACGCATCCCGCCGCACATTTCGAGCAGGGTGGAGAACGGGGTACCGAGCGGAATCTCGTAGTTGCCCGGACGATTCACATGACCGGAGACCGAGAACAGCTTCGTACCTCCGTTGTTCGGCTTGCCCAAATTCAGGAATTCTTCACCGCCCATCTTGAGGATGAACGGAATTGCCGCAAATGTTTCGGTATTATTGATCGTCGTCGGCTTGCCATACAGACCGAAAGACGCCGGGAACGGCGGCTTGAAGCGCGGTTGGCCCTTCTTGCCTTCGATCGATTCGAGCAATGCAGTTTCTTCGCCGCATATATATGCGCCGTAACCATGGTGTGCAAACAGCTCGAAATTGAACCCGGAACCCAGAATATTCTGACCGATAAAGCCTGCAGCACGCGCCTGATCGAGCGCTTCTTCGAAACGCATGTACTCCAGCCAGACTTCGCCGTGCACATAGTTGTAACCGCGGTTCGCGCCCATCGCATAGGCGGCGATCGCCATGCCTTCGATGACGGCATGGGGGTTAAAACGCATGATGTCACGGTCCTTGAATGTTCCGGGCTCACCTTCGTCGGTGTTGCAAACGACGTACTTGTCGCCAGGGAAGGAGCGCGGCATGAAAGACCATTTCAGGCCAGTCGGGAAGCCAGCACCGCCACGACCGCGCAGGACGGATTTCTTGACTTCGCTGATGACGTCTTCCTGGGTCATCTTGGTTTCCAGGATGCGCTTCAGTTGCGCGTAGCCGCCACGGGCCACATAGTCCTTTAGGCTCCAGCTATTGTCGCCGTCCAAGCCTTCCATGAGGACGCCGTTGATCGAACCAAGCATCGCCATTATTTGCACTCCTCAAGCAGCTTGTCGATCTGCTCCGGATGCATGTGACTGCACATCGAACGGTTGTTGACGATGAAGACAGGAGCATCACCGCAGGCCCCCATGCACTCACCTTCCTTCAACGTGAATTTGCCGTCAGCCGTCGTCTCACCGTAAACTACCCCCAGTTTCTTCTGGAGATACTCTCCGGCATGATAGCCGCCCGAAAGCGCACACGGCAGATTGGTACAGACCGTGATCTTGTACCTGCCGACCGGTTTCAGGTCATACATGTTGTAGAAAGACGCTACTTCGTAAGCTGCCATCGGCGGCATACCAAGATAGTCGGCTACCGCCTCGATAGACTCGGGCGCAAGCCAACCCTTTTCTTCCTGGGCGTGAGCGAGACAGGCCATCGACGCCGACTGTTTCTGATCGGCGGGGTATTTGGCGACCTCGCGGGCAAACTTCTGGAGGGTTTCAGCGGAAAACATCAGCGGTCGATCTCGCCAAAAACAATATCTTGGGAACCGATAATCGTAACGACGTCGGCAATCATATGGCCTCTGGACATCTCGTCCAGCCCAGCCAGGTGGACAAAACCAGGCGCACGAATCTTCATGCGATAAGGTTTGTTAGCACCATCGGAAACAAAGTAGATACCGAATTCACCCTTAGGATGCTCGACAGCCGCATATGCTTCGCCCGCTGGAACATGGATACCTTCCGTGAAGAGCTTAAAGTGATGAATTAACTCTTCCATGTTGGTCTTCATGTTTTCACGCGCAGGCGGCGCCACTTTATTGTTGTCAGTGATCACCGGGCCAGGATTTTTGCGCAACCAGGCAATACATTGCTTAATGATGTTATTCGATTGGATCATTTCTTCCATACGAACAAGGTAGCGGTCGTAGCTATCGCCATTGACACCCACAGGCACATCGAAATCTATTTTATCGTATGCTGCATACGGTTGCTTTTTACGCAAATCCCATGCAATCCCAGAACCACGCAGCATGGCACCAGTAAACCCCATCTGCATTGCACGCTCAGGCGTCACCACCCCGACGTTGACCAGACGCTGCTTCCAAATCCGATTGTCGGTCAGCAGAGTGTGGTATTCAGCATGATAGGTCGGGAAACGAGCGGTAAAATCCTCAAGGAAGTCAAGTAAGGAACCACCACGATTTTCATTCCTTTCGGCAGCCTTCTTGGCATCCGTCCAGGTTGACTCCACATACTGCGGCATACGATCCGGCAAGTCACGATAGACACCACCAGGACGATAATAAGCCGCATGCATCCGAGCACCTGAGACAGCCTCATACACATCCATTAAATCTTCACGTTCGCGGAAGGTATAGAGCGCCATGGTCATGGCACCAACGTCGAGTGCGTGACAGCCGATCCACAACAGATGGTTGAGAATGCGTGTTACTTCGTCGAACATGACACGAATATACTTGCCGCGCTCCGGAACCTCGATACCAAGCAATTTTTCCGTCGCCAAGCAATAGGCATGCTCGTTACACATCATCGAGACATAGTCGAGACGATCCATGTACGGCACCGACTGAACCCAAGTGCGGGTTTCTGCCAGCTTTTCGGTCGCCCGATGGAGGAGTCCAATGTGCGGATCGGCGCGCTGGACGACTTCACCATCCAACTCCAGCACCAGACGCAACACGCCGTGCGCAGCCGGGTGCTGCGGACCAAAGTTCAATGTAAAATTTCGGATATCAGCCATGTGCCGGATCCCCGTAGGTTTCTTCGCGCACGATGCGCGGGGTATTCTCGCGAGGCTCAATGGTTACCGGTTGATAAATTACGCGAGCCTGATCCGGGTCATATCGCATTTCGACGTGACCGGAAATTGGAAAGTCCTTGCGGAACGGATGCCCAATGAAGCCATAGTCGGTCAGTATTCGGCGTAAGTCGTCATGGCCGACAAAAGCAATGCCATAGAGATCGAATGCCTCGCGCTCGAACCAGTTGGCACTCGTCCAAACCCCAGTTATCGAGGCAACCGACGGGAAGCTCTCGTCTTCGGCAAATACACGAACACGGAGACGCCAGTTATGAACAACCGAAAGAAGATGCACAACGACAGCAAAACGTGCACCACGCCAAGCACCATCGCCATAGGTCGAATAATCGACGCCACAGAGATCAATCATCTCTTCAAAACCGAACGCTGCATCGTTGCGCAATGCAGTCATTACGCCAAGGTAGTCAGCAACCCCGACCTCAATAGTTAGTTCACCCAGCGCAAGCTTCAGAGACTTTAGCTTGTCGCCGAAATGCTCCTGCAGGTTTTGACTAAGCGTTTCCAGCTTGGCAGCCATATTGAATCAGCCTTGACAATTAACGAGCAATGGTATTTGTACGACGAATCTTGTTCTGGAGCTGAATGATCCCGTAGATCAATGCCTCAGCAGTCGGCGGGCAGCCCGGAACGTAGATATCGACAGGAACGATGCGATCACAACCGCGCACAACAGAATACGAATAGTGGTAATAACCACCACCGTTTGCACATGAACCCATGGATATAACCCAACGCGGCTCAGCCATCTGGTCGTAAACTTTGCGCAAGGCCGGCGCCATCTTGTTGGTCAGCGTACCCGCAACGATCATCACGTCGGATTGACGCGGGCTCGGACGAAACACGACACCAAAGCGATCCAAGTCGTAGCGCGATACGCCAGCATGAATCATCTCCACCGCGCAACACGCTAAGCCGAACGTCATAGGCCACAAAGAGCCAGTTCGCATGTAATTTATAAGCTTGTCAGCCGTTGTGGTGACAAAGCCTTCCTGCAGAACGCCTTCAATAGCCATATGAGAGCCCTATTCCCATTCCAGCGCGCCCTTGGCCCAGGCATATACATAGCCAATGACCAGAATGGCAACAAATACAAGCATCTCGACAAAACCAAACATTTTTATCGATTCTGTCGCGACAATATCTTTAAAAATTGAGGCCCAAGGAAACAGAAAAGCGATTTCCAGATCGAACAGGATAAAAAGGATTGCAATCAAGTAAAAGCGCACATCAAATTTCATGCGCGCATCTTCAAATGCCTCAAAGCCGCACTCATAAGGAGAGAGCTTCTCAGGGTCAGGACGGCTAGGGGCCAAAATAAACCCCATAGCGACAGGCAACACGCCTACCGCAACCCCCACAAGAACGAACATCAGGATCGGAAAGTAGTTTTCCATCATCCGCCGCCAAAATTCAGTTTTTGCTCGAAACAGCGAACCCTACGGCCACTGCCCCCATTTCTTGGTGCCGACGGCGAGACTCGAACTCGCACAGCTTGCGCCACTACCCCCTCAAGATAGCGTGTCTACCAATTTCACCACGTCGGCACATCTTCTTTACACCCCTTGGCGAGGAACAATTACCAAGAGATTTAATTGCATCACTTCGGAATTTCTTTTGCCTTTGAATCAGGAGCACGCAGCCCTCCCGATGATTCACCACCCGCAGTGGCAGGTTGCGAAACAGGCTGCGATTGTAACGGTTCTTGCATCACACTGCCAGTCGTTTTTGGCTTACTAGACGCCACATATGCCAATGTAAGACTTGTCGCAAAAAACACTGCCGCAAGAATCCCTGTCGCGCGACTAAGGAAGTTTGCGGAACCTGTTGCCCCAAAAAGACTACCTGAAGCACCACTACCAAAGGCAGCCCCCATATCCGCACCTTTACCATGCTGCATCAGCACCAGTCCGATGATGGATATTGCCACAATGATATGCACCGTGAGCACAAGAGAGAAAAACCAGTTCATTTATCAGCCTATTAATCTGCCGCTAGGCAAATCTTTAAAAAATCATCAGCAATCAAGGACGCACCACCGATTAACCCACCATCAATATCGGACTGTCCAAATAACTCCTTCGCATTCTGCGGCTTGACGCTACCGCCGTAAAGAATCCGAAGACGCTCACCCGCAACCATATCCAAACCCAAAACCTGGGCACGTATAGCTGAGTGCACCTCCTGAGCTTGCTCAGGGGAAGCTGACAACCCACTACCAATCGCCCAAACCGGCTCATAAGCAACCAATGCGCCAGCCATCGCAGAAGCCCCAAATTCAGTGAGAACACTCGATAGCTGCCTTGCAACCACAGCGAACGTCTCACCAGCCTCGCGCTCCGCCAAGGTTTCGCCAACACATAACACAGGCGACAAGCCCGCCTTTAGCGCCATACCAAACTTTGCTGCAACAACCAAATCTGTTTCGCCAAAAAGCGCTCGGCGCTCTGAGTGTCCAACCAAAACATACCTACAACCAAACTCACGGAGCATATAGGCTGATATCTCACCGGTGAAAGCCCCAACGGGGTATTCACTGACTGACTGTGCCGCCAATCCTACAGAAGAGCCTTCAAGAATTGATTGAGCCTGCCCTAAGTAAGGATAGGGAGGACACACCACCACCTCGCTTGCCAGCCCAGACACTCCCGATTTTATACACTCAAGCAACGCTGCATTTTGCTGGTATGTACCGTTCATTTTCCAGTTACCAGCAACTAGCTTTCTACGCATGAGCTAACCACTTCCTTTGGCGAAAACCCGACGATTATAGCTATGTGTTGTTTTTCCGGTCAATACGATTCGATAAAGGACGGGGCTTATTCTGCGACCGCCCGAACAACGCTCGCCAGTTTCTCTGCAGCATTCTCGACCTCCAATCGGTCCTCCCCTTCAACCATGACTCTCAATAGCGGCTCCGTTCCTGACGCACGCAACAGCACCCTACCTCGCCCGGCCAAACTTGCCTCCACCGTCACCAAGGCAGAAACTATCGCAGGATGATCATTCCAAGCAAATCCTCGGATAACAGGAACGTTTACAAGCTTTTGCGGATAGAGAGTTAGCCCACCAAGCAATGTCTTTAAATCCGGACCATCCTCTCGTAACGCAGCCAGGACCTGCAATGCGGCCACGATACCATCTCCTGTCGTATGCCTGTCCATTGCGAGAATATGCCCTGAATTTTCACCACCATACAGCCAGCCCTTTTCATTGAGCATCTCAACTACATATCGATCACCTACAGCTGCACGCGTAAAAGGAATATCGATCTTGGCTAACGCATGCTCTAACGCAAGATTACTCATCAAGGTTCCAACAACACCTTTGACCGTAGTTGTCCGCGCACGACTGCGAACTATTGCAAACAGAAGCTGATCGCCATCGTAAAGATTTCCTTCGGCATCAACCATCTGCAGGCGATCTGCATCACCGTCAAGAGCAACACCAAGATCGGCATGATTCGCCAGCACCGCCTCACATAATGCCTTGGGCGCTGTAGCACCTACGCCATCGTTGATATTCAGGCCGTTTGGTTGAGCACCAATTGTGACCACATCAGCGCCCAATTCGTGAAACACCCTCGGTGCGATCTGATATGCAGCGCCATGTGCACAATCGACGACAATTTTTAGCCCGCGCAGATCCAAATCATTAGGAAATGTACTTTTACAGAATTCAATGTAGCGACCACGGGCATCTTCAATTCGACGAACTCTGCCCAGATCGGCCGGAGCGGCGCACTGCATGGGCTGATCAATACCCTCTTCGATGGCTCGCTCAACATGATCCGGAAGCTTTGTTCCCTGTGCAGAAAAGAACTTGATGCCATTATCGTAATAAGGGTTATGTGATGCAGAAATTACTATTCCAGCCTGTAAACGCAACGCTCGAGTCAAATATGCCACCGCAGGCGTAGGCAACGGTCCGACTAGAAAAACCTCAACCCCCGCTGCTGAAAACCCCGCCTCCAAAGCGGATTCCAACATATAACCGGACAAACGCGTGTCCTTGCCAATAAGCACCGCCGGGCGCTCACCAATCTGCATAATGTGCTGATCCAACAAGGCTTTGCCTGCGGAATAGCCAAGACGCATCACGAAATCAGGGGTAATTGGGAACTGCCCGACACGCCCACGCACACCATCTGTACCGAAATACTTTCTGCTCATTCTCTACCCTCTCGTTCTATTGCCAACCAGACTGCCAACGCATCTCTGGTTGCGGCGACATCATGCACACGTATTATTTTTGCACCTTTTTGGACGGCAAGCAGTGCTGCTGACACACTGGCCGCCATTCGCTGATTAACTGGACTACCTGTTATTGCCCCGAGCATTGCTTTTCTCGATACACCAACCAGCAACGGAAATCCTCCCAAACACATTTCGGGCAATGCACGAAAGAGTGCCAAATTGTGTTCGAGTGTCTTGCCAAATCCGAACCCTGGATCAAGCACAAGGCGGTCATCGCGAATACCCGCCAACCGGCATCGATCAACAGCTTCGGCCAGCGCAGCCCTCACCTCTGAAACGACATCGCAATAAGCGGGAGTGGTCTGCATCGTGCCGGGATTTCCTTGCATATGCATGACACACACGGCGCAATCACTTTCCGCCGCTATAGCCAATGCATCCTCGTGAATCATACCCGTGATGTCATTGATCATGCTCGCCCCGGCCTCAAGCGCAGCACGCATAACCGTTGGCTTGTAAGTATCAACCGAGACAGGCACCCCCCAACCGGTAACTTCCCTGAGGACCGGCAACAACCGTCGCAACTCTTCTCGCTCTGATGTTGGAATGGCACCAGGACGAGTCGACTCTGCACCGATATCAAGAATATCCGAGCCAGCCTCGAACTGCTGAAGCGCATGCGAAATGGCTCGGTCGACATCTCCGACCAATCCATCCCCCGAAAACGAGTCTGGTGTCAGGTTAACTATCCCCATTATCAGAGGAGAATCCAGAGCAAGCTGGAAAGACCCACAGCGGAGTATATTCATGATGCACAAAGTAAAAAGCCGGGAGACTCCTCCCGGCTAATTCAAAAGCTCCTGCGATTAGGCTGTAGCAGCGGCTGTTGGCTCAGCCCCCGGTGTATCGGAGGGAGAAGTCGGACGGGTCGTCGATTGGGTTGGCTTTGGTGGGCGCGGCTGCTTCCCCGCCATAATATCGTCGATCTGCTCCGCATCAATGGTTTCCCACTCAAGCAGCGCCTTGGTCATCGCTTCAACCTTATCCCGATTCTCATCAAGCAACTTGCGGGCAAGCGCATACTGCTCGTCGATAATCCGACGAATCTCTGCATCAACCTTCTGCATGGTTGCTTCAGAGACATTCTTGTGCTGCGTCACTGAGCGACCAAGGAATACCTCGCCTTCGTTCTCGCCATACACCATCACACCAAGATCAGACATTCCGTAGCGTGTGACCATATCACGCGCCATAGCAGTAGCCCGTTCAAAGTCATTTGAAGCACCAGTCGTCATCTGATTCATGAACAGCTCTTCAGCAATCCGTCCGCCAAACAGTACAGCAATGCGGCTCATCAAATATTCGCGGTCATAAGCATAGCGATCCTGCTCTGGCAATTGCATGGTTAGCCCCAAGGCACGACCACGCGGAATAATTGTCACCTTATGTACGGGATCAGATTTCGGCACTAACTTGGCCACCACTGCATGGCCAGACTCATGGTAAGCAGTGTTCATCTTTTCCTCTTCAGTCATAACCATGCTACGACGCTCGGCGCCCATCATGATCTTGTCCTTGGCCATCTCGAAGTCATCCATATCGACCAACCGCTTGTTGCGGCGGGCGGCGAATAGAGCCGCCTCATTGACCAGATTGGCGAGATCAGCCCCAGAAAAACCCGGGGTACCTCGGGCAATCACATCAGCCTTGACGTCCCCGGCGATTGGCACCTTGCGCATGTGCACTTTCAGGATTTCTTCACGGCCACGAATATCGGGCAACGGCACTACAACCTGACGATCAAAGCGACCTGGGCGCAACAGTGCCGGATCCAGAATATCCGGACGGTTCGTCGCGGCGATCACGATAATGCCTGTGTGCCCCTCAAATCCGTCCATTTCAACGAGCAACTGGTTAAGCGTCTGCTCGCGCTCATCGTTGCCACCACCAAGGCCAGCGCCACGATGTCGACCGACGGCATCGATTTCATCAATGAAAATAATGCAGGGTGCGTGCTTTTTGGCATTTTCGAACATGTCGCGAACGCGAGCTGCACCGACGCCCACAAACATCTCAACGAAGTCGGAGCCGGAAATACTGAAGAACGGTACCTTTGCCTCGCCTGCAATCGCCTTGGCGAGAAGCGTCTTGCCAGTTCCTGGATTGCCGACCATCAGCACTCCCTTAGGAATACGGCCGCCGAGCTTCTGAAACTTGGATGGATCACGCAGAAAATCTACAATTTCCTGGACCTCTTCCTTCGCCTCGTCGCAACCCGCCACATCCGCAAAGGTAACAATATTTTGAGCCTCGTCGGTCATGCGGGCACGTGATTTACCGAATGAGAAAGCACCTCCCTTGCCACCGCCCTGCATCTGACGCATGAAGAAGACCCAGACGCCGATCAGCAATAACATGGGGAACCAGCTGACAAACAGGTTCATCAGGAAGGATGGCTCCTCTTCGGGGCGAGCCTCGATCTTTACGCCATTTTTGAGGAGATCGGAAACCAGCCAAAGATCTGGCGGCGCGTAGGAAGTGATACGCTTGCCTTCGCTGGTCGTTGCTTTCAGCGTACGCCCTTCCATGACCACCTTCGAAATCCGTCCTGCCTTCACCTCGTCGATGAATTGGGAATATTCGACAGCACCGGTAGCAACCTGGCGGTTGTTAAACTGATTAAAAACAGTCATCAGAACCAAGCCGATTACCAGCCAGATTGCGAGGTTTTTGAACATGTTGTTCAAGCTTGCTCTCCTTATACAGCGCCGAGCGATAAAAATAACATTCTAAACAAAACTCTTACCGTAATGTACGTCCAAGCAAATAAAGCTCGGCACTACGATCGCGGGAAGCATCTGGTTTCCGCACCACGACACTTTTAAACGTCTCGCGCATCTGACGCAGAAATGTTTCGTAATCGGTCCCTTGGAAAACTTTGACCAGAAAAGCACCTTCTGGTTTCAGGTGAACCTTCGAAAACTCCAAACCCAGCTCAGCCAAGTGCATGACGCGCGCCTGATCGACAAGCGGAACCCCTGACATATTGGGTGCCATATCGCTCAATACAAGATCAACTTGGATTATTCCGAGCCGCTCCTCCAGT
>DAOLIO010000097.1:0-10487 GCA_035328505.1 Azonexus sp.
CGACAGGAAAAAAGCCCAAAAAATGCAAGGCACAAAATTCCCGAAAACGACGCGCACACTGAGCACCACGGCCTCGACCAGGCCGGCTCGGCGTTCGCAGAGCAGCGGCACGGAAAAGGCGGCCACGCAGTAGAGCAGGAAGGCGACAACCAAGCCGGAGACGCCGGCCCAGCGCACGAAGGACATCACATTGGCGTTGGCCGGTAACAGGGCATCCAGCCATACTGGCGTCGCGCCGATCATGTAGGCGTAGAGAATGGCCGCATCGGTGACAAAAATCATGAACAGCAGCGCGCAGATCAGGGCCAGTGCCCACAGCGCACGGGAGGCCTGCTTATAGCCGCTGACGATGCAGCCCAGACCTACCGGTTTGTCTGCCTCGAATGCGCCGGCGATGCCGAAAAAGCCGGCCAGGATGGCCGGGCCTATCAGCATGAAGGCGCCCGCCGCAGCGAGGACAAACGGCGCCCAGCCCTGGGACAGCAAGCCGCCGATAATCGCCAGGCCGCCCAGCGTGAAGATCAGGCTGTAAGCGATGCTGACGCCGCGCGTCGCGCTGGCGATGTGCCAGCCTTCAGCCAGGGCGCGTTGCAGGCTGGCCAGGGTCAGGGGTGAAATCGTCATCAGGCGTCCGTTCATCTGGCGGCCATCCCGGCGGGATGACTGCGGCTTGACCGAGACTACCTAACGCGCCCCCTTCCCCGCTCTAATGCAAATCAAATTTGCCACCGCCCGCCTGGTTTAATTGTCGGCGCCGATGACGAGGGACTGCTTTTCATTCAAGGGCTGGTACAAGAATGTCATTCGGCCGCCTGAAATGTCGTCAACCCGATAGCTGTCGATGACATCGCCGACCTTGGCGATGACGTACTTGCCCTGGTAGTTGAGGAAGACGCGTGTTTCGCCGTCCTCCTTGAGCTTGCCGAGAAACTGGAAGGGCAAGGGCGGCGCCGTCGGCTTGGGGGGTTTGGGGGGCGGCGGCGCGACGTACCAGCTCTTGCTGCGGAAGGGATCGATGATCTTCTGGCCGGCGTCGGCGTCGTCCGCGGTTGCCGGCTCGGGGAAATTCAGCGGGGCGGCGGCCAGCGTCGGTGTGCCATCCTTCGCATCACGCCGGCGATGGTCTGTCGACGAGGACGTTGCAGATTGGGTCGCAGCATGCCCTTTCCGTTTGCTCTTCTCCGGTGCGGGGGCATCGTCGACGAGGTAACCGGCCACCAGGGTGGCGAGCAGCAGACTGCCGAGAATCAGCCAGCGCTGTTGCGGCTTCATGGGGCGCTCTTTCGGCCGAAAAGGATGATGCGGATTTGCGCCTCGACATCGGGGTTGCCGATGCTTTCGCGACGCAGGCTGATGTCGTCGATGGCCGAATCGGGATAGGCCGCGCGCACGGCCTGCACATAGCGACGAATGCTCCGGTAGCTGCCCTTGACGGGCAGGTTGAGCACATAGCGGTCAAACAGGCCATCCTTGCCCGGCATCAGGCGATAGTCGCCACTGGGCACTTGCAAGCCTTCCTTGTTGCCCAGTTCGATCAGCCCGCCCAGTTCGGCATTGAGCTGTTCCTGCATCGGGAAGCGCTCCAGCAGGCGCTGGCGGGTGTCTTCGGGCGTGCTCTGCACGCTCTGCCGCTCGATGGCGGCGCGCCGGGTGCTGCGTTCGAGGCTGACAACACGCTGTTCAGCGGCGTCGATGGCGGCTTCGCGGGCCGGCAACAGCAACAATTGGGTCAGCGCCGCAGCCAGGACAAGCAGCAAGGCCAGCCATGGCCATACCTGCAGATTGGCAGCTGCAAAGCGCAGGCGGGCCGACAGTGAACTCAGGAACCGGTCAGCCATGTCGCGGCAATCTCGAAAATGATGGGACGTTGCGGGTCGTTCTGCTTGATCTGGTGCGAGAGCAGCGCCACGTTGGCCAATGGCTCGCGGCGCAGCGCTTCCACAAAGGCCAGCGCCGCCTTCAGGTCACGCGCCTCGCCGGAAATCTGCACCGACCTGCCCTGGGCGTTGGGACGAATGGCGAGCAGGCTGATGTCTTCGCTCGTGGCCGCGTCGATGCTGCGATACAACTGAGCCCAGTCGATGCGGATGGCGCTGATGGCCTGACGCAGGGCCTTGCTTTCATCGGCCGAAAATACGTTTTCGGGGCGACTGTCGCGACGGCTGAGATCCTGCCGGTCGGCCCGCCGCTGGGCCTTGGCCAGCCTGGCCTCGACATCATCCAGCTGGCTGCGCAAGGCACTGGCATCCAGCCAGGCATCGGCGCAGAGCAGGACGCCGGCAAGCAGCAGGACGACGGTCAGCAGGCCGGGGCGACGCGGTTGAAAATCGAGCGATAAATCACGCATGGCCGGCTCCGCCAATGGCCGGCACCACGGTGGTTTCCCAGCCATCCAGCTTGGGTGCCGCACCGGAAATTTTCGAAATCAGCACTTTTTTCCCGTTGACCGCAGCCGCCTCGGCGGCGAGCAAGCCGGACAGCTCGCCAGCCAGAATCGCCGGGTCGGCGGTGCTGGCGCGGTGATTGCGCAGGCTGGCAATGTCGCCATCGCGCAGGCCGGCCAGGGTCAGCCAACCAAGGTCGAGGCAGGCAAACCAGCCGTTGTCCAGCTGCTTTCGGTGCGCGGCCAGTTCGGCGATCAGGCGCGGCTGCAGGCTGGTCAGGCGCAGGCGCCGGGCCTTGGCCATGGCGCGCAGGCCGGCCAGCAGATGCTTGTCGATGCCCGCTGCGACGCCATTCTTGCCAAAGGCCGGGCGGTCGAGGGCGATATCCAGCTTCTCGGCCCGCTCGCCCAGCGTATGCCTGAAAAGCGCCTTCGCCATCTGCAAGCGGGATGTTTTGCCGATGATGTCCTGACTCCACGGCAACAATGCATAACTGGTGAAATGGTCGGCCACCACGATATGCAGTGCGGCCCCACGCTTGCCATCTGCCTTGATCAAGGCGTCGGCAGCGGTCAGTGCCGGTTGCCAGTCCGCTTCGCCAGCGGCGGGAGGCGCGACGTCCACCGCCTGCCGGGACGCGGCACCGCGCCAGGGCTGCCGTTCGAGCACGACGCGCTGCGGGTGAATGAAGAGGGTCAGGCGGTCAAGCCACGAAAGTGACACGATTGGCTTCTTCCAGACTGGTCATCCCGTCGCGGACGAGATCGAGGGCGCTTGCGCGCAATGAACGGGTACCGCTGCGCCGGGCGGCTTCCTTGAGCTGACGGATCGGGGCGCGGCTGATGATCAGTTCGCGGATTTCATCGTTGAGCACGAGCAATTCCGCGATGGCTTTGCGACCACGATAGCCGGTACCACGACAGGCGCCGCAGCCCACCGCGCGGTGGAACTTCCAGTCGGCGCTGGCAGCGGGATCGATGTCGGCATGGCTCAACTCTTCGGCCGTCGGGCGCGCGGGCTGCATGCAGGCCGGACACAATGTGCGGATCAGGCGCTGCGCGACGACGCCGTTGAGCGCCGAGACGAGGTTGTAGGGATCGACTTCCATGTGCAGGAAACGGCCGATCACGTCGAACACATTGTTGGCGTGCACCGTGGTGAATACGAGGTGGCCGGTCAGCGCGGCCTGGACCGCGATCTGCGCGGTTTCGGCATCGCGGATCTCGCCGACCATGATCTTGTCCGGGTCGTGGCGCAGGATGGAGCGCAGGCCGCGGGCGAAGGTCAGGCCTTTTTTTTCATTGACCGGAATCTGCAGCACACCGGACAGCTGGTACTCGACCGGGTCTTCGATGGTGATGATCTTGTCTTCACCACGATTGATTTCGCTCAGCGCGGCATACAGCGTGGTGGTCTTGCCGCTACCAGTCGGGCCGGTCACCAGCACCATGCCGTAAGGCTCGCTGGCCAACCGGCGGATACGCGCCATGATGTCGGCGTCAAAGCCCATGGCATCAAGGCGCAGGCCTTGCAGGTGGTCGGTCAGCGCCTGCTTGTCGAGGACGCGCAGCACGGCATCTTCACCCCAGATGCTGGGCATGATGGACACCCGAATATCGATCTCGCGCCCCTGCCAACTGACCTTGAAACGTCCGTCCTGCGGCACGCGGCGCTCGGAGATGTCGAGCTCGGACAACACCTTGACCCGCGAAATCATCTGCTCGGCTGTCTCGTTGCCGTCAATCGCACCGGCGTAATTGAGTACCCCGTCGATACGGTACTTGATGGCCAGGCCGCGGTTATTGGCTTCGATGTGGATGTCGCTGGCGCCGGCTTTCAGCCCATCATGCAACGTCGAGCGGAGCAGGCGAACCACTGCGCTGCCATCTTCGGAAATCCGTTGCAGCGACAAGTCTTCGGCCACCGAACCGATGGCAATCTGCCCGCCCTCGCCGCTCAGGCTGCCATCGAGCGCCCGTACCCGTGACTCTTCACGCGCCAGGAAAGCCGTCAACACCGACGGCGGCGCCAGTCGCCAATGCAGCAGCCGGCCGAGCGGTACCAGGCCTTCCAGCCAGTCGCGAACGCCCGCATCGAAGGGATTGGGCGTCGCGATCAGGTAGGCATCGCCGGCTTCCAGCACCAACGCCTGTCGCCGGATGAATTCGGCAAAGGGCGCGAGCGACAGGGCCAGTGAATGCTCGGACATCTCGGCCAGGCTGATTGCCCGCAGCCCGAAAACCTCGGCGGTCAGGTCACCGGCCACCTCTTCGCCCTGACCAAAATCCGCCTGCAAGGCCGCCATCACAACCGGCAGTCCGCAACCGGCGGCTGCCAACGCGCGTGCCTGGGCCAGCAGGACTTCTCGTTCCTGGCTATCGGTCAGCACGCCTTCCTCCCTCGGTGAATTCATCGCCTATCCTATTGAAAATTACCGGCCAGTTCGAAGATCGGCATGTAGAGGAGCAGAACGATACCGCCAATGACGCCACCAATGACCGTCATCAGCAAGGGCTCGAACAAGCGGGTGAAGGTATCGACCAGGCGGTTGATTTCTTCATCATAGAAGGTGGCGACGGCTTCCATCATGTCGCCCAGCTGGCCACTGCGTTCGCCGACGGCGATCATGCGCATGGCCACCGGCGTCGTCAGCCCCCCGCGCTCTGCCGCCCTGGAAAACGATTGGCCCTGCTCGATGTCGGCAACAGCTTGCAGCAATCCGCTGCGCAATGCCGACGGGAGTATGTCGGCGACCATGCCCAGCGTCGTCTTGAGTGGGATGCCGGCACGCAACAGCATGCCGGCAGTCCGGTAAAACCGGGCCAGAAAGACCAGCCGGATTCGTTCGCCAAGGGCTGGCACGCGCCACGCAGCACGGGCCACGGCAGCGCGCACGACGGGTAACGAAAACAGGCCAGCCAGACCGGCAAGGGACAGCACACTGCCCACCGCCAGACCGGCGGCATGATGGTTGATGAAGCCGCCCCAGGCAAACAGCATGCTGGAGAGTCCTTCCGGATCACGGCCACTGTCGGCAAAGACCAGGGCAAAGCGCGGCACGACATAACCGAGCAAAAAGAGGGTGACGATGGCGCCCACCGACATCAGCAGGATCGGGTAGATGGCGGCGCTGACAATCTTCTTCTTGAGATCGGCGACCTTTTCGTGAAAAACGATGTAGCGTTGCAGCGCCTCCGGCATGTCGCCGGTACGCTCGCTGGCCCTGACCGTGGCGACATACAGATCGGGAAAGGCCTCGGGATGCTGCTGCAGTGCGGTGGACAGCGACTGCCCTTCGCGCAGGTGCGCGAGCAGGCTGCTCAGAATCTCGGAAGTCGCCGACCCCTGATCCTGCTCGGCCAGCGTTTCCAGGCCTTCGACCACCGTCAAGCCGGCCTTGAGCAGTGACAGCATCTGCCGGGTAAAGATGGGCAACGGAAATTTGCCCCCCCGCCCGGCTGCGGTACGCTGGCCCAGCGGACGCATGGAAACAACGACGCCCCCCTGCAAGGCGGGGGCCGCTGCAACCAGATCCGGGGACTCGGCCGCCACGGTCAGCCGGGAAACCCCCCGACCGGGAAAGACGGCCATCACTTCATATTCCATCGCTTATCCGGGACTCACCAGTTGGTGATATCGGCGTTCTCATCCTCACCACCAGCCTTGCCATCCTTGCCGAAAGAGAAGAGGTCGAAATCGCCATGCTCGCCGGGCTGGATGTACTGGTAGGGCGTACCCCACGGGTCGAGCGGCACATCCTTTTTCAGATACGGCCCCTGCCAGCGGCTTTCGCCGGCCGGCCGCTTCATCAGCGAGGCCAGGCCTTGCTCGGTATTGGGGTAATGGCCGACGTCGAGGCGATATTGGTCCAGCGCCTTTTCCAGTGCGTCGATCTGCGCCTTGGTCGCCTTGATTTCCGACTTGCCGATCTGCGCAAAATACTTGGGCCCGACATAGCCGGCAAGCAACCCGATAATGACCATGACCACCAGCAGTTCAAGCAAGGTAAACCCGCGTTGACGCAACCGGGAAACGGCACCGGATGCCAGAAAGCGGTCAAAAAATCGGGAAAGAAGTTTGCGCAAAACAGGCTCGCCAAAGGTAATTAAGAGTATTGATGATAATACTATGCAAGCCGCGTTACATCAGCATGACTCCGGGCCACCGGGTGGCATGGCGCCGGCGCGTCACCCGACGGTCAAGCGCTCGTAATACGCACTGTCTAAGCTGCGCGGTTGGATATATTATTCATCGACCATGCATCTGCGCCCTGCCCTCATCTGCCTCGCCGTCGCCACGCTCGTTCCGCTGCAAACACTGGCGGCCGGTGGCATTTTCGGCTTTGTCGACGACGATGGCGTCGAGCACCTGAGCAACGTTCCCGATGACAAGCGCTACCGACTGGTACTGGCCGACCGTTTTAAGCCGGCCCGTACTGCGCTGCGCGCACCCCGCGGCGTCTTCGCCCTGCCCTATGGTCAGCGGCCATTTCACGACTCGGTCATGCGTGCCAGCAGTGACACTGGCGTGGATGCCAAGCTGCTGCACGCAGTCATCAGCGTCGAATCCGGCTATAACCAGGGCGCCGTATCACCCAAGGGTGCGACCGGCCTGATGCAACTGCTGCCGAGCACGGCCCGCCGCTACGGCACGGTCAATCTGCTCGACCCCGCCGACAATATACGGGCCGGCGCCCGTTACCTGCGTGACCTGCTGGCCATGTTCGACAACAATATCGAGCTGGCGCTGGCCGCCTACAATGCCGGCGAAAATGCGGTCATCCGCTATGGCCGACGCCTGCCCCCCTATGCCGAAACCCGGCGTTATGTGCCACTGGTGGTCGCCCACTATCAGCGCATGGGTGGCCGGTAAGTCCGCCATTTCCGGTTGCAGCCCACTGCTGTGGTCAACCGGAATTTTTGGCCAAAACTCAAAAATTCAAACGGGCTGTCACGCTGACGATGTTGGCATTGAAATCGAAATTATCGCGGGTGGATCGGCGCGTATCGCGTTGATAGCTGGTCGACAGCGTCGCCCAGCGCACCGGCACCCAATCGACGCCGATGCGGGCCGATTGCAACTGGTCACGCCATTCCGGCTGTCCGCTGATGAGCGTTCCGTCGTATTTGCGACGCTGCCAGTCATAGTTGAAGCGCATCACCACCTTGGGGCTGATCTGCCAGGCCGGCTGGATATTGATGCCATCCGTCACGTAATAGCTGCTGATGATAGTCTGGTAGGCCGCCACCTCGCGGCGCAGCCCACTCACCACCGAAAGATTCCCGGTCGGTAGCCACGTGTAGTCAACACGCCCGATATTGACTGAATAATCCCGCTGGCTGAAATGATCATGTTGCCGCGACTGATGCGCCAGCTTGCCGTCAATCATGGATTTTCCGGTCAGCGGCACATAGAGGCGGGCTTCGGTTTCGGACTGGGAAAAGCCGGTGTCGTACTGCGGATTGAACGGGGCGGGCAGGATGTCCAGACCGACCAGCACCCTGTCCTTGTAAGTACCGTTTCCCTCGCGCTGGAGCAATTGCAGGGAGCTCCCGGCCGGCCAGATGTATTTCGCGCCGGCCTCCCAGGTATTCAGTTCATAGCTGTTCTGCGCGGTAAACGTGCTGCTGTTGGCCTGCTGATTGTTGGTCAGGCCACCGACCAGCAGCCAGCCACCCATGACCTGCCATTCCGCGCCCAGATGATTGACGTTGGTCCGGCGAACGATCGGATGGGTCAGCGGCGTGCCCAGCGAATAATCGACAAAGCTGGTCTGGGCTTCGGTCTGGTTCGCCGAAAGCACGCCAGTGAGGCGATGGGTCAACGCCCAGTTCCAGGCAGCGTTGTAATTGGTGGCCCGATAGTCCAGATAATGGTTCTTCGAGTAGCGATAATCGATCAACGTGGCATCCAGCGAAAAGCGTTGCAGCGCCAACGGTTTGGCGAATGCCAAGGTCGCCGAGGTGGTCTGGATGGCATCACTCTGTTCCTGCGCAGACTGGCGAAACAAATTGCTGTCCTGCTGAATGCCCTCGGCCAGATAAACGTTGACCGTATCGTCTGCATCGGCATACACCGACGGCGCCAGACAGGCCGCCAGCAGGCAGCAGAATAATTGACGATAACTTGAAGACACTGCGGGAAATCCAGTATTCAAAATAGATGACCGGGGAATATACGACAAAACGTGATCACACAACCTTCCAACCCCATGCCATATACGTCAAATCTCATGTTTCGCGTCATTTTCAGCCTGCCGTATATCAAAATCATCGATTAATTGGCTTTTGGCGATATGGCAGAAGCAGGCGTGGGTACCACGACAGGCATCGTGCCCCCCGAAACACCACCCGGGCCGGCAGGCCTAGCACTGCCGTTGCTGACAAAACGCCACGCGTTATAACGCTCGGCACCTTCAAAATCATCCTGCTCGGGCGCGAAACCGGCAATCTTTATCGGCTGCTCCTGAGAGCGACTGGCAACGCCCGTGATGCGGCCTTGCTGGCGAATCAGCTCCCATTCACCATCCGGCATCATCGGATCGCGATACAGGCGGCGAAGATGACGCACCGGATTTGGAAAGCGTGTGTCGAGCAACAGGTCTTCCAGCTTTTGCGGATACTGTCCGACACCGCCGGGCGACTGGGCGTAATAGCGGGTGATGGCAGTTCGATATTCTTCACCGATGAAAAGCAGCTCCTTTTCCTTGTCGCGCCGGCTTTCCATCTGCCAAAGCACGCCAATGCCAGCCAGGGCAATACCGGCGATGGCAATTGCAAACAGCAGGCCGAGGTAGGTGAAACCGGCATCACGGAAAATTTCTTTTTTGGCCAAAATTTGCCGTTGACCGTAGCAGTCAGGTTCGCCCCGTGAGTTGCCGAATTTCACCATGTCGAATAATCGGTGCCGTTCTGTCCCTGCCCTTCGGCCCCACTGCGAATATCCCAGACCTTGCGCTGGCCGGGTTCGTCTGGCGGCGGCACGATCACCCAAGTGTCGGCACTTTCGGTGATCGGGTCGGGCGGTACCTTGCGCAGGTAGCGCTTGGCCACCAGTTCTTCAATCGTTTCCGGGTAGCGCCCGGTGTCGGCGCGATATTTGTCGACGGCATCGCGCATGACGGCCAGTGATTCGCGCAGCGAGGCCTCGCGTGCCCGCTCGAGGTGTTGAAAGTAGCGAGGCACGGCTATCGTCAGCAGCGTCGCAATCACGGACATGACAACCAACAGTTCGATCAGCGTAAAGCCTTTTTTGCAGCGGGTCATGTTCACCATTCCCGGTAAGGCACGCCATTCAGGCCATTGCCCTTGGCCAGCGAATAAACGTCAAAAACATCGGCCCCCTCAAGCGGCTGATCCGGCGGGCTGGCATAGCTGCGCTTGCCCCAGGTCTGCGCTGCCGACAAATCCGGATCCGTGGCAAACGGGTCGCGTGGCAGGCGACGCAAGAAGTAAATCTTGCCCTTGTTCGGGTCCTGAACGTTGTCGACCCCATTGGCCAAATCTTCCAGCCGGTGGGGGTAGCCGCTTTCATCGGCTTTCTTTTCCAGCTTGCCATCCTCGACTGCGCGACGATAGGCATCAATGCCCGTTCGAATCTCGCGCAATGCGGCCCGCAATTCTGTTTCTTTTTGCCGCCTGGCCGTCATTTCAATCATCGGCATCGCCGTCATCGCCAGAATGCCGACGATGGCGACGGTGATGACCAGTTCGATCAGGGTAAAACCCCGGCCAGGCCTGCCCCTCATGGCGAATTTATTTTGAGAATGTGCGAACCGATTGCCCCCGGGTACGGCTCTCCGCTTTCCAGCGATGCGCCGATGACGTCAACCCGCGTCTCCCCTCTGGCACCAGGCAACACCTGGAAGCGCAGGTTGCCTCGTCCCTGATCAACGCGCATCATCAGGCGCCCCGGCGAGCTGGCGGCAGGTTGCCTGGCGTCAAGCATGGCGGGATCGTAGGCTATCTCGACCATCAGGGTACCGCTCTGTCCGGGCGCGACGAAGCCGAGTTCCAGCTCACTGCCGCCGATGGCATCGCTCGGTCCGATGAACTGGAATGGTTCTGGCGACGGCACCGCGACCACCGCGTCGGCACTACGGCC
>DAOLIO010000098.1:0-10467 GCA_035328505.1 Azonexus sp.
CTTCCACCAGCTTCTCGACGAAGAATTCCTTCGGCGAGGCGTAGCCACGGGCGCGACGCTTGATTTCCTCGCGCTTGGAAGCCGGCAGACGCTCGACATCGAGAATCGCCTTCGGGTGAATGCCGATGACGTTGTTGATGATGAACTCGACGCGAGCCAGACCCACACCGGCGTTCGGCAGCTGGGCAAATTCGAAGGCCAGTTCCGGATTGCCAACGTTCATCATGACCTTGACCGGGACATCCGGCATGGCCGAGATGTCGCGCGATGAGATTTCGTAATCCAGCTTGCCGCGGTAAACGTGGCCGGTATCGCCTTCTGTGCAGCTCGCTGTAACGATTTCGCCCTCGGTCAGCGTTTCGGTGGCGTCACCGCAACCGACGATGGCCGGAATGCCCAGTTCGCGGGCGATGATGGCGGCGTGACAGGTACGGCCGCCGCGGTTGGTAACGATGGCCGAAGCGCGCTTCATGACTGGTTCCCAGTTCGGGTCGGTCATGTCGGCGACGAGCACGTCCCCCGGCTTGACCTGGTCCATTTCCTTCGGATCCTTGACGATGCGGACCGGGCCGACACCGATCTTCTGGCCGATGGCGCGACCGGAGGCGAGCACCTTGGAGAAGGACTTGAGTTTGAACTTCTCAACCTTGCCGGCGCCGGCTTGCGACTGCACGGTTTCCGGACGGGCTTGCAGAATATAGAGCTTGCCGTCGATACCATCCTTGCCCCACTCGATGTCCATCGGACGACCGTAGTGCTTTTCGATGATCATGGCGTAGCGGGCCAGTTCCATGACTTCTTCGTCATTGAGCGAGAACTGGTGACGCAGGGATTCTTCGACGTCCTCAGTGATCACTGACTTGCCGGCAACCTTTTCGGTCGAGAAGGTCATCTTGATCATCTTGGAACCAAGGTTGCGACGCACGACGGCGTGCTTGCCGGCAGCCAGCATCGGCTTATGCACGTAGAACTCGTCCGGATTGACGGCGCCCTGCACCACCGTTTCGCCCAGACCGTAGCTGGAGGTGACAAACACGGCATCACGGAAACCGGATTCGGTGTCGAGCGTGAACATCACACCTGCGGCGCCCTTGTCGGAACGAACCATGCGCTGGATGCCGGCGGACAGGGCGACGTCTGCGTGGACGAAGCCCTTATGGACGCGGTAGGAAATGGCGCGGTCGTTGTACAGGGAAGCGAAGACTTCCTTGATGGCGTGCAGGATGTTTTCCAGGCCGACGATGTTCAGGAAGGTTTCCTGCTGGCCGGCGAAGGACGCGTCCGGCAAGTCTTCGGCGGTAGCGGAAGAGCGCACGGCGAAGGACATGTCGGTGGTCGAATCGGCGACCAGGCGCTGATACTGCTCGGTGATGGCGATGGTCAGGTCCATCGGGAACGGTGTTTCCATGATCCACTGGCGAATCTCTGCGCCGGCCTTGACCAGCGCGTTGACATCATCGACATCGAGTGAATCAAGGACGGCATTGATCTTGGCATCCAGACCGGACTGGGCCAGGAAATCGCGGTAGGCATCCGCCGTCGTGGCAAAACCGCCCGGGACACGAACGCCGGTGTCAGCCAGCTGGCTGATCATTTCGCCGAGCGAAGAGTTCTTGCCGCCGACTTTGTCGACGTCATTCATGCGGAGTTTTTCAAAAGGTAGGACGAGCGGTTCCATAGGGGTTCCTTGCTAAAAGGTCAAATTGAAAATCAGAAAGTGGATTCGGAGAAATCAGGACTCAGGCGACGTGCAGCCGTTTCGCGACGCGCCACACTGCGCAGGGTCTGGGCCAGTGTTTCGCGGACAAAGTCGATGTGGGTTTCAGCGGCAGCACGCGCAGCCTGCGGCTTGCGAGCAACAATGCCCTCATAAATGGCAGCGTGCTGGGCCTTGAGCAAGGCGCCAGCAGCGGGAACGGATTTCAGCTCGCCAAGATTGAGTCGGATGTTGTCGTGCATCAGGCGAAGCAACGCAGACGACAGATGACCGAGCAAGGCGTTATGTGCTGCCTCGCCAACCGCCTGATGAAAAGCAATGTCGGCCTCGGAACGCTGGTCCATGTTTTCGTTGGTAAAGCTGGCGTTCAGCGCCTCAAAGCACTGATTCAGGCGCGTCAGATCGGCTTCGGTCGCACGTTCGGCAGCCCACTCTGCAGCCTGCCCTTCGATCATGCGGCGAAACTCGAGCATGTCCTCGCGGAGATTGGGGTGGTTCCCCATCATGTCCTGCCAGGGATCGAAAAAGGTAGCTTCAAGTGCGTTGGTAATGTAGGTACCGCCACCCTGTCGACTCTGCACCATGCCTTTCAACGACAGCTTCTGGATCGCCTCGCGCAGTGACGGCCGGGAGACGCCAAACTCGGTCGCCAATTCGCGCTCCGGTGGCAGACGGTCACCCGACTTCAGCGAACCTTCCAGAATACGGCGCTCCAGCGAAGCCGCAACAGCATCGGAAATACGCGGGACCTGTACTTTATTAAGGGGCATCGGACTTGGCTTTATTGGTAAGACCACTGCATTCTAAACAGCGTTTGGATAAAGTGCAAGTATAGGATATACCCTTAGTTTATTGACTAAGTAACGGTATTCACGTAAATTTTCACTTACTCGAATATTGGTCTTACCATTTGACCGTTAATTAATTCACACCGGAGACAACATGAACCAACCGGAATCTGCTGCGTCACGACCCACCGACATCTATTTCTTCGCCACCTGCGTGGTCGATCAATTCTTCCCAGGTGCCGGCATGGATGCAATCACCTTGCTGGAGCGTCAGGGAATCCGGGTCCACTTCCCGGAAGCGCAGACCTGTTGTGGGCAGCCGGCCTACACCAGTGGTTTTCCCGATGAGGCGCGCAAGGTCGCCGCTCATCAATTGACCCTCTTCCCCAATGACTGGCCGGTAGTTGTCCCGTCCGGCTCCTGCGCCGGCATGATGAAGCACCATTATCCGACCCTGTTCGCGGCCGATCCGGTTCGCAAGGCGCAGGCCGAACAGCTGTCCACCCGCATCTACGAGCTCACCGACTTTCTGGTCCATGTCCTGGATTTCACCCCACAAGATCTCGGCAGAGACTGCACCATCGTCCTGCATACCTCCTGCTCTGCCCGACGCGAGATGGGTGTTCACCTGACCGGCCGCAAGCTGCTGGGCGATCTGGCCCATGTCACCGTCGCCCAGCAGGATCACGAATCGGAATGTTGCGGCTTCGGCGGCACCTTTTCAGTCAAACAGCCGGAAATTTCAGGTGCCATGGTCGAAGACAAGGTGAAGGCGCTCAAGGCCACCGGCGCCGAACGCGTTGTCAGTGCCGATTGCGGCTGCCTGATGAACATCCTCGGCCACGCCGCCTGGAAGGACCAGCAGGCCGGCCTCCAGAAACCCAGCCTGCCCGGCGAGCATATTGCCAGCTTCCTGCTGCGCCGGACCGACAAAGGAGCCCAACCATGAGCGCCCGTGATCGTATTCTGGCCAAGCTGAAAGCCACGGCCCCTGCAGAAAATCGTCCTGAGCCCGATGTCGCCAGTTGGTTTGCCGGCCATCGACGGGTTGAAAGCCCCACCGAAAAAGCTGCCCGCTTCCGCAGCCTGATTGAACTCGCACATGCCGAGGTCTATGCCGTCTCGTCGGCCAACTGGGTACAGAAACTTTGGGAAGTGCTGACCGCCAAAGGACTGGCCGAACTGCTGGTGTCGCCGAATACCGAACACGGCCAGCGCGCTCTGCAGCAACTGTCAGAGAGTGGCGTCGACTGCAAGGGCTATGACCGGCCGATCGAAGCGTGGAAAGATGAAATGTTCCACCACACGCCGGCCAGCCTGACCACCGCCCGCGCTGCCATCGCCGAAACCGGCACGCTGATCCTCTGGCCGGACGCCGATGAACCGCGGCTGATGTCGCTGGTGCCGCCGGTGCATATCGTCCTGCTCGATGCTGGCAAGATTTACAACACCTTCTACGAAGCGATGCAGACCGAAGGTTGGCAGGATGGCATGCCAACCAACGCCCTGCTCATTTCCGGGCCGTCGAAAACGGCTGACATTCAGGTCACGCTTGCCTATGGCGCCCACGGCCCGAAAGAACTGGTTGTCTTGCTGATGGGAGAAGCGGCATGAGCGAACATGCATTGAATTTCATGCCCTCTGAAGGCTTTCGTGCCCGGGCCAAGGATGTCGTTGAAAACCCCTTCCTGCGCCAGAGCTTCCGTGGCGCGATGGATTTCCTGATCAACAAGCGCATCAGCCAGTTTCCAGACACGGAAGAACTGGAAAGCCTGCGCACGCTGGGCGAGCACGTCCGCCAATACAACCTCGGCAAGCTGCCCGAATTGCTGATCCGTCTGGAAGCCAATCTGACGCGCAACGGCATTCAGGTCCATTGGGCCGAAACACCCGAAGAAGCCAATGCCATCATCCTTGGCCTCTGTCACCAGCACGCGGCCAAGCTAATGATCAAGGGCAAGTCGATGGTCAGTGAGGAAATCGAGCTGAACCACGCCGCCGAAGCGGCCGGTATCGGCGCGCTGGAATCCGACATGGGCGAATACATCGTTCAACTGGCGGGCGAAAAGCCGTCGCATATCATCATGCCGGCCATCCACAAGACCAAGGAAGAAATCGCCAAACTCTTCCACGAAAAAGTGCCCGGCGTGGATTACACCGACAACGTCGATGCATTGATCCAGATCGGCCGCAAAGTGCTCCGGCAGAAGTTTCTGGAAGCCGATATCGGCTTGTCCGGCGTCAATTTCGCCGTCGCCGACACCGGTACGCTGTGCCTGGTCGAAAATGAAGGCAATGGACGAATGTGCACCACCGCCCCACCGGTGCACATTGCCATCACCGGGATTGAGAAGATTGTCGAAAAACTCGAACACATTCCGCCGCTGCTCTCGCTGCTGACCCGGTCGGCCACGGGCCAGAACATCTCGACCTATTTCAACATGATCTGCAGCCCGCGCAAGGCTGGCGAAAAAGATGGACCAGAGGAAGTCCATCTGGTACTGCTCGATAATGGCCGCAGCCAGGCCTACGCCGACGAACAGTTACGCAAGACCCTGCAATGCATTCGCTGCGGCGCCTGCATGAATCATTGCCCGGTCTATACGCGGATTGGCGGCCATGCCTACGGCACCACCTATCCTGGGCCGATCGGCAAGATCATCTCGCCACACATGCTGGGGCTGGAAGCGACCAAAACGATGGCCACCGCCTCATCGCTCTGCGGCGCGTGTGGCGAGGTTTGTCCGGTGAAGATTCCGATTCCGGAACTGTTGATGCGCTTGCGGGAGGAGTCATTTTCGGCACCACATGAGAATCCGGCGATGCGTGGACAAGGGGCGGGTTACAGCCGCTTGATGACCTCGATCTGGCAAGGATGGGCGGCGGTTTATCGCTCGCCAGCGCTGTATGGGCTGGTGACCTGGCTGGGCAGCCGATTGTCGTGGCTGATGCCGTCGAAGCAAGGGGCCTGGACATCAGTACGGGTGCCGTTGAAGCCGGCGCCCAAGCGGTTGCGGGACCTGTTGAAGGAGCGGGGTTGATGTTTCCCTTCTCGGGCCGGCGGAAGGCAAGGCCTGCGCATAAATCCTTGCCATTTTAGGCAACATCAATCATTCACAAGACACCCCATGAGCGAACTCATCCAGCACCTCCGCCAGCATCTGCCCGACCACCAGATCATCATCGACGATCTGCGACGCCTGGCTTATGGCACTGACGCCAGTTTCTACCGCCTGACGCCGCAAGTGATCACGGTCATCGAATCGGAAAGCGATCTGAAAACCGTCCTTGCCGCAGCCCGGCAACACGCAACCCCGGTAACTTTCCGCGCTGCTGGCACCAGCCTTTCCGGGCAAGCCATTACTGACGGCATACTTGCACTGATTGGCGAGGGTTTTGCCACCTTCGCCATGAGTGCCGATGCCGGCAAGGTCACCCTCGGGCCCGGTATTATCGGTGGGGAGGTGAATCGTCGACTCGCACCACACGGCAAGAAGATCGGTCCGGACCCTGCGTCCATCGGTGCTGCAAAGATCGGCGGCATTGCTGCCAACAACGCCTCCGGCATGTGTTGCGGCACAGCCCAGAACAGCTACCGCACACTCGCCGGCCTGCGTGTCATGCTGGCCGACGGCAGCCTGCTCGACACCGAAGATCCGCTCAGTGTCGATGCCTTCAGCAAGAGCCACGCCGTCATGCTGGGCGAACTGGAGCGCCTGGGCAACGACACCCGCGCCAATGGCAAGCTGGCAGAACGTATCCGCCACAAGTTCAAGATCAAGAACACGACCGGTTACAGCCTGAACGCCCTGGTCGACTATGAACACCCGATCGACATCCTGTCTCATCTGATGATCGGCTCGGAAGGTACGCTCGGCTTCATTTCGCGCATCACCTACAACACAGTGGTCGAGGACCCGTTCAAGGCCAGCGCGCTCGTGTTCTTCCCGGATATTCGCACCGCCTGCGAAGCGGTCATCCGCCTCAAGCCGCAGCCCGTGTCGGCCGTCGAGCTGCTTGACCGCCCGGCCCTGCGCTCTGTCGAAAACAAGCCCGGGCTACCGGCCATCATGCGCGAACTGGGCGATGATGCCGCCGCATTGCTGATCGAAGTCCGCGCTGCCACGGTCGACGGGATAAATGAGCGAATTTCGACAGTTCATGCCGCCATGGAAGGTGTCGCTACCGTCGAGCCGATGCAGTTTTCGACCGACCCGGCCACCTGCGAGATGTACTGGAAAGTCCGCAAAGGGACTTTCCCCTCCGTGGGTGCCATGCGCCGCACGGGCACTACCGTGCTGATCGAGGATGTCGCCTTCCCGATCGAGTCCCTGGCCAACGCCACGCTCGACCTGCAGGCCATCCTCCGCCATCACGGCTATTCCGAGGCGATCATTTTCGGTCATGCGCTGGAAGGCAACCTTCATTTCGTCTTTACCCAGGATTTCGGCGATCAGGCCGAAGTCGACCGCTATGCACGCCTGATGGACGATGTCTGCGATCTGGTGGTCAAGAAATACGATGGCTCGCTCAAGGCCGAGCATGGCACCGGCCGCAACATGGCGCCGTTTGTCGAAATGGAATGGGGTAAGGAGGCGACCGATCTGATGCGCCGGATCAAGAAGATGTTCGACCCGGAAAACCTGCTCAACCCGGGCGTGATCCTCAATGACAACCCGCTGGCCCACCTCGAAAACCTGAAGCCGATGCCGGCCGCCGAAGACATCGTCGATCGCTGCATCGAATGCGGCTTCTGTGAGCCGCTCTGCCCATCGCACCGCCTGACCCTTTCCCCGCGCCAACGCATCGTCAGCGTCCGCGAACTGGCTCGTCGCAATGCTGCCGGCGAACCAGCCGGCACCATCGGTGAAGACTACGCCTACATGGGCCTCGACACTTGCGCCGCCTGCGGCCTGTGCTCAACGGCCTGCCCGGTCGGCATCGACACCGGCGACCTGACGCGCCGCCTGCGGGGTCGCAAGTTGGGCGATACCGTACGGGCCGTCAATGCCTGGACCGGCGAACATTTCGGGACGCTGGCCACAGCCTCTCGCCTTGGACTCAAGGTGGGCCATGCGGTTTCCGGCGTGCTCGGCGACAATTTCCTCGGCCGGATTTCCGGTGGTGCATGGAAGAAGGACATGCCCCACGCCGGCAAGTCGCCGGTCGCGAGAACAACGCAGGGTGACCCCGTGGTCTATTTTCCAACCTGTGGAGGCCGCATCTTTGGACCGTCCAGCACGGATGAAGCACAACTGGGCGATGTGATCCTTGAAGTACTGATCCGCGCCGGCTACGCGCCCATCCTGCTGGAAGGTTTTGACAAGCTGTGCTGCGGCCAGATGCTGGCCAGCAAGGGCATGGCCGACGAAGCCGATGGCATGTCGCGCACCCTGGAAGCCGCGTTGATGAAAGCATCGGCAAACGGCAAGTACCCGGTGATCATGGATGCCAGCACCTGCTCGGTGCGCATGCAGAAACACCTGGCCGGTCGCCTCAAACTCTACGATTTCCATGAATTTGCCCACGATGCCTTGTTGCCGCGCCTGATGCTCAGCAAGCAACCCGGACCCATTGCACTGCACGTCAATTGCAGCGTCAAAAAGAGCGGCTCGGATACCAAGCTGAGGACACTGCTCGCCGCCTGCGTCGAAGAAATCATCGAACCGGCCGGTGTCACCTGCTGCGGGTTTGCCGGTGATCGGGGTTTTGTCGTACCGGAACTGAATCAGCATGCCCTGCGCAAGATTCATGACGAACTGCCGGCCAACTGCGCCTGTGGCGTCTCGACCAACCGCACCTGTGAAATTGGCCTCACCGCCGAGACAGGGCGCACCTATCGATCCATCGCATACCTGCTTGAGGAATGCAGCCGAAAGGAGAGCAATTTGACCTGCTGACAAAAAGACAGCCCAGCAGAAGGGGTTCTTGCACTGGGCCGAAAACTGAGACAAATCTGACACTAAAACGGTCACGCCACCTGTCTGCGCGCCAACGCAGCAAAGTGGTCAGACCAGATTCTAAAGGAGTTTCTCCATGATCTGGCAACAGATATATGATCCATTGGGCAGCATTGGGCTGTCCGCATTACTGGCGTCCGTACCGGTCGTCGTCATGCTGGCCGCATTGGCCTTTTTCCATGTCAAGGCCCACGTTGCGGCCATTCTGGCGCTCGTATCCGCCCTGCTTATCGCCATCTTCGGCTTCGGCATGCCGGCCTACATGGCTACCGATGCCGCCATGTTTGGTGCCATCAACGGTCTGGTGCCCATCGGCTGGATCGTGCTCAACATCATCTTCCTGCACCGCCTGACGACTGAAAACGGATCCTTCAAGGTACTGCAGGACTCCATCGCTGGCATCACCGATGACCGACGCCTGCAACTGCTGCTGATTGCCTTCTGTTTCGGTGCCTTCTTCGAAGGCGCTGCCGGCTTCGGTACGCCGGTCGCCGTCACGGGTGCCGTACTGATCGGTCTCGGCTTCTCGCCACTGGCCGCTTCCGGACTGGCCCTGATCGCCAACACGGCACCGGTGGCCTATGGTGCGCTCGGCACGCCGGTCATCACGCTGGCCAAGGTCACCGGCCTCGACGAGATGATGCTGTCGTCCATGATCGGCCGCCAGTTGCCATTCTTCTCGCTGTTGGTTCCATTCTGGCTGATCTGGGCCTTTGCCGGTCGCAAGGGCATGATGCAGATCTGGCCGGCCATTCTGGTCGCCGGCGGCTCTTTCGCCATCGCCCAGTTCGTGGTGTCCAACTACCACGGTCCTATGCTCGTCGACGTCATCGCCTCGCTGGTGTCCATGGCCAGCCTGATTGCTTTCCTGAAAGTATGGAAGCCAAAGACCGTATGGACGTCCGCCAAATTGATCGGCCACGAGGAAGATGGTGGCGAAGCGCATCCGCTACCGACCGATATCCCGCAAAAAGCAGACAAGACTGCGGTTCGCCGTGCCTGGATGCCCTGGGTCATTCTGACCGTCTTCGTCTTCGTCTGGGGCCTGCCTGAATTCAAAAAGGCTGTCGATACCGTGCCGGTCGTCGAAAACAGCCAGCCGGTACTCGATGCCAAGGGTCAGCCCAAGCGCGCCGGCAATACCTTCTTTGCGCCGGTCTTCAAGTTCGAAGACATCCACGAGAAGATCGAGAAAGTGCCGCCGGTCGTCACCAAGGTCAAGAAGGAAGAGGCCGCCTACAAGCTGAACTGGTTCACGACAACTGGCACCGGCATCCTGCTTGCAGCCCTCCTCGCCGGCCTGATGATGGGTTATCGCCCGATGCAACTGGTCAGCCAGTTCGGCAAGACCGTCTGGATGGTGCGCTACTCGCTGACGACCATCGTGGCCATGCTCGCCCTCGGCTATCTGACGCGTTTCGCCGGCATTGACGCCACGCTGGGTCTGGCCTTCGCCTTCACCGGCGTCTTCTACCCCTTCTTCGGCACCTTCCTCGGCTGGCTGGGTGTGGCGCTGACCGGGTCCGATACGGCCTCCAACGTGCTGTTCGGTGGCCTGCAGCGGACGACGGCCGAGCAATTGGGCATTTCCCCGATCCTGATGGCTGCGGCCAATAGTTCGGGCGGCGTGATGGGCAAGATGATCGATGCCCAGTCCATCGTCGTCGCCTCCACAGCCACCCACTGGTATGGCCATGAAGGTGAAATCCTGCGCTATGTCTTCTTCCACTCCATCGCGCTGTGCACCCTGATGGGCTTCTTCATCACGGCACAAGCCTACCTCTGGCCTTTCACGGCCATGGTTCTCAAATAATCCGGAGCACTTGACCATGTACCAAAAGATCTTTGTCGCCATTGACGACAGTCCGACCGCTCAGAAAGCCCTGACCGAAGCCATCGACCTCGCCGGCAACGCCAAGGCTGCGCTGTGCATCGCGCATGCGGCCGATGAAAGCCTGCTCGCCCAGCATGGCATGGGCCTGGGAAGCTATATCGACGTGGA
>DAOLIO010000099.1:0-10331 GCA_035328505.1 Azonexus sp.
GCGATATTCAGGCAGCCAAAGAAATGACCGTCTTTGCCAAGCGTATCCGCAAGGCGTTGGAACCCTGATCGCGGCAACCCTGCCATTGGGTGAACGACCTCTGAGCCAAATCAAAAACGCACCGGGCCAACAGGATTAGGCTGATATCGTTCACCAACCGACTCGGGGGAGCAATCATGACAAAGTTTGTGAAACTGGCGCTACTGTTCGGTCTCGTCACCTCGCTGATGACGGGCTGTGCGGTCAACCGCGCAACGGGCAGCGTTGACCCGTCCGCCAACCTTTCGTCGATGAAGACCATGTACGTCAAGAAGGTCGCCGACGATGACAATACCTATGCCCTGATCGCCGACAAGCTGCGCACCAAGGGCGTGGTGGTCACCACGGGCAGTGAAGCAGCACCGGCCGGCGTCGATGCCGTGGTCACCTACATCGACAAGTGGATGTGGGACATCACCATGTACATGCTGGAGTTGACCATCACCATTCGCGACCCGAAAACCGATTTCCCGCTGGCAACCGGCAACTCATTCCACACCTCGCTGACCCGCCTCTCCCCCAAGGAGATGGTCAACGAAGTCATCGAAAACATCTACAAGGGCGCCAAATAAATGCACCGAAGACTTCTCGCTGCCATTGCGCTCGCCTTGACACTGGCGGGCTGTTCTTCACCAGCCAGCCGCGAAGCCATGGCGCCCAAAGACATCGCCATCAGCAAGCATTACCCCCACAGTCTGCATGTTCAGACCCTTGGCGGATCCGACACGTCAGGACTGGATAGCAGCAATATCGCCGATGCCGACCTGAAGGCAGCGATCGAAGCGGCTGTCGTTCAGAGCAAACTGTTCAAAAGCATTCTTCAAGGTAGCGGTGCTGATTACGAATTGAGTGTCCAGATCATTTCGCTACGCCGGCCGTTGATCGGCACCACGCTCACTGTTGCACTGGAAACCGGCTGGTCGCTGGTCAGAAGCGCCGATCGTACCGTGGTCATGCGCAAGTCGATTCAGACGACGGGCAGCGCCAGCATCGGGGATGCCTTCGCATTCGCCACACGCTTGCGGCTAGCGGTTGAAATCGCCGCGCGCGCCAGCATTTCCCAAGGTCTGACCGCAATCGCCGCGCTGAACCTCTAACGATTTGTTACAAACTAACCCGGCTTCGCCGTATGCCGGGAGGGGTGTGCTTGCGTTAATAGCTTACGTAACCACAGGAAACACATCCCCATGAACCTCAAGCAAACCCTTCTCCGTCTCAGCCTGGCCACGATCATTCTTGGCACTCTGGGTGGTTGTGCTGTGGTTCCATATCAAACGGGCTATCGCCGGGCACCGCCGGTGTACGTCGAAAGCTACCCGGCCTACGGCTATTCGGGTCCGAACGTCTATTACGGTGATGGTCGCCAGCGTTACGACGACCGTGGTGGGCGGTATTACGACGATCGTCGCTACGATGACCGCCGTTACGAGGAACGACGCCATCGGGACATTCCATTGCCGCCGCCCCTGGAGCTGCATCGCGAAATCCGGCGCAGCCTCGGCCTGCCGCGCCTGCCAGGCATGCCCTGAGCGGACTAGAGCTTGCCTCTGGGCGGAACGAGAATGGTCTCGACGCCCAGATCCTTGAGTTTGGCCTGCGCTGCTTCCGCCTCTTGCTTGGTCTTGAACGGGCCGACCTGAACCCGGGTTTCCAATGATGAGGGAACACCGCTCAGGGTGAGGCGGGCATGCAACTCCTCGGCCCGCTGAACACTGGAAAATACACCTGCCTGTAACAGGAAGCCGGAAAAAAGACGTGAGACAGCGGGTGCCGCGACATTCGCCGGCTTTGGCTCAAGGATACGGGCTGAAGGCTTGGCAGCCACGGGCTCGACGGGAACATGCGCGCGTTGCGACACTTGCGAACCCGATGGGGCGGCCTCTTCCTCGGATGACGGCGGTTCCTGCTGAATGGCTGGCGCCGCACGCCGTACAAGCGCTGTTTTTGGGCTTGCTACGGTCGACGGGGATTTTTGCCGATTTTCCGAAACCGCATCCGGCTTGCCCTCGACAACATCTGGCACAGTCGCCACGACCGTGGGCGGAGAGGGCTGTTCAACCGGTGAATCGGTTCGTTCAGGGACTACCGTTGGTGGCTCTGGCAGATTGGCTACTGGCGTCACGGGCTGGATCAGCGGCTTTTTCGGCACAACCGGGACCGGTTTGGTAAACACCATGCCTTCGGATTCATCGGGTGCCGTGGACAAATAGTCGAAGAAAGCCAGCACACCGAGCAACACCGCGACCAATACGGCAGCGACGGCCAAACGGGTTATCAACTTGTTGCGAATGTCCCCCGCGTGCGCTTCGTGATCCGCCGCTTTTTCTTGTTCCGTCATTCCTTACCTCAGCGATCCTGGCTTTTGGCCAGGGCAACGACCAGTTCCGCCTCGGCCCGTGCAATGCCACAACGTTCGGCAATCGCCACCGGGTCGTAACCCGAGGCGGCCATTTGCATCGCGTCACCATAGATCGGAGAAACCGTCTGGCTGGCCCGAAGATGGGCCAACTCGTGCAACATGTCATCACGCAGCGCGGCAAGTTCGCCACGCATGGCATCCACCTCGTTGCGTAACTGATCAATTTCCTGCTCCAGCCCGCTACGCAGGGCGCCGCCCGCAATATCTTCGGAGGCTTGGGCCCATTTATCGTCGATATCGGCAAGGGCTTGTGACGCGTCTCCCGACGCCGCAAGCGGTGCCGGAGCATCGGTCACTGTCGTCGCAGGCTTGCGCAAACGCCGCATACGCCAAATCACAAAGGCCATATAGAGCGCAACCAGCGCGATCAGAACAATCACGCCTTCACGCAGGCCCAAGCTCATACCGCCCAGTTCCAGCACCGGAATTCTGGTCTCCGCCGCAACAGTTTAGAAACCTACCGAGTATTGAGCGCCGACCACATGGGCACTGGCGTCGTACTTGCCCTGCAAGCCCGGCTGGGAAATACTGGGATCGAGGACATAAAGATAGGCATACCCGACATCAACCTTGCCGTAGGTGCCAGCATTCCACTGCCCCCCCAGCGAGAGCCACAGGCGATTGTTATCCGGAACACGCGGGGAACGGTATTGGTTACGCACCGGTGTGCGATCAAAGGCGATGCCGAACTTCAGCTTGGCTGCATCATTCGCCTTATAAGCCGCACCCCAGGCAAAGCGCCAGGAGTTTTCGTAATTGAAGATTTCAGGCGCGCCAATCGGAGCGCCCGAAGTTCGATTGACCACCGTCAAGTTGTCCAGTGATCCCCAGCGCGTGTAGGAGAGATCGCCCATGGCTTCCCATCGATCTGAAACCTGCTGCCATACGGACAGGATAAAGGTGTCCGGCAATTTGACATCAGCCCTGATCGGCAGCGCTCCGTTGAGCGTTCCTTCCAGAGTGTATTTAATTGGCGAACGATAGGACAGGCCGACGCGCATGGCTGGCGAAAGGGTGAACAATGCCCCAGCGTTCCACCCCCAGGACGTATCATCACCCTTGAGATCAACGCCGGTTTTGGTCAGCTCCGCATCAATTTTCTGGTAATTGAGACCAAAACCCAGCGATACTTTGTCGTTAACCCGATAGGCGATGGACGGATTGACGTTGACCGTGGTGATTTTTGATTTGATGGCGATCAGACGGCCTGCCCAGGCACTGTCATATTCGGTCGCCAGACCGAACGGTGCCGACACGCCAACGCCGATGAATAAATCCCTGGTCACCTGACCGGACAGATAGGCATTGGGCACAGCCCCCCAGCTACCGGCGTCGCCGCCGGACTTCACCCCGGCCTGATCCCGATATTCGTAACTCGGCCGAACACCAACCAGCCCGGCAGAAAGCTGGTAGCCGCCGAGTTGGGTCATGCCGGCCGGATTGAAGTAAATCGTGCTGGCGTTGTCCGCCACTGCAGCTGAACCGGCATAGGCAGTGCCGAGGCCACTGGCATTTTGTTCCAAAAGCTGGAAACCGGCGGCAGATGAAGCGCTGGAAAACGCAATCAGCAACAGGGCAGGCAGGGCGCGCAGGGTCATTTTATTCATTGGATAACTCCCTAACAAACGGGGTAATTGATTAACCCTCGGATTCTAGACCATTTTCACTGAGTTTTCGGGCGGAACCTGACGCTTCATACCGTCGCCATCGATCGCCACATAGGTTAGCTCTGCTTCAGTCACCTTGACGATGATGGGTGCCGCGTAATTGCGCTCGGCAAAAACCTCAACCCTGACCGTGATCGAGGTCGATCCAACTCGCACAATGTCAGCGTACAAACTGACAATATCCCCGACGGAAATGGGCTGCTTGAAAAGGAAAGAGTTTACCGAGACCGTGGCGACACGGCCTTGTGCCCGTTGCATGGCAGGTATGGCGCCGGCCACATCCACCTGGGCCATGACCCAGCCACCAAATACATCGCCATGCGGGTTGAGCTCGGCCGGCATGGGCATGAGACGCAGCGTGCAGTGCTTGTTGGGGAGCGTGATACGGTCAACCGGCATATTTATCCAAAAATCAAAATGTGTCTGGATTTTCCCGGAAAGCGGGCAGTTTTCATATACTCGAGGCAATTACTTCCAACGTTTATTTCCTCGTCAGGCTTCATTATGCGCCGCAGCACCGCCCTTCCCAAACCCCCCGCCGGGCAACCGCTTGCCGAATCGCACATCTGGCAAACGCTGCGCACGCTCTTTCCCTATTTATGGCGTTATCGGTTGCGCGTTCTTGCAGCCATGGGCTGTCTGATTGGTGCAAAAGTCGCCAATGTCAGCGTGCCGCTGATCTTCAAGGAAATGATCGATGGACTGTCGGGCGGCGATCAGCTGCTTGCCCTGCCGGTGCTTTTGCTTGTTCTGTATGGCACGCTCCGTTTTTCAACCGCGCTTTTCACCGAATTACGCGAAATCCTGTTTGCTCGCGTCACGCAGCGTGCCGTGCGCCAAGTGTCCCTCGAAGTATTCCGCCATCTACATGCGCTATCGCTCCGCTTCCATCTGGAGCGGCAGACAGGTGGGGTTTCCCGGGATATCGAACGCGGTAGCCGATCCATTTCCAGCCTGATTTCCTACACGCTCTATTCGATATTGCCGACCCTCGTCGAAATCGGATTGGTGCTTGGCATCCTTTTCGTGAAATATGACATGGGTTACGTGGTGATCACCCTGATTTCACTAGTGGCTTACATCATTTTCACGATCAAGATCAGCAACTGGCGCATCGATATTCGGCGCGCCGTCAATGAGAATGATTCGGCGGCTAACAGTCGGGCCATCGACAGTCTGCTCAACTACGAGACGGTAAAGTATTTTAATAACGAAGGCTGGGAAGCCCACCGCTACGACGAACAACTGATCAAATGGGAAGCAGCGGCGACCCGCAGCCAGACCACGCTGGCGTTTTTAAATCTCGGCCAGCAAGCGATCATTGCATTGGGGGTCACCGCGATGATGTGGCGTGCGGCCAATGGGGTGGTCAATGGCCAGATGACCATTGGCGACCTGGTCCTGGTCAATGCCTTTCTGATCCAGCTCTACGCACCGCTGAATTTCCTTGGCATCGTTTATCGAGAGATACGACAGGCACTGACCGACATCGAGCGCATGTTCCAGTTGCTCAATGAAAATCGGGAAATCGCCGACGTCACTGACGCACGCGAGCTGCCCACAGGCCCGTTACAAATCAATTTCGATGCCGTTGATTTTGCCTATGAACCCAATCGAAAGATTTTGAAAACTGTGAGCTTTGCCATCGCGCCAGGTAAAACCGTCGCGGTCGTCGGACACTCCGGCGCTGGCAAATCGACCTTGTCACGCCTGCTCTATCGTTTCTACGATGTCACTGGCGGTGCCTTGCGAATCAACGGGCACGACCTGCGCAGTCTGAAGCAAAGCAGCCTCAGGGCTGCCATCGGCATCGTTCCTCAAGACACAGTTTTGTTCAACGACACCATTTTCTACAATATTAACTATGGCCGCCCTGACGCAAGCCGCGACGAAGTTCTTGCCGCAGCACGCGCCGCGCAGTTACACGATTTCATAGAAACCTTGCCCCTCAAATACGAAACCCGCGTCGGAGAACGAGGACTGAAGCTTTCCGGTGGCGAAAAACAGCGTGTTGCCATTGCCCGGGCCTTGCTCAAAAACCCACCCATTCTGATATTCGACGAAGCCACCTCCGCGCTCGACTCTGCCACAGAACGCGCCATCCAGAGTCAATTGGAGCAGGTTGCCATTGGCCACACGACCTTGGTCATCGCCCATCGTCTTTCAACCGTCATGAACGCTAACGACATTCTTGTCATGAGCGACGGACAAATTATTGAACGAGGAACGCACGGAGCACTCCTTTCCGCCAATGGAAATTACGCGCGCATGTGGGCGCTGCAACAACAAGAGGACCGGAATAGCAATTCCGTGGCCATTGAATAGGCGACCGATCAACCCGGTTACAATGGCTATTCGTCCACTTATCGTGTTGACTCACCATGATACGATCGCCTTCTGAAGCCATCTGCTGTTTTGAACCGGCGATTTTGCCGGTGATGAGCACGAGCCAAACTCGATCATGAATTCGATAATGACCAAAATAAAGGTGCTTGCGGTTGATGACAACCGTACCAACCTGCATATCCTTCAGGTTTTCCTAAAAAAGCTGGGGCATGAGGTCGTTCTCGCAGAAAACGGCGAGGAAGCCGTGCGCAAGTTCGAATCCGAATCGCCGGATCTTGTATTGCTCGACATTATGATGCCCGTGATGGACGGTTTCGAAGCTGCTCGCCGCATCAAGGCCATGACGCGAGACCGATGGACGCCCGTCATCTTTCTATCGGCCCTGAATCGCGACGAAAATCTCGTCGAAGGCCTGGATGCCGGCGCCGATGACTATCTGACCAAACCAATCAATTTCGTAGTCCTCGAGGCCAAGCTACGCTCGATGCAACGCTCGCTTGCATTGCAGCAACAGTCCATCGATTCGCTGCGGCGTGTTCAAACCATCTCCGACAACGTACTCGACGCAATCATCACCAGCAACGAGCAAGGCCAAATTGTTTCCGTTAACCAATCGACAGAACGAATTTTTGGCTGGATGACGGCTGACATGCTTGGACAAAGTATTTCGATGCTGATGCCGGAGACTGCTTCAGCTACGTATAACGACCTGTTAAGCAATTTCTCGTCAACAGATCCGCAGCAATCGATTGGTGTAGAGCGTGAATCGGAAGCTAGACACAAAGATGGTCATTTGTTTCCGGCAGCGATCTCGCTGTCCCGGATCACGCTCGAAAACCAAAGAATGATCATTGCGGTCATTCGGGACATATCGGAGCGAAAACGAACCGAGAAAACCCTTCGTGAAAACGCCAGCCAGCTTCAAACCTACTTCGACCAGACCCAAGCAGAGCAACAACTCGCCCTACGCTTGATGGAAAAACAGTTACACCGTAGTGAGTTGCAAGACCCTCGATTACGCTACAAAGTCATCGCTGCTGAAAACTTCAGCGGCGATATCGTCGCTGCATCGCGATCCCCAGACGGACATTTTTACGCCTTGCTGGCCGATGCAACCGGCCACGGACTCACAGCAGCAATTAGTGTCTTGCCGGTTTTGGCATTATTTTATCGCATGACAAAACAGAGTCGATCCCTTCGCGAGATCGTCCTTGAGCTCAATCAACAGTTAAAGGAATCCATGCCCGTGGGCCGCTTTGTGGCCATCACCCTACTTTGCCTGGACGAATCCGCCCGAAACGGCAATATCTGGGTAGGTGGAACACCAGAGGCATTCCTCTTCGACCGCTGGGGACGAGTGGCGCGTCGATTCCCATCAGATAACCTGCCGCTTGGCATCGTCAGCAATGAAGAATTGGGGGGCCATCCTCGGCAATTCAGTTGGGACTCTGAAAGCCAACTCGCACTTTGCTCGGATGGACTACTCGAAGCCACCAATCCGGCAAGTGCTCAATTTGGTGCAGATGGCTTGATTGCCGCAGCGGCCAACACCTCTCCTGCAGACCGCTTCGAGAAAATAGAAATGGCGCTTGTCCGTCATCAAAACCATACCCCCGCGAGCGACGATATTTCCCTAATGCTGATAGATTGCCCGTGAGACGATTGGGAAGCTTCGATCAGCAATAAAAAAGGCCGGTTTCCCCGGCCTTTTTTGCATCTCAGTGACTAACTACAATTAAGCAGCCGCCTCTTCGATTTCCACAGCCTCAGTAGGCTCCGGACGATCAACCAATTCAACAAAAGCCATCGGTGCATTGTCGCCAACACGGAAGCCACACTTCAGAATACGAAGGTAGCCACCCGGACGGGTTGCGTAGCGCGGGCCGATTTCGGCGAACAGCTTGACAACGATATCGCGGTCGCGCAGACGGTCAAAAGCAAGACGCTTATTAGCCAGCGTCGGATTCTTGCCGAGGGTGATCATTGGTTCAACAACACGACGAAGTTCCTTTGCTTTCGGCACGGTGGTCTTGATGGCCTCGTGCTTGAGCAGGGAAACAGTCATATTGCGCAGCATCGCCAAACGATGGCTGCTGGTACGGTTCAGTTTGCGAAGTCCATTGCGGTGACGCATGGTTAATCCTTTCTATATTCTGCAGGCGTCCCTTGACGACCCGTGCTGAAAAAGGCTTACGCCTTTTCCAGACCGGCGGGCGGCCAATTCTCCAGTTTCATGCCAAGCGTCAAACCACGAGCGGCCAAAACTTCCTTGATCTCGTTAAGAGACTTACGACCCAGATTCGGGGTCTTGAGAAGTTCATTTTCGGTGCGCTGAATCAGATCGCCAATGTAATAAATGTTCTCGGCCTTCAGGCAGTTCGCAGAACGAACGGTCAGCTCAAGATCATCAACCGGACGGAGCAGAACCGGGTCAACCTGAGCCGGCTTGGAAGCCTCGGCCACAGGAGCGGTACCCTCCAGATCGGCGAATACCGAAAGCTGCTCCATCAGCACGCGAGCGGCGTAGCGGATGGCTTCTTCTGGTTCGACAACACCGTTGGTTTCGATATCGACAATCAACTTGTCCAGATCGGTACGTTGTTCGACGCGAGCACTTTCAACTGCATAGGCAACACGACGAATCGGGCTGAAAGAAGCATCCAGCACCAATTTTCCGATTGTCTTGGCATCGCCCAGATTGCGCATATTGCCAGGCACATAGCCGCGGCCTTTTTCCACCTTGATCTCCATCGACAGCTTGCCGCCGGTAGAGAGGTGTGCAATCACGTGCTCCGGATTGATGATTTCCACGTCATGCGGCAATTCGATATCGCCGGCACGGACAGGGCCTTCACCTTCCTTGACCAATTTCAGATTGACGACGTCACGATTGTGCAGCTTGAATACGACACCTTTGAGATTCAGAAGGATGTCGACAACATCTTCCTGAACGCCATCAACGGTGGAGTATTCGTGAAGAACGCCATCGATACCAACCTCAGTCGGTGCATACCCGACCATCGAGGACAGGAGGATGCGACGCAGCGCGTTGCCAAGGGTATGGCCATAACCGCGTTCGAACGGCTCCATGACCACTTTGGCTTGCACGGGCGAAACGCTCTGCACGTCGATGATACGGGGCTTAAGAAGTCCACTGCTTTGCATGGGCTAGATCCTCTGCTCAGTGCTTACTTCGAGTAAAGTTCGATGACGAGACCTTCATTCAGGGTCGCCGGCAGCTCAGAGCGCTGCGGCATGGCCTTGAATGTGCCCTTGCCTTCCTTGATATCCACGGAAATCCACTCGGGGAAACCGCGAGACTCTGCAGCCTCCAGCGCAGCCTTGCAACGCAAGGACGCACGTGCACGATCGGTCAACTGGACGACATCACCAGGCTTGACGATAAAGGAAGGGATATTGCAGCGCTTACCGTTAACCAGCACACCGTTATGGCGAACGATCTGACGGGACTCAGTGCGTGAGGCACCAAAACCCATACGGTAGGCAACCGAGTCAAGGCGCGCTTCAAGCAGCTGAAGCAGGTTTTCACCCGTCTGCCCTTTGCGACGATCAGCTTCGGCAAACGTCTTGCGGAACTGGCCTTCCAATACGCCGTAAACACGACGGATCTTCTGTTTTGCGCGCAAATGGACACCATAGTCAGACAGGCGAGCACCTGATTTCTGACCATGTTGCCCAGGAGCATATGAACGACGCTCAATGGCGCACTTGTCGGTAAAACACTTTTCGCCCTTCAGGAACAGCTTTTCGCCTTCGCGGCGGCACTGACGGCATTTCGGATCGAGATTACGAGCCACTTGTCTTTCTCCTTAGATGCGGCGCTTTTTGGGCGGACGGCA